>DASPWG010000137.1:0-33081 GCA_035621915.1 Streptosporangiaceae bacterium
TCCGCCGCGGTGTCGTAGTCCCGGAAGCCGGTTCCCGCCACGGCTCCGGCTGGTGCCGCTAGGGCCGCCGCACTCGCGGCGGCGTAGTCCGGCGCCGGCTGACCGCCACTCTGCGAGGCTGCCGGAGCGCCGCCCGGCGGCGTAGAGACGGCGGGGTGCTGCGGGGCAGCCGGAGGGGCGCCCTGCGGCGCGGCCGACGCGGGGGCCTGGTGCGCCGCCCGGCTGTCAGGCTGCAGCCCCGCCAGCCGGTCCGGCGCTGAGCGGGGGGCCGGCGCGGCGTGGTCTTCGAGCAGGGCCGGCGCGGCCTGGTCTGTGAGCTGGGGCCGGGCGCGGTCTGTGAGCTGGGCCGGCCGGGCGCGGTCTGTGAGCGAAGCCGGGGCTGCGGCCGGTGCCCCGTCGACGACGGTGAGCGGGACGGCCACCGCCCTGGCAGCTGCGGTGCCGCCCGCCGCCCGGCCGCCTGCGGACGCGCCGTGCGAACCCCGTGCCACCGAGGTGGCCCTCGCGGCGACAGACGCCGGCCCTCGCAGGAACGGGGCGTGCCTGCTCAGCCAGTCCTTGTTCGGCTCGGCGGCACCGAGCTCGGCCAGCAGCTGCCTGGTCGTAGGCCGTGCCGACGGGTCCTTGGCCAGGCAGCGCTCGATCAGCGGCCGCAACTCGGCCGGCACATGACCGAGGGCCGCGGTCCCGTACACCACGCGGTAGAGAAGCGCCGACGGCGAGCCTGCGCCGAACGGCGACCGTCCGGACGCGGCGAAGGCCAGCACTCCGCCCAGGCTGAAAATGTCGGTCGGCGGGCCAACCTTGTGACCTTCGGCCTGCTCGGGCGACATGAAGCCCGGCGAGCCCATGACGCCGCCCGCGCGGGTCAGCCAGGCGGTGTCCGCCGCGCGCGAGATGCCGAAGTCGATGATCCTCGGACCGTCGCTGGCCAACAGAACGTTGGACGGCTTGAGGTCCCGGTGCACGATCCCGGCAGCATGCACGGCGCTCAGGCCGGCGGCAAGTCCCGCAGCCAGGGTGCGCACGGACTCGACCGGCAGCGGCCCGATTTCGGCCACGGCAGCGGCCAGCGAAGGGCCGGAAACGTAGGCCGTGACCAGCCAGGGCTGCGGGCCGTCGGGATCGGCGTCGACGACAGGTGCGGTAAATACGCCGCTTACGCGCTTGGCCGCCGCCACTTCATAGGCGAACCGGCGGCGGAAATCCGGATCATCCGCCAGCTCGGCGCGGATGAGCTTTACCGCGACCATTTGGCCGCCTGGTGCCTGTCCGAGATAAACCCGGCCCATCCCGCCCGTGCCCAGCCTGTTCAGCAGCTGGTACTGGCCCACCTGCCGAGGGTCCCCAGGCTGAAGCTCATCCATGGCGCCCGACCCCCGTGCATTCAGGACGACTCAAACGGCAATCGCAATGTATCGCGAACTGTGTGTCCAGGGCGAGATGCCATGACGGCCTGATTCAGCAGACTTGCCAATTGTTATCCGGCATTAACGAAGCGTTGCCCGGAAAGGACGGGGACGCAGTGACTGGCGTCGAGTTCGGCCGCGATGGCGACGTCTTCGGCGAGGCCTTTCGCCACCAGTTCGCGGCCGCTCGCGCAGTCTGCGAGGCACGCGGGCAACTCGGCGGCAACGTCGGCGAAGGCCGCGGCGGCGGCTCGCGCCTCCTGGCTAAGACCCGCGCCCGTGAGCTCGCGGACGGCGGCGATGACAGCGCCGGCGCCCCACAGGTCCTCGACAGCGGGCCGCAGGGACTCGTCGGCCCAGCGCTCGCCCGCGGCGATGACGGCGACAGCGCTGACCGCCGTCATGCTTCCCGCGCCAGTGCTTCCCGCGCCAGGCTGGCCAGCAACGGTGTCCAGAGTCCTGGTCGCTGCGGCCAGTCGTGCGGCCAGCCAGCGCGCCACCGCCGCCCGGTTGCGCAGCGCGGCCCCTACCACGGTCACGCCGCGATCGGCGAGGACTCTGGCCAGCGCCGACCCGTTCGGCGACGGCAGCACGATCCTGGCCAGGCCGGCTGCCGCGCGCACGCTGGCTGGCGACAGGCTGACCTCGCCAGGGTGGCTGCCGCGAGCCTCGAACCTGCCCACGGCCAGCGTCGCGCGGTGCAGGCGGGCGAACTCCGACGCTGATGCGTCGTTGAAAGGAAACGGGTAGACCTCCGCGCCAGCGTCGACTGCCACGGTCAGCGTGGTAGTGAAGCTCAGTACGTCGACCACCACCGCCACGCCGCCGGCCCGGCAGATGGCCTCGGCCCCGCGGCGGCCCCAGTCCATGCCGATGGTCGCGCCAGCCTGCGCGCGCGGGTCCTCCATCCCGGCATCCTGCCACGGCAGTGGCGGCGACAGGCGGCGCCCAGGACACGTTCGGGCCGGCCAGGAAGACTGTCAGCAGCGGCCGGTAACGTCCCGTCCAGAGGCGGCGCACTGGCCGCCGGCCAGACTGCGGAGGCAAGATCCATGGGCGCTACCGGCACCGTGACCGGCGAGCGGGCTGACATCTTGCAGACGCTCGCAAAGCACAGGCACTTCCTGCGGTACACCGCCAGGGACCTGACCGATGAGCAGGCGGCGCGGCAGACGACCGTAAGCCAGCTGTCGGTCGGCGGCCTCATCAAGCACGTGACCGCGGTTGAGCGGCAGTGGTCCAGGTTCATCGTGGAGGGCGCCGCGGCCATCCCGGGCTGGCAGGACGAGGCCGCGATGCAGGCGTACGCGGATGGCTTCAGGATGCTGCCAGGGGAGACCCTGGACGGCCTGCTCGCCGAGTACGAGTCCGTTGCGCGCGCGACCGACGAGCTGGCGGAGTCCGTGCCCGACCTGGACGCGGCGCACGCGCTGCCCGAGGCGCCCTGGTACGAGAAGGGCGCAAGCTGGTCGGTGCGGCGGGTGCTGCTGCACGTGATCGCCGAGACGTCTCAGCACGCCGGGCACGCCGACATCATCAGGGAGTCCCTGGACGGCGCCAAGACCATGGGCTAGCTGCCCGGCCGGGCTGTTCGCCGCCGCTAGCGCGGGTTGCGGGCGGGTATGGTCCGAGGGTGACCAGCAAGTGGGAGCGGGCCGGGCCGGACGCCCTGCGGCCCATGATGGCGGTCACGGGCACGCTGCCGACCCGCGACACTGGCTGGGCGTACGAGATGAAGTGGGACGGCATCCGCGCTCTTGCTCACGTCAGCGGCGGAAGGCTCAGGCTGACCTCGCGCACTGGCCGCGACGTCAGCCTCGTCTATCCCGAGCTGGCCGGCCTGGGCGGCGCGGTCCGGGCGGCGCGGGCAGTGCTCGACGGCGAGATTGTCGCGTTCGGCGACGGTGAGTGGCCCGACTTCGAGTCGCTGCAGCAGCGGATGAACATCAGCTCGCCCGCGCAGGCGCGGGTGCTCGCGGCGCAGGTGCCCGTCAGCTACCTGGCCTTCGACCTGCTGTGGCTGGACGACGATCCGCTGCTTGACCAGCCGTACGCGCAGCGGCGTGCACTGCTGGACGGACTAGCCATTGGCGGCGGGAACTGGCAGGCGCCGCCCTCCTTCACCGGCGAGTCCGGCAAGGATATGCAGGCCGTCTCCCGGCAGCATGACCTGGAAGGGATCATGGCCAAGCGGCTGCAGTCCCGATACGAGCCGGGCCGCCGGTCGGCTTCCTGGGTGAAGATCAAGAACATCCGCCGCCAGGAAGTCGTGATCGGCGGCTGGAAGGCCGGCGAGGGCGGCCGGGCCGGGGGGATCGGGTCACTGCTGGTCGGCGTCCAGGGAGAAGGCGGGCTGGTCTACTGCGGGCACGTGGGAAGCGGGTTCACCCAGCAGACGCTGCGCATGCTGAGCGAACGCCTTGGGCCGCTGCGCCGGGCCACATCGCCGTTCGCCGCGGAGATCCCGGCGGAAGAGGCGCGTTCCTCCCATTGGGTAGAGCCCGTGCTCGTGGCTGATGTCGCTTTCGGATCGTGGACGAGTTCGGGGCGACTGCGCGGGCCGTCCTACAAGGGGCTGAGGGACGACAAGGACCCGGCGGAGGTCGTCCGTGAGCCCTGAGGCGCAGAAGGTGGCGGTGCAAGTCGACGGCCGGGCGCTGACGCTGTCGAACCTGGACAAGGTGCTGTATCCGGCCGCCGGGTTCACCAAGGCACAGGTGCTCGACTACTACCAGCGGATCGCGCCGCTGCTGCTGCCGCATATCGCGGGGCGACCGGTCACGATCAAGCGCTTCCCAGACGGCGTGGACGGACGATGTGGCGGTACCCGGACGTAGGCAAGCCCGACCTAATGGTGTTCGACCTGGATCCAGGGCCGCCCGCGACTGTCGTGCAGTGCTGCGAGGTCGCGCTACTGCTCCGTCCGCTGCTGGCCGATCGCGGTCTTGAGCCGGTTGCGAAGACCTCCGGCGGCAAAGGCCTGCAGTTGTGCGCCGCGATCTCCGGCATGACCTCCGAGCAGACGAGTGAGCTAGTGCGGGAACTGGCCGAGCAACTCGAGGCTGATGAGGCGAAGCTGGTGGTGTCCCGCATGACCAGGGCCCTGCGGCCCGGCAAGGTACTGATCGACTGGAGCCAGAACAGCTCGACGAAGACGACCGTGGCACCCTATTCGCTGCGCGCACGGGAGCGGCCGACCGTATCCACGCCCGTTACCTGGGACGAGGTGGAAGCGTGCAAGCGCGCGAGCGACCTGGCGTTCACGGCAGATGACGTACTGAACCGAGCCGCGCAGCACGGCGACCTGTTCGCCGTCGTACTAGCGGACTGACGAGCCCGCAGTATCGCGTGACGACTGCGGCGAATGAGCAATCACTCCGGCTGGCTGGCTAGCCCCTCGGAGAACTCTCCGGCCGCTATGCCCTCGGTAAAGGCTCGCCACTCGGCGCCGGTCAATCGAACTACAGTGCCTGGTTCACGAGTGCTGCGGAGCAGGATCTCCCCGTCCTCCTCCGCGACCTCGGCGCACTCCCTGTTCTGGCAGAAGGTCGCCTTCCGCCAGGCCGGGGACTTCCGTGGCCGTGTGCCAACAGCTGCCATATTTAGCCTTCTCGATCTAGGGACGAGTGCTGAACGGAACTTGCGCGGGGGTGCGTAGGCGCCGACGCGCAGTCGCCGAACGATAAATATAGTCAACGAAGAACGCGAGAGATGGTCGACGCACATTATTGCGGTGAGAAAGTCTACTCGCTGGCAGCAGAGATAGTGGTCAGGCCGCACGTACTGAAGCGCACGGCCTGACCACTAGTCGAAATCGTCGAACTCGCCGGCCTGGAACCCGCGCCTGAGAGCTCTAAACTCGGCAGGCGTAAACCTGACCATCACTTTGGGTGCGAGGGTGCTGCGCATCAAGATGTAGCCATTATCCTTGGCAATCTCCGCGCACTCGCCGTTCGCGCAAAACATCGAACGGCGCCACTGGGCGCCGACGCGCTTTGCCTGGGTTCTGTATAGCTTCACCTGTCTATTCACGGCCTTCCGGATATAACAGGAAGCTGCGTGGTGACGTATGCTCACGTCGCCACGCCCAACGGTGGACGACCGCGCCGCGGTCTCAGAGCGCAAACCTACACCGGCCGCGTCCTGAGTTCAGATCAAGGGCTCGATTCAGCCTCGTTCGTGTTGTGCTACGTTGTCCGCCCGGCCTTCGCGGTCCCCACACCGCCGGGTCCGCTGAGCAGGTCTGACCCGCGAAGACGCAGTCGCCAACCGAGACGAAATGCGCAGGCCCAGCGGCGAGCAGCCAGTGGCGCCTGCTCAACTCCTACCGCTGGTGCTGGGTTGCTCAGCTCGACATTCGCTTCGCGCCACGCCTCGGCGGGTTGCTGCCCTGCTCGGGGCATCCGTCAGGGATCGGGAATCCCGTGAGGGTCGGGCATTAGAACGTAGAGCAGAAGCCACCCGAGGAGTCGTGAAACCTAAAATGGCCTTCGCCGTGGCTACTCAAGCCGTGCTGAAATCGACTCAACCAGCATGCGCGTCTCCTCCTCGGTTGCCGCCATTTCTCGCATTGCCCGGAAGCTAGACTTATAAGTCTCAACTTCGTCAGGCCGATCTAGATAAACGTCGCCGTGCATGCCCTCGATATAAACCAGCTCACTCACGAAGGGCTTTGAAAACTCAAGAATTATGAACTTGTTGTTTGTGACTGGAAGGACTCCTGCTGCGAACGGCAGTACTTGTATAGCGATATTCGGCTGCCGCGACGCGGCTACCAGGTGATCGAGCTGAGCGCGCATGGTCTCCGGGCTTCCCGCCACTCGGTGCAGCAAGCCCTCGTCAATGAGGGCGTGGAAGCGCGGAGCGTCTTCTGCGCTGAGGCGCCGCTGGCGGTCGAGCCGACCCTTTACCCGCAGTTCGATGGCGTCATCGGAGTGCCCAGGCCGCATCGCTCTGAGCACGGCTCTCGCGTAACCCGCGGTCTGCAGGAGGCCCGGCACGACTCCAAGGCCGAAGTCACTGATCGCCGTCGCTTCGGACTCCAGGCCGACGTAGGTGGCGTAGGGCAGGCCCCGCGCCAAAGCATGCTGCTTGCCCTCGGCAGCAAGCTCAGTGAGCTGCAGCCGGAGTGCCTCGTCGACGTCATAGAGATCGCACAGGTCGCGGATATCGCGCGGACTCGCCCCGCGCTGACCAGTTTCCAGTCGGCTCACTTTCGACGGAGAAACGAGCAATCGCTGCGCAACTTGGTCGACTGTCCAGCCATGCTCGGTCCGCAGTGCTCGCAGCAGCACGCCCAACTCGCGCCGCCGCATCGTGGGACTGCCGGATCCTGGCAACTTCTGTTTCATCCCTCCCTGTGGCCAAACTCTGCATCACTGGGACGCTTTCGGCCTGCTGCCGCACTCTATTCCGTAGAAATGGCACTTGCCAATGGCGATTGCCAAAGAGACCATTGAAGGACCAGACAGTGTCCTCAGCACTCGCTCGCAGAGTGAGCCAGCGAGGCGGCAGGTAGCCGCCTTGATAGATGCGCAGCCGTGATGATCACGGCGGCGGAGGGGAGGCGCGTCTGGTGTAACCCGGACGAAGAAAGCGCTGAGCGCAGCGCGCACTGCTGCCCGCAGCAGGGCCGGAGAACCTGGCGATGACAGAGCCAGCGTCCGGCAACCCTGCCCGCGGAGGCGGGCTCAGCGAGCACCGCCCGCGGAAACGGGCCACAACATACAGCGCGGCCCAATGTTCGCCGCATCGGACCGCGCCACTTATCACAAACCCAGCCCAGGACAGGAGGGTCAGCGATAGAGATCATGTTACCGGCCTGGTGACGGAATGCAACGCCCCGTCTACCAGGACGTATGCATCCTGTCGCAGGCCCCCTGAATGGCAACAGCCAGTCAGGAGACCAAAGATGCATGGCATCGGAGAGGGTGCAGGCCAGGAACTTCAGCACGCGAAAGCGGCGATCGTGCTCATAGCCATCGGGATCGTCGTGTTCTGGCGGGTGCTGCTGCGCCTGCTGCTCGCACTGATCGCGATAGCGATCATGGTGACGCTCGGCGCAGGGGCCCTGGTGTTCCTGCAGAAGTAGGTGAACTGCCGGCCGGCGGCCTGGCCCAAGGCCAGGAGAAGTCGGCCGGCAGCGCCGGCGCCTTCGGTACCGTCGCCTTACCCAGGCGGTCGAGCATGGTGCCAGGCACGGGCGTCCTGTGCAATTCGCAACGCAACTCTCGCGTTTGCCGTATGCGACCTGCCGCGCCGAAGTAGCGTGTCTGCCACGTTGTGCGATGAGTTGGTGCTTGTCCGCAGTTCCGGGAGCCGCCGATGCGATTCTGCATCCTCGGGCCGTTATTAGCCGAAACTGACGGTGGAGCGCGGCTCTCGCTGGCCCGGCCGTCGCAGCGCGCGACCCTCGCCGTGCTGTTACTGCATGCGTCACAGCCGGCCAGCAAGAACCTGCTCATCGACGCCATCTGGGGCGACGATCCGCCGCGGGACGCCGATACCGCGCTGCGGGTGCGGATGCGCGACGTGCGCCGCGCCCTCGCTGATAACGCCCGGATTCAGACTCACCCGGCCGGATACCAGATCGCCATCGCGCCGGGTGAACTCGATGCCGCGGACTTCCAGGCCTTCATCAGCCGCGGCAGGCAGGCGCTCGACAGCGGGAACCCCGAGGACGCCGCGCGCCTGCTTGAGCAGGCCTGCCGGCTGTGGCGCGATCCGCCGCTCGCCGACGTGCCGGACACCCCGGTATCGCGGGCGGCTGCTACCGCCCTGCTCGAGCAGCGGCGGGATGCGCGCGAATGGCTCATGGACGCCCGGCTTGCCCTCGGCCAGCACCTTGAGCTGCTGAGCCAGATCCGTGCGGTCCTCGCGGCCGACCCGCTGTCGGAGCATCCGCATGTGCAGCTCATGCTCGCCCTGTACCGGTGCGGGCAGAAGGTGGCCGCGCTCGACGCCTACAGCCGGCTGCGGGAGCTGACCACGCGCGAGTTCGGTCAGGATCCCGGTCCGGAGGCCAGCGAGATGCTGCGCCAGATCCTGGACGACAGCCCGGCCCTTGCATTCCGGCCGCGGCCGCTGTCGCTGGTGGCGGGCTCGCATCCGGTGTGGACGCCGGTCCGCCAGCTGCCCGCGGCGCCGCCCGACTTCACCGGGCGCGAGCCGATGCTCGAGGCGCTCGCGCGCCGCATGCCGGGCCCCGCCATGGCGGTGACGGTCCTGACCGGATCGCCCGGGGTGGGGAAGACCGCGCTGGCCCTCCGGGCCGCGCACCTGGCAGCCAGCGAGTTCCCCGATGGACAGCTGTACATCGACCTCGGCGGCCGGCTTGAGTGCAGGCAGCCGCAGGGCGTGCTCGGCGAGATGCTGCGCTCCCTTGGCGTGCCGGCCGACAGCGTTCCTGACGCCATGCGGGAACGGGCCGCGCTCTATCGCTCGTTGCTTGCAGGCCGCAGGGTCCTGGTGCTCGCCGATGACGCTGCCGCCGCGGCCCAGGTGCGGCCGCTGCTGCCGGGTACCGAGGGCTCGGCAGTGCTGGTTACCAGCAGCGGCCGGATGGCCGACCTGGAAGGCGCTCACAGCATCGAGGTAGGGCCGCTGAGCGAGGCCGAGGCCGTCGCGCTGCTTGGCAACATCGCCGGCGCCGAACGGCTCGCGGCAGAAGCAAGGGCCGCTGCCGCCATCGTGACAGCCTGCGCTGGGCTGCCGCTTGCGCTGCGCATCGCCGGGGCCCGGCTGGCTGCCAGCCCCGCCCTGCGACTGACAAACCTGGCTACCTGGCTTACGTCGGGTCAGGCCGGCGATGTGGCTCACGCAGATGACGTGCTCTCCAGCCTGGCCGTTGGCGACCTCTCGGTCGCGCGCCGACTGCACGAGGCGTGGCGGGCGCTCAGTCCCGGAGCCAGGAACGCGCTGTGGCTGATCGCTCATTCGCGCAAGGCAAGCTATACCGAGCACCTGGTCTTCGCGCTCGCCGACAGGTCGTCCGCCATCGTGGCCGAGCTCCTGGACTCCTGCCTGTTCCGCCAGGATGCCGCTACCGGCAGGTACGCGCTCGCGCCGCTGGTCTCCAGCTTCGCGCTCTGCCAGCCGATGCCAACGCTTGCCGGGATCCGGGCGCCCGCCAGCTGGCCGCTGCATCCGGCAGACGCGGCTGCGCGCGAGCGGCGGGTGGGGCGGGACGGCCGCGACCGATGGAGCTACCGCGCCAGGCGCGATGGCTGGACGGGGCTCGACGGCCAGCCGCACGCCGCTGCGGCAGGCGGCTGATACCGCACGCGGCTGACACGACGGCGGCTTTCCAGCCCGCACAGCGCGCGTGACCTGCGCGCTAACGCCGCGCTAACAGCTTGCTTACACGGCGCTCCTATGGTGCAGACGGTTGACTCGCAACTCACAAGCCGCCCGCAGTGCCAGGTCAGCCCAGATGTCTCACGGAGTTCACTATGACTTCGCATACACCGAGCCGAGTGACGGCGCTGCCTTGCGCAGCCGCCGCCCTCGCAGCGTGCCTCGCCTTGCTGCTGGCCGGCTGCGGCGAATCCGCGGCGCCGGTCCAGCTGCCGGTCAAGCCCGCCGCCTCGACCGGCGCGGCACCCGCTGCGGTGATGCTGACACCACGTCAGCAGGTCGCCGCCGCCTATACCGGCTATACCTCGGCGATGGCCGCCTCGTTCGAGTCGCGCAGCCCTGCGAGGGTCAAGCAGCTGCTCAGCCCGTACCTGGACGCGGCGACGATCAGGAACGCCATCAGCGCGTTCAGTCAGGCCTGGGCCAGGAACGAGATCAGCTACGGCCAGGTCGTGCAGCACATCATCGGGATCCGGGTGCACGGGACAGCGGCCTGGGTGCACGACTGCGACAACGCCAGCGACTCGGGCCTGGAGTTCGCGAGCACCGGCCAGATCGTGCCCGGCTCGCTTGGCATTGCCGACGAGAACCTCGTCACCAGGCTCAACCTCGTGGACGGGCACTGGATGATCTGGGTGCAGACAGTCGAGGGCGTGCCATGCGCGCCGTGAGGCGAGGAGTTGCCGCCCTCATCCTGACGACTGCCGCGGCCTTCGTGCCGGTGCTGGCGGGTCCGGCCACACCCGCTGCGGCGGGGGGAAACGGGAGCGGCGGCGGCCAGTGCACCGTGGACCTCGGCGGCCAGTGGATCACCGTGCAGTGCGGATACGGCGGCGGTGGCGGCGGTGGCGGCGGTGGCGGCGGCGGAGGCAGCACCAAGATCGTCACAACCTGCACCTTCACCCCGCTGACAGAGCAAGGTGTGCTGGCACTCGGCCTGCCCTGGCCCGCTCCGAAGGGCTTCGTCTGGGAGCTGATGACCTGCCTCGGCGGCCACACCGGCGGGGGCACGACGATGGCACAGCTTGTCAACGTGGCGACTGGCGCGCCGCAGGTGACGCCGCAGGAACTGCTCCAGCAGGCGCTGAACGAGCTGGAGATCCCGACCATCAGGCCGGGCACCGCTCCGCCTGCCGGCAAGGACGGCCTGGTGGGCCTGCCTGAGTGGTTCTGGGTGCCGCACGCGCAGTGGCGCACGGTGAGCGTGACAGTCAGCGCGGGGCCGGTATGGGCAACGGCCATCGCGACGCCGGTGGGCCTCACCTTTGAGCCGGGCGGCGGCCTTGCGCCGCTGAACTGCGCCGGCCCTGGCAGCGCCTACAACGACAAGAAGTCGGCCGCGCAGCAGCACACGCGGTGCGAGTACACCTACGACGAGTCCTCGGTAGGGCAGCCAGGCAACGCCTACCAGGCCTCGGTCGCCGTCACCTGGAATGTCAGCTGGACCGGTTCCGGCGGCACCGGCGGGGAGCTCAACCCCGGCCTGATCGTGCCGTTCCCGTTCGCCCTACCGATAGCGCAAGGAGAGGCGCTGGTGAGCACGCCATGAGCAGGCAGCCGCGAGCCGGCATCGGCACAGCCTATTTCCCGACGACCGACGTGCCGCGCAACGGCAACGGCCAGCTGGCCGGCCCGGCGGGCCAGCTGCGCGGCCTGCCGCGACGCCGCCGGCCGGCGATGCTGGCGCTTGCCATCGCCCTGGCCGGGACCGGCGTGCTGGTCAGCGTCGCGGTGTACCAGCGTGCCGACCACCAGGTACCAGTGGTGATGGTGACCTCTGCCGTGCCCGCCTATGGCGTCATCACCGCGGGCGACCTGGGAATCGCGGACGTGACGGTTCCTGCCGGAGTCCACGTCATCCCAGGCTCGCAGCTGGGCCAGGTCGCGGGCGAGCTGGCCGCCGTCACCCTCCGCCCAGGCACCCTGCTGGCGCCCGCCGACCTGACCTCATCACAGCCACCGGGGCCAGGGCAGGTGCTCGTGCCCGTCCCGCTCAAGCCGGAGAGCCTGCCCGCCAGCGGACTCGTTCCTGGCGACCGGGTGCTGATCGTGGCAACGCCAGGGGACCAGGGCCAGCAGGCAAGCTCGAGCGGCGCTGCCGAGCTGACCAGCCCGGTGCCCGCCGTCGTGGAGGCAGTGAACCTCGCCACCGATCAGGACGGCTTCGACGTCATCGACCTGCTCGTCGCATCCTCGTCCGGACAGGCGGTCGCCGCGCAGGCCTCGACCGGACAGTTCGCCCTCATCCTGACCAGCCGGGGAGGCTGAGCATGGGCTCGGTCTTCGCGCTGGTCTCGCCCGGCGGGTCGCCAGGCGTGACCACGGCGGCGCTGGCCCTGGCCCTCAGCTGGCCGGCGCCGGTGATCGTCGCCGAGTGCGACCCGGGCGGCGGCTCAGTGCTCGCCGGTGCGCTTGGCGGCCATCTGCCCGGCGGGTTCGCGCTGGTGGAGCACGCGATCGAGGCGGGCCGCAACCCGGCAGCTGCCGCTGCCAGCCTGCCGGGGCAACTCGTGCCGCTCGACACGGATAAGACCAGGATGGTGCTGCCGGGCCTGACAGATCCGCGCCAGGCCGTAGGGCTGGCCTCCGCCTGGCCGGCAGTAGCGTCCACGTTCGCGGCCCAGCAGTGCGACGTGATCGCTGACTGCGGGCGGCTTGACGCCGGTGACGGCCAGCCGCTGGCCGTGCTCGCGGCGGCCAGCATCGTAGTGCTCGTGCTGCGGCCTACGCTGCGCCAGGCGTGGGCAGCGCGGCCCCGCATCGAGATGCTCGGGCAGCTGCTCGGCAGCACCGAGCGAGTGTGCTTGCTGGTGACGGGGCCCGGGCGGTACCCGGCCAGGGAGATGGCCAGCGCGCTCGGCGCTCCGGTGATCGCGACGCTGCCAGATGACGCAAGCTCGGCGGCAGTGCTGTCGGACGGCCAGCAGCGCCGCCGGTTCACCTCGGGCGAGCTGATGGCCGCGGCGAAGCGAGCCGGGCAGGCGCTGCGCAGGCAAGCCGGCAGCCAGGCGGGCGCGCAGGCACCGGCCGGGGATCCGCAGGTGCCGGCCGGCGTCGCCCCGATGGCCAGGCCTTCCGCGCCAGGCGCTTCCGAGTACGGCACAAGCGGATGAGCCTGCAGTGGCCGCCGGCGCCGCCGGCAGACATGAACGGCCAGGGCACTGACGGGGCTGCGCAGGACGCAGGCACGAAGCACCAGGCCATCCCCGCCGGGATTCCGACGGGTGCCGCGCCGGGCAGCGGCCTCTCGCAGCCGGCCATGCCGCAGCCCGCGCCGGTGCAGGAACGCCCGCTAGCGCAGGAACGTGCCTCCGCGGCGGAGCGCGCGGTCATGCCGCAGCCTGGCCCTACGCCGCCGTCAGGGCCGATACCTCCCGCCAGCCTCAGCGGGCTCGCTGACCCCCGGCTGATTGAGGGCGTCGGCCACATCATCGCCATGATGGCCGCCCAGCTCGACGACGGCGCGGCGACACCGGACGTCATGCCGCTGATCAGGGAGGCTGCACGTCGCTGGCTGGAGGGACAGGTCCGGGCAGGCCTGCTGCCAGCATCGGCAGGCGGCGAGCTGGACAGGCTGGCGCGCGCGGTGCACGACCAGCGGTACGGGCTCGGGCCGCTGTCGGACTACCTGCGCGACCCGCAGGTGGAGAACGTGGACGTCAACGGGTGCGACCAGGTCTGGGTCACCTATGCCAGCGGCGAACGGGTGGCCGGCCCGCCGGTCGCGGCCAGCGACGAGGCGCTGACGTCGATGATCCGCACGTGGGCGACCAGGGGAGGCCAGACTGCACGCGACTTCTCCGCGGCGGTGCCGCTGGTCAATGTCGCGCTGAGCGGCGGCGCGCGGCTGACCGCCACCATGTCGGTCACGCCGCGGCCGTGCGTGTCACTGCGCCGCCACGGGCAGCCAGACATCAGCCTGGCCAGGCTTGTGCAGCTGGGCAGCATCGACAACGCCATCGCCGCGTTCCTGTCTGCCGCGGTGCGCAGCCGGTGCAACATCATCGTCACCGGCGGCGTCAACGCGGGTAAGACGACCCTGCTGCGAGCGCTGGCCAGCGAGATACCTCCCGACGAGCGGGTGGCCACGCTGGAGTCGGAGTACGAGCTGTACCTGCACGAGCTTGGCCAGCACCCGGATGTCATCCCGTTCGAGGCCCGCGAGCCCAACTCCGAGGGAGTCGGCGGCATAACCCTGCACGACCTCGTCGCGCACGCGCTGCGGCACAACCCGCGCCGCATCATCGTCGGAGAGGTCAGGCGGGACGAGATCATGCCGATGCTGGAGGCGATGAACTCCGGCCAGGACGGGTCGATGTGCACGCTGCACGCGAACTCTCCGGCGGAAGCCTTCGACCGGATCCTGATCCTGGGCCTGCGGGGCGGGCTGGCCCTCGCGGAACGGGCCATTCACATCCTGGTCGGCATGGCCGTGGACCTCATCGTGCACATTCGGCGCGGCTACGACGGCACCCGCACGGTCCGGTTCGTCACAGAGATCCTGGAGGTCATGCCGCCTGGCGACACCGAGCGGCCCGCCGTGAACAGGCTCTTCCTGCCCGACCCCGCCACGGGCCGCGCCTGCGCAGCGCACACGCCGTCGCCCGGCATGCTTACCAGGCTCACCGCTGTCGGGTTCGACGTCGGTGTCCTCGACCAGCATCGGTCCTGGCGGCAGCCCGAGCCGCCAGGCACGGCACGCCGGGCGCCGGCTCAGCCGTGGCCGGCTGTAGTGCATGGCCAGCCCGGCCACCTCGGTAACGGGAACGGGGTGGCCGCGCCTAATCCCGCCGACGGGCAGGCAGCGGACGGACAGCACGCCAACGGAAGGCACGCCAACGGGCAGCGCCCTGACGTGCAGCGTCGGCTGGAGAGCTGGTTCCGGTGAGCACACTAGCCGGGCTGGCGGGCGGCCTCATCGTGATCGGCATCTGTGTGCTCCTCATGGAGCTCACCAGGCCGCCGGTGCCGCCCGGCACGCCGCCAAGGCGGCGCTGGCGCCCCAGCCGGCCGGGCGCCAGGCGCGGGCTCGTTGCCGTCGGCGCTGGCCTGCTAGTGCTGTTCATCGCCCGCTGGCCGGTAGCCGCGATTGCGGCGGTGGCGGCAGTGCTGTTCCTGCCGAGGATCATGTCCACCGGCGCGGCCCGCCGTCAGGTCGCGGTCCTGGAAGGGCTGGAACAGTGGACCCGGCGACTGTCGGACATGCTGACAGCGAGCCGCGGCCTGGAGGACGCGCTGGAGGCGTCCGCGCGCTCCGCGCCCGCTGCCATCGCGCCCGCGGTATCGCGGCTGGCACTGCGGCTGTCGGCGCGCAGCGGCACTGAGGCGGCCCTGCGGGAGTTCGCCGCCGCCATCAACGACCCGGCCGGTGACCGGATCGCGGCGGCCCTGATCATCGCCACCGGCCGCCGTGGCGGCGGCGTCAGGGACGTGCTGAACTCCCTTGCCGTGATGCTGGCCAGGGACATCGCCGCGCGCCGCGAGATCGAGGCCGAGCGGGCGCAGCACCGGACGACGATTAAGTGGCTGACCGGGTTCGTGGCCGGATTCACGCTCTTCGCGATGCTGAACAAGTCTTACTCGGCTCCGTACGGCACCGCCGAGGGTGAGGTCGTGCTCGCGCTCGTCGCGCTGCTGTACGCCGGAGGGCTCTACTGGCTAAACCACCTGGGCTCGGTGCCCGCGCCCGGCCGGTTCCTCGCCGATAGCGCGGCCGGCGATAAGCCGTGGAGGCCCTGGTGAACTCGTGGATCATCCTGGCCGGCTTGCTGTTCGGGCTCGCCGTCGGCGTAGTAGTGCGGGAGATAGTTCCTGCCCGGCCGAGCCTGCGCGCCGCGTTCGGGCGGCTCGAGGCTACGCAGCCGATCCGCGGCGGACAGCCGATGGTGTCGCGCCTTGACGATCTGGCCCGCAGTCTTGGCGCATCCGCTTCCTGGCTTCCCGTGCCGCTTCCTGACCTGCGACTCCTCGGGCAGCGGCCAGACGCGTGGCTGGCTAGCAAGCTGATGTTCGGGCTGGCGGGACTGGCCGTGGTGCCGTTCCTGAGCGCTGTCTTCGCGCTCGGCGGCTACCACGTGCCGTGGAGCGTCCCGGTCGCCGGGTCGCTGCTGCTGGGCGCCGTGATGTTCTTCATCCCGGACGTGGTGACCAGGGTCAACGCGGCAGAGAAGCGCAGGGATTTCCGGCACGCGCTCACCAGCTACCTGGACCTGGTCGCGCTTGAGCGCGGCGCCGGCGCGGCCCCCACGGAGGCGCTGGAGGCTGCCGCTCAGGTAGGCGGCGGCTGGGCTTTCGAGCGCATTGCCGCCGCGCTCGACCAGGCCCGCAAGGCCAGCCGCCCGCCGTGGGAAGGGCTCGCCCAGCTAGCAGCCGAGACTGGCATCCCCGAGCTTGCCGATCTCGCCGAGATCGCCGGGATTGCCGGGAACGAGGGGGCCAAGATCCTCGATACCCTCGCCGCGCGAGCCGAGTCCATGAGAGCCGAGGCCCTGGCCGAGACCAAGGCGCAGGCCGGATCGCGCAGCACCACCATGGTGCTGCCCATCGCCATGCTCGCCGCTGGCTTCCTCGTGCTGCTCATCTTCCCTGACTTCTACCGGCTCTTCGGCTAGCCATCACGAAAGGACGGCAGACATGGCACCTGGACCACTGCACTACCTCCTCACCCAGTTGCGCATCCGGCTCGGCGCGGTCCGGTCAGGCGAGCTTGACCGCGGCGCGCTCAGCCTGGAGTGGGTCGCGATCGCCATCGGCCTGGTGGTCATGGCGGTCGCCGTGGGCGGCTTCCTGATTGCCCACGTGAAGAGCATGGAAGGCAATATCGGCAACGGGTCGCAGCCCTGACCGAGCCGATGCGGCTCAGACTGACCACGCGCGGCCGCGATCCGGCGCGCCCGCCGGCGGACGCAGGTGCGCTGAGTCTCAGCTATGTCGTCGTCATGCCGGCCGTGTTCTTGTTCATCATGGTGGTCATCCAGGCCTCGTTCTGGTTCCTGGCCAGGGACGCGGCCCTGGCCGCCGCCCGCCAGGGCGCCGACGCCGCTAGGGTTCTCGGGTCATCGCAGGCCGCCGGACCGGCCGCCGCGCTGGCCTTCGCCCGCCAGGCGGGGGAGGGTTACCTGCTCGATCCCGCGGCGAGCACCCGGCACAGCAGCGCCGCGACGGTTTCCATCACCGTGACGGGTCATGTCCCGAGCTTCGTGCCCGGCGTGGTGTTCCGCGTGTCGGAGACGGTGCAGGCGCCGGTCGAGGAGTTCCAGTCATGACCGGCCATGCGACTCGCCAGAAGCAAGGTGCACAGGGCGGAAGCGCCGCGCTGGAACTGGTGGTGCTCGCGCCGGTTCTGCTCGCGCTGCTCGGGCTCGTGATCGCGGCCGGGCGGACGTCCGTTGCGCAGTCGTCGGTCGACGCCGCTGCGCGGGACGCGGCCCGGCAGGCATCCATCGCGCTCAGCCCGTCCGCAGCGCAGGCGGTGGGCCTGGCCAGCGCGCGTGCGGCGCTGCGCCGTGACGGCCTGGACTGCGATCCGGTGATCAGCATGGACACCGACGGCTTCAGCATCCCGCCAGGCCAGCCAGCGGTCGTCTCGGCGACGGTGAGCTGCACCGTCCCGCTGTCGAGCCTGTACCTGCCTGGCCTGCCGGGCTCGCACACGATGAGCTTCACTTTCTCCAGCCCGCTCGACATCTACCGGGAGCGGTGAGCCGGTCATGCGCTGTCACGTTGGTGTCACACCTGGCGGGTCATCGTGGGCCTGCGGCGGCCCGCTGGCCACCGCATGGGAGCGGACCAGGAGCCATGTCATGCCAGCCAGGCGAACCGCGCGGGGCGACGCCGAGACCGGACCTGGCGCGCGTGACAGGGGCGCGCTTTCCCTGATGATCGTTGTCCTGTTCGTCGCGCTCGCCATGCTCGCGGGAATCGTCGTGGACGGCGGCGCGAAGCTGACAGCCGACGAGAACGCCGCAGCGCTTGCCCAGGAGGCTGCGCGGGCAGGCGCCACCACCGTCAACGTGTCCAGCGCGTACGGCAGTGGTTCCTTCGTGGTCAATCAGCAGCAGGCGCTGGCTGCCGCCGGCAGCTACCTGCAGAGCGCTGGCTATTACGACTACCGCGTGGCAGCGGTCGGCACCAACGCCATCAGGGTCAGCGTGACCATCACGGAGCCAACCAGGTTCCTGTCGATGATCGGGATCGGCTCGTTCACCTGCACGGGCACCGCTACTGCATTCCTGGTGACAGGCGTGACAGGAGGAACATGATCAGTCGCGCACGCGCCCTGCTGACCGGACTGACCGCGCTTGCCGTGATCGGCGCCCTTGTCGTCGGGCTGCCGGTCGTGCTCTACCGGTTCGGTGGGTCACCACTGCCATCGCACATCGCCAGCTGGCATCACATTGCCGCGGTGCTGACGAGCACCGACGACGGCGCCGTGCTGCTCGCGGTCGTCAGGGACTGCTCCTGGCTGGCATGGCTGCTGTTCACCATCGCCCTGATAGCCGAAACGCAGGCAGCGCTGCGCGGTCGCGCTGCGCCCCGGCTGTGGCTCGGCGGGATGCAGGGCGGCGCCGCCAGGCTCGTCGCGCTGGCCGCGCTCACGTTCGCCGCGCCGCCCGCGCTGACGCTGACGGCGAGCGCAGCCACCGCCGCGCAAGTGCATGTCGGCGAGGCGCCCCGGCCGGCCCATCCCGCCATGGCGGACCTCGCGCAGCGCTCAGCCGACCCTTCCGGCCCTTCCTCCGCCCGTCCCTCGTCAGCCAGCACTGCGGTTGTCACGCTGCTCGACGCGACAACCGCCGAACACGTGGTCACCGTTCGCCCCGGCGACTGCCTGTGGACCATCGCCCAGCACTACCTCGGCGCCGGCGACCTCTATCCGGAGATAGCGAACATGAACTACGGCCGCGACATGGGCGACGGGCAGGTCTTCACCAACCCGTCCCTGATCATGCCAGGGTGGCAGTTGCTGGTGCCCGAGTCCGCGACGTCGGCCGGTCCCTCCCCCGCCGCCGACCCAGCCTCGGCAAACACTGCCCAGGCAAGCACTGGCCCGGCAAGCACTGGGCACACGCACCACCTCGGCCATCCGAGCTCGGACCCGCACTACCGGCGCCGCCACGCCTCGGCCAGCGACCGGCTGCCGGCCGCCTCGGCCACCGAGAGCGCAAGCCGCTCTGCAGCCGACAGCGGTTCAGCCTCCGGTCAGCAGGCTGCCGACAGCTATCAGACATCGGCCGACGTGGCCGGCCGAGGGGGCGACCAGCTGCCGGAGGTGGCCGTCTTCGGCGCCGGAGCGCTCGCGGGCGCCGTCCTGACGAGCCTGGCGCGGCTGCGCTGGCGGCAGCGGCAGCATCGCCGTCGGGGACGGCGCATCGCGCTACCCGCCGACGACCGTGCCCTGGCGGCGGAGCGCAAGCTGCGTGCGGTTGCCGCGGCGGACCCGCCGTCGACACTGCCGGATGCGCTGAGCTGCCTGGAGGCAGGGATCCTCGGCGCCGGCCAGGTGCTGCCCGACATCGTCGGCCTGCACGTCACTCCTGGACTGCTGGAAGTCCTGCTCGCGGCGCCGGCCCTCGACGCGCCCCCGCCGCCGTACGCGATAAGCCCCGGCAGGCAGGGCATGTGCTGGCAGCTGGAGCTGCCTGCCGCCGACGACCCGGTCTTCCCCGGCAGCCTGGGCGCGCCGGGCAGCCCTGGCAGCGGGCTGCTTCCCGGCCTGTTTACCGTCGGCAGCACCGATGCCGGGTACCTGCTGCTTGACCTGGAATCACTGAAGGTGACCGGATGCGACGGGCCCGGTGCGCTGATCGACCGGGTGGTCACCGCGGCGGCCACTGAGCTGGCCACCGGCCAGTGGAGCGGCTGGTACGACCTCATCCTGGTCGGCTTCGACGACCTCGCGACGCTCGGCCGCGCGGAGCACTGCGCGAGCCTCGATGAAGCGATCAGCC
This sequence comes from Streptosporangiaceae bacterium, assembly GCA_035621915.1. GTDB lineage: Bacteria > Actinomycetota > Actinomycetes > Streptosporangiales > Streptosporangiaceae > JAJYUU01. Next base: position 19,715 of record DASPWG010000137.1, read on the forward strand.
TGCTGGACGAGCGGAGCATGGCGGTCAGCAGCAGGCTGGCCGACTGCCCGCCCGCCGACGTGCGCCAGCTGCGGCTGACCGCGCCTGACGACGAGGACTGGGGACTGACCATCCTGGTCAGCCGGCTCGAGCCGGCGCCGGACGAGCTGGCCCGCCTGCTCGAGCTAGCCGAGGACGGTCCTGGCGGTATCGCGGCTCTGGTGGCCGGCGACCCGGAGGCGCCCGACGGACGGATGGCGCCGACTGTGCTGCAGCTCGCGCCGGACCCGCGGCATCAGGGCGAGATCCTGGCGAACGTCATCCCGCTGCAGATCATGGTGCGGCCGCGATCGCTGTCGGAGGCGGAGTACGAGGCGATCACCACGCTGTTCGCCGTCGCCGCTGGCCTGCAGGACGTCAGCCCGGATCAGGTGCCATATGCGGTGTACGGCGCACCGCCGTGGATCCCGCAGGCTGCGAGCATGGTGGCCGAGCCCGACACCGCGTATCCGGCGTGGGGCGAGGACGGCGAGGAAGCCGGCTACGAGCCAGCGGACGGCGCGCACGACGAGGACGATGACCCGGCGAACCCGGCCTGGCATCAGCTCGGGATGCCTGCCGGCCTGCCGGCGACGTTTGCCGGGACGCCAGCGAACGGAGCCACTGCCGCCTTCGCCTCGCCAGCAGCAGGGTTCGCGCCGCTGTCCGCGACGCCGCCGGACGGGGTGCCTGCCCCGCCGTGGGTTGGCCTGGCCACCTCGGCCGGGCAGGCTACCTCGGCGGCTGCACGCACGCAGATCCGGCGCCTGGAGATACGGATCCTCGGCCCCTTCGTCATTACCGGCGCCGTTGAGCAACTGCAGCCCAAGCAGGCCGAGCTCGTTCTCGCACTGGCGCTGGCAGCGCCGGGCGGGCTGACGAACTCGGCGCTGTGCAGCATGCTCGGCGCCGATCCCGACCACCCCAAGCCCTCGGACGCGATCCGCCAGATCATCACCCGCACGCGGCGCCGGCTTGGCCGGGCCAGCGACGGCCGGGAGTACATCATCCATGCGGGTAACGGCAACTACCTGCTGCACCCGGACGCGTGGCTGGACTGGACCGAGTTCCGCGCCCTGATTACTAGCACTTCCAGCGCGGAGGACATGCGTGCCGGGCTGGCCCTGGTCCGCGGCGAGCCGTTCGCGGGCAGCTATTACTGGTGGATCGACATACCGCTGATCGAGACGGTCCGGGCTGAGGTCGTCGACGCGGCGCTGACGCTGGGCGAGTTCGAGCTGGCGACCGGGGTCCCGCGCGCGGCCGCGCGCGCCGCCAGGGCCGGCCTCGCGGCCGAGATCTCGGCCGAGCAGCTGTGGCGACTGCTGATGCGGGCCGAGCACGCGGCCGGCAACAGCGCCGGCGTCGCCGAGGCCTGGCGGCACTGCCTTGACGCGATCGAGGACGTCGCGCCTGGAGGCGAGCCCCACCCGGAGACAGAGGCGCTGTACCGGCAGCTCACCTCTCCCGCTCGGCAGCACGCACCGGTGCGCGGCTGAACAGGGCGGCTGGCAGCACCAGTACTCTTGCAGCCGTTGCTTGCTCGTGTAACTGTAGTTACGGTGATTAGTGATGTAACTACAGCTACGGAAGGTCGGCCATGGACCGCGCAGCGCTCAGACGTGTCGAGCAGATGGTGAGCGAGGAAGTATCGAAGCGATTCCCCGGCGCGCCGATCGCGCAGGTGTCGCTGGTTGCCTACGGCGATGACCCAGCGGTCGAGCCTGGCGAGATCCTGCTGCGGATCACGATCGACACCCCCGGTGACAAGGCCGGGCGCGACGAGGTCATGGACGACTTCCATCGAGCGAATCGCAAGCAGATACGGCAGCTTCGCGACGAGCTCGCGGCGAAGCTGCCCGAGATGCAAAGGATGGAAATCCGGACAGCTGGCACAGAGCCCAACGTGATGCGCATCCGTGTCGGCGGGCCCGACCGCCCGCTGGAGGCGCGCGCCGCAGGTGCCGGTGACCTGACGCCAGTGATGGCCCGGCTCGCGCCTGCCGACCTGGAGACGCTGGACACGCTCATCACCGCAGGGATCGCGCCCAACCGGGCCGAGGCAGTTCGCTGGGCGCTGGCCCGGATCCGGGAGCGGCCGGCGTATGACGCGCTGCGGGACAAGACCCGCGAGATCGAGGAACTGAAGTCGCAGTTCTGAGCCCGATAGATTAAGTCGCGAGTCCGACCAGCGCCGGGCGGAGCACAGGCGCCCGCCCCGCCGAGGGAAGGGAACGCCGTGTCCGCATCCGACAGTTCGCCGCGGCCCGTCATGTGGAACGGGTTCGCCAACATGGCCCGAGCGGCCGGACGCACCGTCACGATCGTCCGCGGCCAGGCCGCGACCGTCTACGACGAGACAGGACGCTCCTACCTCGATGCGATAGCCAGCCTCTGGTACTGCAACATCGGCCACGGCCGCGCGGAACTGGCGGAGGCGGCGGTGGCCCAGATGCACGAGATCGCGGCCTACCAGGCATTCGAGGTGTTCTCCAGCAGGCCAGCCGAGGCTCTCGCGGAACGGATCGCGGCGCTCGCGCCGATCCCGGACGCCAAGGCGTTCTTCACGCCCGGCGGCGGCTCGGACGCAATCGACACGGCCGCGAAGCTGTGCCGCGCCTACTGGCGCGCGGTCGGCCAGCCGGACCGGCAGGTCATCATCGGCCGCACGCATGCCTACCACGGCGTCAATGCCTTCGGGACCTCCATCGGCGGGATTCCCGCCAACTCCGACCCGTTCGGCCCGATGGTCACCCTGGTCGAGCACGTACCGTGGGACGACGCGGGCGCGCTGGCCAAGCAGATAGAGCAGACCGGTCCCGAGCGCGTCGCGGCGTTCTTCTGCGAGCCCGTCGTCGGGGCCGGCGGCGTCTACTTCCCGCCCGACGGCTACCTCGCGCAAGTCCAGGAGATTTGTCGTGACCTCGGCGTCCTGTTCGTGGCGGACGAGGTCATCACGGGCTTCGGCCGCACTGGCGAGTGGTTCGGCAGCGACCGCTACGCACTGGAGCCGGACTTGATGATCCTGGCCAAGGGCCTCACCTCCGGCTACTTGCCGCTCGGGGCGGTACTGGCCGGCCCGAGGGTGGCCGAGCCGTTCTGGCAGCCCGGCTCGCCAGAGGTCTTCCGGCATGGCTATACCTACATGGCGCACCCCACCGCATGCGCTGTAGCGCTGGCCAACCTCGACGTTCTCGCACGCGAGCAACTGATCGCGAGGGTCAGGCAGCTCGAGCCGGTACTCGCCGGAGTGCTGGCGCCGCTGGCCGGCCATGAGCTCGTGACGGAGGTCCGCACCGGCGCGGGCCTGCTCGGCGCGGTGGAGATCGCGCCCGAGGCCATCCAGTCCGATCCGGGCCTCGGCGGGCGGCTGGTCACCAGCATCCGGGAGCGTGGCGTCATCACCAGGCTGCTACGCGGCGCGGCACTGCAGGTGTCCCCGCCGTTCGTGATCACCGCTGACGAGCTTGGCCAGATCGGCGAGGTATTCCGCGCCGCGCTCGACGCCGAGCTGGACAGCGCCGCTCGCTGATCCTCGGCCCGCCGGCTCAGTCGTCGGTGGAGTCAATCACTATCGGCGGCACGTCCGTGCCGTCGACGTCATCGAAGATGCCCGGATAGTTCTGGAACTCCTCGCTCGTATTGTCGCTCAGCTGCGAATCCTTCAGCGTGACCTGACCCCACCCGCTGTCAACGACGCAGAAGATGGCACCGCCGCCCTCGCGCGCCACGTTGTCGCTCATGATCGTGCCTGCGACGAGCACGTCGTAGTTGTCGCCGTCGGTGTAGATCGCGCCGCCGCTGCCGCCACCGGCAGTGCCGCTGGCGGCTGGGTTGGCGCCAAAGCCGACGGCGTCGTTGTTGGTGAACACGCTGTTCAGCACGTCCCACTGCACGGCGATGCTGCTCAGCGCGCCGCCATTGGAGCACCGGCCGCCGATGAAGGTGTCGTCGGTGATGTAGACAGGCAGGTTCTGGTACTGGGCAAGGGCTCGGATGGCGCCGCCGCCCAGGTCTGGCCCGTACTGATAGCACCCGTTGTCGACGAACCGCGAGTTGACGGCCTTGAACTGGCCACCCTCGGCGTAGATCGCGCCACCGCCGTCCACCCCGCCGTACCAGTCGGCCGGCACGTTGGCGGTGCCAGTGACCTGGTGCGTGCCGTTGTAGCCGTCCTCAAAGGTGATGTTCTGCACCGTCAGCTCTGGATATGGCTGGTTGACGCAGTCGTCGGTGGACCATGTGCCCTGGCAGGTGTCCATGAACAGGATGCGGACCTTGCCGCCGCCGCTGAGCGTGACCTTGCCGCCGCCGTCGATCACGACCTGGTGGCTGGTCTTGTCCACCGTCGCGGTCGCGGTCATGAGGATCGTGACCGGGCTGGGGCCGCAGTCGAAGGTGATGATGCCGCCCTCGGCGACGGCGCTGACCACGGCGGCGGAGGTGCAGCTTGCGGGGGTTCCGGTTCCGATCACGTGAGTGGGATTACTGGTGTTGACCGGCTGGCCGGCCGGCGGCACATAGGCGTTGCCATCAGGGTTGCCGGCGTCCGGAGGTCCGCCGCCGATCGTCGCGCCGCCAGCGCCGTCGCTGGCCGTGGGGGTCGGCCGGGCGGACGGGGTAGCGCTGGGGCTCGCCTTCGCTGAGTTGCCGGCCGGGGTCCCGATGGTCGCGCGCCGGGCGGACTGATTTGCCGCCGTCTTAGCCGGCGACGCCGCACCGCAGGCAACGAGCGCAAGAGCGCCGGCGGCTCCGCACAGGCCAAGGAGTAGCTTTTCGAAACCGCCCATCCGTCGCATGTCGCGTCATGGTATCGGCGACATTCATGATCGGACTCATAAACGCGAATAGCAGGCGTATCGTCGCAGGTCAGCCACGCGTGCAGGCACCTTGGGGATTACCGCGACCACGATGCGTGCGCACTGCGCCAAAAACTCGCTGCGAATTAGCGCGCGCGCCGCACCGGCCTTCCCTTGGCGTGCTGCGGTATGCGGCGGCGAATGCGGGTAATCGCGCACGGGCTCGGCCGCGCAACACGGCAGACCCCGGCACCGATCACGAAGGGCGACGGCATACTGTGAATGCAATGTGGCATTCCGGGCAGAGGGCGGACGTGATGGGGCTTCGGTCGGGCGTGGCCATCGACCTTGGCACGGTGAACACGCTCGTCTACGTCACTGGCCGGGGCATTGTCATCGAGGAGCCGTCGGCGATCGGGATCAACCGGCGCACCGGCACGGTGACCGCGGTTGGCCTGGCCGCCGACGCGCTGACCGGTAAGGAGACGCTGGACATCGAGGTTCTGCACCCGCTGCGCGACGGGGTCATCGCAGACCTCGACGCCACCGCGGCGATGCTCCAGGCGTTCCTGAGTCGTGCAGGCATCCGGCGGGGCGTCGGCCGGACGCCCTGCGTCATCTGCCTGCCGGGCGAGGCAACCGACGTCGAGCGGCAGTCGGTCATTGCCGCCGCTGAGGTCCTGCGGCCGCGGTGCGCCGTGGAACTCGTGGAGGAGCCAGTTGCCGCGGCTGCGGGGGCCGGCTTTGACCTGGCAGCCGGCACCGGCTCGTTCGTCGTGGACATCGGCGGCGGCACCACGGAGATTGCGGTGCTGGCCGGCGGTCACGTCGTGCGGGCCAGGTCGCTTCGTATCGGCGGCAACGCCATGGACGACGCCATCACGCGGCACGTCCGCTCGCAGTTCGGGCTGCTGCTCGGCCGGGACGCGGCCAGGAACCTCAAGACGACGCTTGGACTGGGCGACGGCACCACCACGGAGATGGAGACGGTTGGCGTCGATGCAGGCCGCAGGACCCCGCGTGTCGCGAGGGTGCCCGCGGCGCTGGTAGCAGGCGCCGTGGAGCCGATGGTCCGGGCGATCGTCGGCTCGGTCACCGACCTCCTGGCCGACATTCCGCCGAATCTGGCCGAGGACGTGTTCCGCGGGAAGATCAGGCTGGCCGGCGGCGGCGCGATGCTGCCTGGCCTGGCCTACCGCATCGAGGCGGCAGCCGACATCCCGACCGTCGTGGTCGACGACCCGCTGCGCTGCGTGATCCGCGGCGCGGCCATCATCCTCGAGCAGGGCGGCCTCGGCAGCGCGGGCTGACATGCCCTTATCCCGGCGCTCCTGCTGCTCTTGGCGCCGCGAGCCATCATGCCCCGGGCAATACAGCAGTGGCCGGTCAGGTATTGGCGCGTTTTTTGGAACTTTTCAATAACGCGCTATGGAGTGATTAATGCAGTGTTAGTCTGCTCGCGGCTTTCCAGGCCGATCCTTCCAGTGTGCGTGCAGTTGGATATCTGCAAATTGCAGGGGCGCCACCGCCATTGCCTGCCGGGCGTGGACGGGAGACACCAATGGGCGATGGGACCGGGATGTGGGCGGCATCCCTAGCTTCGCCTGCCTACAGGCACGCTGGCCCGGTGCGGGCCGGGATCGCTCACCTGGCGAAGCTGTGGGCGCCTGACGATGGGCCCACCTGCGATGGCCATGTCCGCAGCGCCGGCCTTAAGGCTGGCGACGCCCCCAGCGCTACAGCGAGCTTTCTCCTGTGTGCTGCGGGCGGGGCGGTCACGGCCAGGCTGGCCTCGGCGGAAGGACCGTAATGCATTCCCCCATGCGCCGACAGCGGCAGCGCTCGATCAGGACGCTGCTGTCCGCGATCTTTATAGTCCCGCTCGCCTCGCTGCTGGCGCTGTGGGGATTCGCCGCGAGCGTCACAGTCTCGAATGCGGTGAAAGAGCACAACTTCCGGCAGGCGAACGCGCTCTACGGTGGCCCCGCTCAGGGCGTTGGCGGCCAACTGGATCTGGAGCGCCAGCTGGTATATACGTGGCTGAGTAGCGGCAGGCGGATGTCCGATCAGCCGCTGCTGGCCCAGTTCCGCGCCACGGGCATCGCAGCGGCAGCGTTCGAGAAGGGGCTGAATGCCGACCGGAGCATCGTTCCGGCAGACGCCTGGCCCTCGCTGCGGAGCTTCGAGTCAGCGCTGAACACCACGCTGCCGGGCGTAGAGAAGCAGGTGCTAGCCGGCCAGCTGAGCCCGCTGGCAGCCTTCGCCGCCTACAACGGCATCGTCCAGGCACAGTTCGCCACCCTCGGCGACCTGATCGCGGTCGACAACGCGACGCTCTATCAGCAGGCCAGCGCCAGCATCGAGGCAGGCGAGGCGCTGGACATGGCTAATCGCGGGGTCGACCTGATCGGCGGTGCCTTCGCGGCCGGCGGAATGATGACCAAGGAGCAGAAACTGTTGCTGGCCTCCGATGTGGCCAGCCAGCGGCTGATGATGTCGCAGGCACTGTCGCAGTTGCAGCCGAGCCTCGATTCCGACTACCGGAGCGTCACGACGTCGGCGACCGCGCAGCAATTCGCCGCGATGGAGAACGCGGTAATCAACAGCATCGGCGCGAAGGGACCGATCCCGGTCAGCCCGCAGGCGTTCAGTGCCACGACCACCGCGCTGTTCAGGTCCTATCAGGTCGCGGAGATGCAGGACAGGCTCGCGCTGACCAAGCAGGGCACCAACGTGGGCGGCCAGCTCCTGGTGGAGGTGGGGCTGGCTGGTGGGCTCGGCCTGCTCGCAGTGGTGCTGTCGGTCTTCCTCGCAGTATGGTTCGGCCGGCGTATTTCCAGGGAGCTTCGCGGCCTGCAGCACGCCGCTCTGGACCTCGCCGAGGACAGGCTGCCGCGCGTGGTCGACCGGCTGAGCCGCGGCGAGGAGGTCGACGTCGCCACGGAGGCCGCGCCCATCCCGCCCGGGCGGATCGCCGAGACCGCGAGAGTCGCGGACGCCTTCTCCACGGTGCAGCGCACGGCCGTGGAGACGGCGGTCGGCCAGGCCAGGCTGCGCCGCGGAGTCAGCCAGGTCTTCCGCAACCTGGCCTGGCGCAGCCAGTCACTGCTGCACCGCCAGCTCGCGCTGCTCGACACCATGGAGCGCCGGCAGACCGAGCCGGAGACACTGGATGAGCTGTTCCAGCTCGACCACCTCACTACCCGCATGCGCAGGCATGCCGAGGGCCTGATCATCCTGTCCGGCGCGGCGCCCGGCCGCGGCTGGCGCGATCCCGTTCCAGTCATGGACGTGCTGCGTGGCGCCATCGCGGAGGTGGAGGACTACAAGCGGGTGAGCGTCCTGTGCGACTCGCAGGACGCCATCATCGGGTCCGCCGTCGCCGACGTGATCCACCTGCTCGCTGAGCTGATCGAGAACGCCACGACGTACTCGCCCGCCAGCACTGAGGTCACGATCAGGGCCGAGCGAGTGGCGAACGGCTTCGTGGCCGAGATCGAGGATCGCGGCATCGGCATTGGCCCGCATGAGCTGGCGGCATTCAACGCAAGGCTCTCCGACCCGCCAGAGTTCGACATCGCCGACAGTAACCAGCTCGGCTTGTTCGTGGTCGCCCGGCTGGCCGGCAAGCACCACATCTCGGTGACGCTGCGACGCTCGCCGTACGGCGGTACTACGGCCATCGTCCTGCTCCCGCACCCGATCGTGGCCATGAGCGAGCGGCCGAGCGTCGAGCCATTCGACGTGTTCCGTGCCGAGTTGCCGAAGCGCGGCATGCCGGGCACTCGCGCAGCGGAGAACGGCCTGGGCCGGCAGCAGGCGCTGCCGGCTGGCCGGCTCGCTCCTTACGATCAGGCCGAGGAGCCCACGGCGTACGACCTGCCGGCAGTGCCGGCCTCCGCAGCGGCGCAGGAGCCGGAGCAGCCGCCGGTGTTCACCCCGGCCTCACCGGTCCAGGAGGCCGGGTCTCCTGCAGCCCAGGCGCCGCAGGAGGCCCAGGTCGCGGCGTTCCCTCCGGCGCAGGTTTCCCCGTTGCCTTCGGCCCATGCCGGGAATGGCGGCGGCAGCTGGTGGGCGCAGTCCCGGCTGCCACGCCGTGAACGGCAGGCAAGCCTGGCGCCGCAGCTGAAGACCGACGGTCCCGCTGTGCCGGAGGAGGCCGACGCCAACGGTGCTGCCGGGCCGAGCCCGGCGGGCAGCAGGGCGCTGGTGGAGTCGCTGCAGTACGCGCTCGACCGGGCACGCGCGACGCCCACCCCGCCAGACGATCCCTGGCCCGCCGCAGACCCGTGGGCACCGGCCGACTCCTGGCCGTCAGGGCCATGGGCGCAGGCCGACTCCCGGCCGGCGGCAGATGCCTCGCCGCCGGCGGATAAACAGGACCTGGCCAGCGCGCCGGAGGACCCCGAGGCGTCGTGATGCACGGACCCGGTGTCTCCACCACGATGAGCTGGGTGCTCGATGACCTGGTCCGGCGGGTCGACGGGATCCGTCAGGCCGTCGTGCTGTCGCGCGACGGCCTGACCCTGGGCGCCTCGGCTGGCCTGAGCCGCGAGGATGCCGAGCACATGGCCGCGATAGCGGCCGGGATTCAGAGCCTGGCCCGCGGGGCGGCGCTCCGCTTCGACGGCGGGCAGGCCAGGCAGTCGATCATTCACATGGACCGGGCGTTGCTGTTTGTCATGGCGGCCGCGCAGGGCAGCTGCCTTGCCGTGCTGTGCCCGGCCGACGCCGACCACGGTCTCATCGCCTACGAGATGGCGATGCTGGTCAGGCGCCTCGGCCAGTACCTGGCCGCGAACCCTCGGCTCGCGGCCTTCGCTGACTCGACGGAACGGCTCGCGGAATGACAACCGGCGGTGACTTGTGGATGGACCGGGACGCCGGCCCGGTCGTCCGTCCGTACGCGCTCACCCGCGGGCGGACTCAGCCAGCAGGAGCGACGTTCGACCTCATCGACGTGGTGACCGCCGCGGCGACCCGGACCGGAGACTGGCGCGGGCTCGGTCCCGAGCACCGGCGCCTGATCGGCCTGTGCCGCAGGCCGATCGCGGTGGCCGACGTTGCGTCAGAGACCGACCTGCCGCTCGGGGTGGTCCGGGTCCTGCTCGGCGACCTCCGGGAACGCGGGCTCATCTCGGTCCTAAGCCCGGCGGATCAGAACAGCCAGGAAGAGAGCATCCTGAGGAGCGTGCTTGATGGCCTCCGCGCGCTATGAGCAGGCGCCGGTGGCCACCGCAGCGCCGATCGTCACCAAGCTGCTGATCGCGGGGGGCTTCGGCGCGGGGAAGACGACGCTGGTGGGCGCCATCAGCGAGGTGCGGCCGCTGCGCACCGAGGAAGACCTGAGCGAGCGCGGGATCGGCATTGACGACACGACTGCGGTCGCGCACAAGCGGACCACGACCGTCGCCATGGACTTCGGCCGGATCACCTTTCCGTCTGGCGTGGTGCTGTACCTGTTCGGCACTCCGGGCCAGGAGCGGTTCTGGTTCATGTGGGACGAGCTGGCCGTCGGCGCGCTCGGCGCGGTGGTGCTGGCTGACACCAGGCGGCTGGCCGACTGCTTCTCCTCCGTCGACTACTTCGAGCGCCGCCGGACCCCGTTCGTGGTCGCGGCCAACCAGTTCCAGGGCGCTCCGGTCTACCAGACCGAGTCGATCCGCGACGCCCTCGACCTTGACTATGACGTCCCGGTGCTGATGTGCGACGCGCGCAGGCGCGAGTCGGTCAAGCAAGTCCTGATTGCCTCGGTGACGCACGCTCTCGACCGGCACCGGTCCGTGCACCGGTAGTTGCAGCTCCGCCGCAGGGCACCGGCCGGCCGGGAGCGCTCGCGCCGGAACGCCTGACCCGGGCCCTGGCCGGATCGTGCGCGCCCGCTAGCTCGCGCCGATAGCGGCCAGCGTCGCCAGCATGAACGTGGCGATGGCAAGCACTCCGTGCAGGAACGGGACGAGCGCTCGCGGGTCGAGAAACGGACGCCGCGGGTCAGTATCGCTGGTGAGGTTGCGAGCCAGCAGGTCGTCGACGAGCCTGCTGGCGGCCGCCTCGTCGTCCAGGGCGCGCGCCAGCGCCGTGTCTGGTATCGCGGCGATGCGCCCGGCAGGCTCGGGTCCTGCGTGCGTGCCCGCTGCCTGTCCGGCCGGGGCCGCCGCATGACCCCGGACCGGGTAGGGCGTCCAGATGCTCACGGTCGAGACGCCAAGCCCGATGGCCGGCACCATGAAGCACAGCGCCAGCCACGCCGCTGCCGTCCACCCGCTCGCCACGAAGCCGATCCAGCAGGCCATCCCGGCGAGGTTCAGTCCGGCATGCGCGGCCAGCACCGGCAGCGACATGCCGTTCTGCTCTTCCCGCCGCCGCCGCGCCGCACCGCTGCGCACCCAGTTGCTCAGCATGTAGGCGCCGAGCAGTTCCGCGAGCAGCCAGCAGGCCAGTGCGCTCACGGCCAGATGCCTGGGCACGGCCCTAGGGTCCCGCCGCCGGGTATGCCGGTCAAGAGCACCGGCAAATGACGCGAACGGCCTGCCGGAATCGGGCAGTCGTAGTAAACCTTGCAGCTATGAAGAACGGCATCAGGCTGACCGCGCGCCGCTTGGCCGTCTTAATCACCGTCATTGCGGCAGCCGCCGCGGCAGCGGCCATGTCGCTGCCGGCCTCCGCCAGCTCGGTGTTCATCCGCGGCGATTCCGCCGCCACGGCGGCCAAGCCCGTCTACTTCCACACGCTGCCACCAGGCGCGAAGCTGCCGAGCGGCGCCGAGTGCGCCAGGCTCGTCAACGCGACGCCGCTGCCAGAGGACAAGGCCGCGAACAAGCCCTACAACCACAGGAAGGGCCAGCGCGTCGGCCCGAAGTTCTTCTCGGCCGGCGACAGCCCCAAGGCACAGAAGCTGCTCGCGCCGCGAATCGACGGCGACTTCACCGGGACCACGGCGGACATCTTGCGGTGGGCTGCCTGCAAGTGGGGCATCGACCAGGACATCGTGTTCGCCCAGGCGGCCGTGGAGAGCTGGTGGCAGCAGGACACCCTCGGCGACTGGGGCACCGACGCGAGCGCGTGCCCGGCCGGGCACAAGCTGGGCGCCGACGGCAGGCCAGGGCAGTGCCCGCAGAGCTACGGCATCCTGCAGAACCGCTATCCGTACGAGGATGGCGGCTGGCCGGGCATGATCCGGTCGACGGCCATGAACGCTGACGCCGCGTACGCGATCTGGCGGGCCTGCTTCGACGGGTACGAGACCTGGCTCAACACAGTGCCAAGAGGCAGCCAGTACCAGGCCGGCAGCGTGTGGGGCTGCGTGGGGCGGTGGTTCGCCGGGCGCTGGATGACTCCGGCGGCGCTCGGCTACGTCGCCAAGGTCAAGCAGTACCTGAAGGAGAAGATCTGGCTCACGCCCGACTTCCGCCAGATGGGCTAGACCTGCCCGCACCGTCCCCGCATCGGCGTGCTCAGGGCGCGGCGCAGGCGCGCACTGCGGCGACGCTCCTGTCGATGTCGTCTTGCGTGGTGCTCCAGCCGCTGACGCTGACCCGCATCGCGCGGTGGCCCTGCCAGGTGGTCGGCCCGCACCAGCACGTCCCGTCCGCCTGAACCGCGGCGATGACCGCGTCGGTCCGCGCTGCGTCACCGAACGAGATCAGGACCTGGTTCAGGGCCACCTCGTTGAGTACCGCGAAGCCGCTGTCGCGCATCCCGTCAGCGAACCGGCGCGCGAGGCGGCAGCTGCGCTCGACCAGATCCGCGACGCCGTCGCTGCCCAGGGCGGCGAGCGTCGCCCAGACCTCGACCGCGCGGGCCCGCTGCGACGACTCCGGGGTCATCCCCATGGCCTCGGCAGCGGCGCCCGGCAGGTATGCCGCCGACGACTCCATGGCCCGCTGCAATGCCTGCCGATCGCGCACCAGGGCGAGGCCGCAGTCGTAGGTGGTGTTCAGCCACTTGTGGCAGTCGGTCGCCCACGAGTCCGCCGCGGCGGCGCCCGCGACCTGGCTCGCGGTGGCCGGCGAGGCCGCGGCCCACATGCCGAACGCGCCGTCCACGTGGACCCAGGCATCCTGGCCGTGCGCCCACTCGATCAGCGGGCCGAACGGGTCGCTTGCCCCGGTGTTGACGTTTCCGGCCTGGAGGCAGAAGATCGCCGGACCGGTCAGGGCGGGCAGATCGCGCGCGAGGATCCTGCCCTGGTCGTCGACCGGCAGCAAGGTCGCGCGGTCACGGCCCAGGCCGACGATGCCGAGCGCCTTGCGGAGGGTGGAGTGCACCTCGCCACCCGCCACGACCGTCACCGCCGGTGCGCCGACCAGCCCCTGGCCCGCGGCGTCCCACCCGCGCCGCGCCAGCACCTCGTCCCTGGCCGCGGCCAGGCAGGTCGCGTTCGCCATCGTCGCGCCGGTCACGAACGCGCAGGCAACGCCGGGCGGCAGGCCAAGCAGCCCGGCGATCCAGCCAGCTGCCACCTCGCTGCACCGCGCCGCGACCGGCGACATCACGGTGAGCGCGGCGTTCTGGTCCCACGCGGTGGTCAGCCAGGCGGCGGCCTGAGCG
>DASPWG010000138.1:0-22521 GCA_035621915.1 Streptosporangiaceae bacterium
CACCCTCGCGCCGCGGCCGGCCAGCCTGCGCGGGCTGACCCTCGGCCTGCTGGAGAACACCAAGCCGAACGCCAGGCTGCTGCTGGCCAGCGTCGGCCGGGAGCTGCGGCGCGAGCACGCGGTGCAGGCAGTCCTCATGTACACCAAGAGCTATTTCGGCACGCCGACCGAGGAGAGCCTGATCCAGCGGATCCTGCACAGCTGCGATTTCGTCGTGGCGGGCATCGGTGATTGAGGCTCGTGCAGCGCGGCCAGTCTGGCCGACGGGATCCTCCTGGAGCGGGCCGGGGTGCCCGCTGCCAGCATCTGCACCGAGCCGTTCGTGCCCGCCGCCGAGGCAATGGCCCGGGTGTACGGCTTCCCCGGCTACCAGTTCGTCACCATGCCGCATCCGCTGGCTAGCCTCGACGAGGCCCAGCTCGAGGCCCGCGCGCGCGACCTGGTGCCCCGATTGCTGCGCGTCCTCGGCGTGGAGTGAGCGGTGACCTCCATCCTTGACCCGCCGCACGCCGACGCCACCCAGATCCGCGCGGCCATGGAGTACTACGCCAGGCAGGAGTGGACCGACGGCCTGCCGGTGGTGCCGGTCACCGAGTCGTACCTGGCCGAGTTCCTGGCCACCACCAGCCGGGGCGCCGACGACGTGGTGTTCGCGATGCCGCACCTGAACCGCGAGTGCAGCGTCAGGCTGGCGGCCATCAACGCGGCCCTGGCCGGCTGCCTGCCCGAGTACTTCCCGGTCGTCCTGGCCGCCTGGGAGGCCCTGGCCGGCGAGGGCTATCCCACCAGGGGCATCTGGCAGAGCACCACCGGCACCGCGCCGTTACTCATCGTCAACGGCCCGGTCCGCACCAGGATCGGGCTTAACAGCGCGGGGAACGTCTTCGGCTCGGGCTTCCGGGCGAACGCCACCATCGGCCGTGCCATCAGGCTCACCGCGATCAACGTGTTCGGGCTGCACCCGCACCTGCTGGACCAGGCCACGCAGGGCACCCCGGCCAAGTACAGCGCCTGCATCGCGGAGAACGAGGAGCAGAGCCCGTGGGCGCCGCTGCACGCCGAGCACGGCCTCGACCCGGCCGACAGCGCCGTCACCGCGATCGTCATCCGGTCCTGCGTGCACATCGAGGCCCGCCATACCCAGCTGCCCGAGCAGCTTGCCCTCGACATCACCGGCACGATCGCGCGCACCGGCGCGCTCGTGCACGAGACCATCAGCGCCCTGGTGGTCCTCAGCCCTGAGCACGCCCGCCTGTTCGCCACCGCCGGCTGGGGCAAGGACCACCTGCGCCAGTTCATCTTCGACCACGCCGTGAACACCCGCGCCAGCCTGGCCGCTGTCGGAAAGGACGCAGTCTCCCGGCACACCCACTGGCGGCTGTCCGCCGACCACCCGGACGCCATCCCGGACCGGGCCAGTACCGGCGAGAACCCGGACGTCGTCCCGGTGCTCAACTCGCCCGCTGCCGTTCAGGTCATGGTGGCCGGCGCCGACAACGCCGGCGTGTCCGCGGTGATCGAGACCTTCGGGCCGCGCGGCGGCCCGCCGTCCATCGCGAGGATCGCTGAACCTCCAGGGAGGCTGACGTCATGACGGCTGGACCCGCCGGACCGCAGGCTGGCGAGGAGATCCTCGAGCGCGGCCGCGCTGTCACCACGCAGGAGCTGTCGTGGCGCGCGGACTGGATCCGCCTCGAGACCGTGCGGCTCATCGGCCAGGCCGGCCTCGGCCACTACGCGAGCACGTTCTCCTGCGCGGAGATCATCGCGACGCTCTACTATCACGCGCTGCGGCTGTGGCCAGCCGAGCCGGAATGGCCAGACCGGGACCGCTTCCTGCTCGGCAAGGGGCACGTGGCGACCGGCCTCTGGCCGGTGCTGGCCGACCTCGGCTACTACCCGCAGGACTGGCTCAAGCAGTTCGGCTCGGTCGGCTCGCCGCTGAACGACCACCCGAACATGCGGCTGGCGCCCGGCATCGACTTCAGCTCCGGCGCGCTCGGGCACAACCTCTCGGTAGCTGTCGGGATCGCGCTCGCGGGCCGCCTCAGCGAGCGTGACTACCGCACGTTCGTCCTCACCGGCGACGGCGAGCTGCAGGAGGGCCAGGTCTGGGAGGCGGCCATGGCCGCCAGCCACTACAAGCTGGGCAGCCTCGTCGCGATCGTGGACGCCAACGGCTTCTCCGGCAGCGGCCCCACCTCCGATGCCATGAACATCGAGCCGCTCGCCGATCGCTTCTCCGCCTTCGGCTGGCTGGCCAGCGAGATCGACGGCCACGATCCCGCGGCGCTGATGCGCGCCTTCGACGACCTGCCCGACCCGGACACCAGCTCGCCGGTCTGCATCATCGCGCGCACCAGGAAGGGCCACGGGGCGGCCATGTTCGAGCAGGCTCCGCAGGCCTGGCACCTAGGGCTGCTACCGCCCGACAAGCAGGCCGAGGTCATCGAGGAAATAAGCGCGAGGATGCAGTGACCGGAGATTTGGACGGAAACGTGGATGCCCCGGCCGGATCGGGTTCGGACGGCGCGACGCGGCCGGGGATGGTCGATGTCTTCTCTGACGTCGAGATCGAGACAGCGCTCGCCGCGAACCCGGCCGGGTACGCCATCGCCGAGCTCGCCGACTCCGATCCGCGCATCCTCGCCCTGAGCGCCGACCTGAGCACGCCGCTGGCGGAGTTCCGGCAACGGCACCCGGATCGCTATATCGAGCTCGGCATCGCCGAGACGAACTCGGTGTCGGTCGCAGCCGGGCTCGCCACGTGCGGCTTCATTCCCTATATCTTCTCGATGGCGCCGTTCGGGGTGCTCAAGTGCGCCGAGCAGCTGCGCACCGATGTCGCCTACAACCACCTTCCGGTCCGGCTGGTGGGCCGGCTGACCGGGCTGGCCATGGGGTTCTTCGGCACCAGCCACCACGCGGTCGAGGACATCGCCGTCGCGCGCGCCATCGCTAACATGACGGTCCTCGCGCCCGCCGATGCCTACTCCGCGCTCGCCATGATGCGCTCCACGGACAACCTGCTCGGCCCGGTTTACATCAGGATCAGCGAACGGTCGCTGAACGTGTACCGGGAGGAGCCGGACTTCTACCCTGGCGAGTGGCGCCAGCTGCGCAGCGGCACCGACATGACGCTCATCGGCCACGGCATGGGCGTGGGCCTGGCCGTCCGGGCCGCCGCGACGCTGGCGGCCGACGGCATCGATGCCGACGTCTATGACGCCGCCTACCTCAAGCCGGTCGACCGGGACGAGGTAGCCGAGATCATCGCCAGAACCGGCCGCGTCCTCACGATCGAGGACCACAGCGAGATCGGCGGCCTGGCCAGCATCGTCGCCGAGATCGCCGGCAAGTACCGCGTCAGCGCCGCGCTCGAGCACGTCAGCCTGCCCGACTGGGACCTCGAGGTCGGGATGCCCGCCGAGCTGTACGAGTTCTACGGGCTCACCGTCGACGGCGTCAGGGCCGCGGCGCTCCATCTGGCGTCCACGGCCTGAGCGGGCGCACGGATGCGGGCCGTCGTGTGCGTACCTGGCAGCACCGAGGTGCGTGACGTTCCCGATCCGCACGCTGCAAGCGGCGAGGTGGTCGTGGAAGTGGACGCGTGCGGCCTGTGCGGCTCGGACGTGCACGCGGTCGCCCTCGGGTTCGCGCGGCCCGGCCAGATACTGGGCCACGAGTTCAGCGGGCGCGTCGCGGAGGCCGGCCCCGGCGTGACCGGCTGGCGGGACGGCCAGCCGGTCGCGGTGAACCCGCTGGGCTCGTGCCGTGCGTGCCGGGCTTGCGGTGCGGGCATGCCGTTCCGCTGCGAGCAGGTGCCGAATCTCGGCATCACGGCGCCCGGCGCGTACGCGCAGTACGTGGCGGTACCGCAGGGCCAGCTGGTGGCACTGCCGGACGGGATGCCGGCCGAGCTCGGCGCGCACGCGGAGCCGCTCGCGGTCGCGCTGCAGGCGGTCTCGCAGGCCGGCGTCGGCCCGGACGACGCCGTGCTGGTCTACGGGATAGGCCCGATCGGACTCAGCGTGATCATGGCGCTCCGGCTGGCCGGGGCGGACCACATCACGGCGGCCGGGCGCTCCGCCGGCAGGCGCGCCGCCGCCGCGGCGGTCGGCGCGGACGCGGTCATCGACACCAGGCAGCTCAGCGTGACGCAGTACGCGCAGCAGGCCGGCCTGCGGTTCGCCGCCGTGCTCGAGTGCTCCGGCGCGCCCGGCTCGTTCGCCGAGGCGCTGAGCCTGCTGGAACCGGGCGGCAGCCTCGTCGAGGTTGGCCTGACCGGGGAGACGGCCGCTGTCCCGCTGCCGCGGCTGGTCGGCGACGGCCTGCGGCTGGCCGGCACGTGCGCGTTCAGCTACCCGGCCTACGAGGCGGCGGTCGGGCACATCGCGGCCGGACGGGTACCCGTCACTGCCCTGATCAGCGAGCGGGTCAGCCTGGACGAGACACCGGAGGCGCTGGTCAGGCTGCGCGAGCCGGGTGAGCTGGTCCGCGTGCTAACCCGGCCCAACCAGTAAGAGCAGCGTGGAGGAGGACCATGGACGAGCTCGCCGGGCGGGTTGCCGTCATCACCGGCGCGGGCAGCGGCATGGGCAAGGCGTTCGCCAGCCGTTTCGCCGCCGAGGGCATGAAGGTCGTGGCCGCCGACATCCAGCAGGACGCGCTGGACGCGACCGCGGCCGAGCTCACCGCCGCCGGGCACGACGTCGTCGCGGTGCACGCCGACGTGGCCGACCCGAGGTCGGTGCGCCGGCTTGCGGACGCGGCCTACGCCAGGTACGGGGCGGTGCACCTGCTGTGCAACAACGCCGGTGTGGAGGGCTATCTGGACGGCCCGATCTGGGCGGCTACCGACAAGGACTGGGAGTGGACCGTCGGGGTCAACTTCTGGAGCGTGGTGCACGGCATCAGGGAGTTCGTCCCGCGGATGCTGGCCGGCGGCGAGCCCGGCCACATCGTCAATACCTGCTCCATGACGGCCGTCGTCGCCGCCAGGAACATGTACAGCGTCACCAAGCACGCAGTGCTGGCGCTGTCGGAGGTGCTCGCCGCCGACCTCGCCGCGCGAGATGCGCCGATCGGGGTGACCGCGCTGTGTCCCGGCGTGATCGCGACCAACCTGTTCCGCGGGATCAGGAACCGGCCAGCGGAGCTGCGCAACGAGGCCGAACCCGATGGCAGCCCGGAGGGCCGCGACTTCCGTGATCGGATGCACGCGCTGCTCGCGGTCGGGACGCCGCCGGCCGAGGTCGCTGCCAAGCTCGCCGACGCCGTCCGCCGCGGCGCCAGCTACCTGCTGACCGACCTGGAGTGGGAGGACCGGATCCGGCAGCGGCACGAGTGGATCCTGGCCGGGGCGGTGCTCGAGCCGGCCCAGGCACGCGAGAGCGGAGCTGCCGATGAGTGATCGTTTCGCTGGGAAAGCAGCGGTAGTAACCGGGGCCGCCGCTGGGTTCGGGCTCGCGGTGTCCACCCGCCTGGCCGCCGAGGGCGCGAGCGTGGTGCTCGTCGACTGGGCCGCCGACGCGCTCAACGAGGCCGCGACAGCGATCGACGGCGCGCTGCCGGTCGTCGCGGACGTGAGCCAGGAGCCCGACGTCGACTCCTACGTGGCGGCCGCGCTCGCCGCGCACGGACGGATCGACCTATTCTTCAACAACGCCGGGATCGAGGGGCGGATGGCCCCGATGACCGAGCTCTCGGCGGAAGACTTCGACCGCGTCTGGGCGGTCAACGCCCGCGGCGTGTTCCTCGGCCTGCGCGCGGTGCTGCGGGTCATGAAGCCGCAGGGATCTGGCGCTATCGTCAACACGGCGTCGATGGCCGGCATCCGGGGCAGTGCGACGTTTTCCCCGTACGTCGCCTCCAAGCATGCCGTCGTCGGCCTGACCCGCTGCGCGGCGCAGGAGGGCGCCCCGTTCGGCGTCCGCGTCAACGCCGTGGCGCCCGGTCACATCGACACCAGGATGGCGCGGGCCCTGACCGCTCAGATCGATCCGGGCGACCCCGATGCCGTCTACCAGCGGATTGCGGCCTCAGTGCCGCTCGGCAAGCGGTACGGGACCGCGCAGGAGGTCGCGGCCCTGGTGACCTGGCTGCTGTCGGACGAGGCCGCCTACGTCTCCGGCACGACGCAGCTCATCGACGGCGCGCTCAACGCCTGAGCCCTGCCGGGTTCCATTGCCATGGTCGGCGGCGGCAGGGACTCGCCGGGTGCGAGGATGTCCGGCATGCCCCCGCGCGGTGAAGGGATGATTGAGGCATGCGCCCCCTCAGGCTCGTGATTGACGGCTTCGGCACCTACCGCAATCCGACCGAGATCGACTTCACCGACGTCGACTTCTTCGCCCTGGTCGGGCCGACGGGGTCGGGCAAGAGCACTGTCATCGACGCGCTGTGCTTCTCGCTTTACGGCACGGTGCCGCGCTGGGACAACGAGCGTGAGGTCCGCAATGCGCTGGCTCCCTCGGCCAACGCGTGCACCGTGAGCCTGATCTTCGAGCTGGGCGGCAAGCGCTACGTGGCGGTCAGGTCCCTGCAGCGCGACCGGCGCGGGCAGGTCAGCACCAAGGCCGCCAGGCTTGAGCGCCTCGACGGCGGCGTCCCGCGGGACGCCGAGCTAACCGCGCTGCTTGAGGCCAGCGTGGAGCAGCTGGCCGAGGGCCCCGACACTGTCAAGGCGAAGGTCGCCGAGCTGCTCGGGCTCAGCTACAAGCACTTCACCCAGTCGGTGCTGCTGCCGCAGGGCAGCTTCTCCGAGTTCCTGCGCGCTAACCCGGCCGACCGGCAGCGCCTGCTGGTGGAGTTGCTGGCGTTCGGGGTCTACAAGGACATCGGTCAGCGCGCCAGGGATCGCGCCCAGCACGCCGCGGCCCGGCGCGACGCTGCCCAGCAAGCGCTGGGCAGGCTGGCCGACGCCACGCAGGAAGCCGAGTCGGCAGCCAGCGCCCGCCTCGACGCGCTGACGGTGCTCGGCACCACGGTTGAGGCCAGCCTCGCGGCGCTGGCCGACCTGGGAGCACGGGCCGCGGCCGCCAAGCAGCAGGCCACCGACATCCACGGCGAGGCGCGCCAGCTCGCCGCACTCCGCACCCCCGCCGAGGTTGCGGGCCTGGCCACGCAGATTGCCGCCGCCGACGCCCTGATCGCCGACGCCCGGATACGCCGCGAGGAATCGGAACGTGCCGCCGCGCAGGCCGGCCAGCTCCGCGGCAAATTGCCGGACAAGGCGGACACGCAGCGGCAGCTCGACATGCACGGGCTGCGCCGGCAGCTCACCTTCGAGGCCGAGCAGCAGCAGGCGGCGCTGGCCGCCTGCGCCCAGGCCGAGGAGCAGCTCGACGGCGAGCTCCAGGCAGCCGAGCTTGAGCTTGCCAGCGCTCACGAGGCCTGGGATGCCGCCCAGCGCGCGCACGCGGCCGCGGGCCTGGCGCAGACGCTGCACGCGGGGGCGGAGTGCCCGGTGTGCCGCCAGCTGGTCGAAGCGGTCCCTGCCACCCGGGCACCCGCCGACCTGAGCGCGGCGCGGTCGCGGCTGGACGCGGCGGCGAAGGCGCAGCGGCAGGCCCGCGCCGCGCACCAGGAGTCCGCGAGGTCAACCGCGTCGGCCAGGTCTGCTCTGGGCAGCACGCAGGCCCGGCTGGACAAGGCCGCGCAGATCATGACGGACGTGGCACCCGAGGCGGAGCTGGCGGCGCAGCTCGAGGCGATCGGCGACGCCGACGCCGCGGTCATGAGCACTCGCGCGGAGGCAACCGCGCGCCAGACCGAGCTGGCCGCCGCCGAGAAGTCCCGAGCGGCGCTGGTGGCCGAGGAGCAGCGCGCGTGGGCCGCGCTCGCCAGCTCGCGTGACAAGCTGGTGGCTCTTGGCGCCCCGGCCGTCACGGCAGGCGGGGACCTTGCAGCCGCCTGGGCCGCGCTGGCCGGCTGGGCGCAGGCGGAGGCGGCGAGCCGGACCGAGCGGCTGCCCGAGCTTTCCGAGAATGCCGCCAAGCTGCATCAGCAGGTGGCCGACGACGCCGCGGCGCTGGCCGGGCTGCTCGCAGAGCACGGGCTTACCGCGGTCGAGCCGGTGACCAGGGCGCCGGCCGCGGTCGCCGCGGAGCGGGCCGCCACCGAGGCGCTGGTACGCAAGATCCGTGACGACCGTCGGCAGGCGGCCGACCTCGGCAAGCAGGTTGCCGCTGCTAAGGAGGAGGCCCAGGTCGCGACCGAGCTCGGCAACCTGCTGCGCGCCAACAAGTTCGAGAGCTGGCTGTGCAGCGAGGCGCTGGACTCCCTCGTTCTTGAGGCCTCGGCAACGCTGAAGGAACTGTCAGGCGGCCAGTACGAGCTCGACAGGGACGAGCGCAACGACCTGGTGGTCATCGACTACGAGGACGCCGGTGCCAAGCGGCCCGTGCACACCCTGTCGGGCGGCGAGACGTTCCAGGCCTCGCTGGCGCTCGCGCTGGCGCTGTCCCGGCAGGTGATCGGCCTGTCGGCCGGGAAGCGCGAGCTGAACTCGATGTTCCTCGACGAGGGTTTCGGCACGCTGGACACCGACACGCTGGAGACCGTCGCGAGCACGCTGGAGCGCCTGGCGGCGGACTCAGATCGGATGGTGGGCGTCATCACGCACGTCAGCGAGCTTGCCGAGCGGGTGCCGGTCCGCTACGTGGTCAGCCGCAGCGGCACCACGTCGACGATCGTGCGAGAACGCGGATGACAGTCGGGGGGGGACCCCCCGACTACCCCCCGAAACCCGCAGACGTTCGCGTCAAACCCAAAGGCAACGGCTCCGCCGTCACATTCTCTATCGACCCGTGGGATCCCGGTTACGGCGCGGCATTCGGCGAGGAGATGGCCGGCGAGGCGCTGCACGAGTCAACGGCGGAGCTCAACCTGGACCTTGAGCTGGCCGCCGGGCAGTGGCGGCCGCTCACCGCGCCGAAGCAGCTACCCGTTCCCGATACCGTGCTGTTCCTGGACGGGGTGCGGCGCATCGACGCCCGCATCTGGGTGCACGGCCAGCAGCCGCAGCCCGAGCCCGGCATCGCTGCCTCCTACGCGGCCGGCCTGGTGTGCTGCAACGGCAGCGCCCGCATCACTAGTGTCAGCGTGGAGCGCGGGCTGTTCACCGCGGCACCCGACGCGACCGGCCTGGACAGCCGGCATGCCAGCTACCCGGTGTGGCTGGCTGCGGGGCCGGGCATCGACAAGCTGTCGCTCGCCCTGCAGCAGCGGCTCAGCGACGCCGAGGTGCAGCTCGCGCTGCTGTTCCGCAAGGAGCACCCGGAAGCCGGCGACCTGCTGTTCGTGGATGGCCCGCTGCGCGGCCGGACGCACCTGGCCGACACGATCGGCTACATCAAGACCCACCACACCACCTACCTGCCGCCGCAGCAGGCCGCGGTCGTCAGCGAACTCGTGCCTGGCCAGCGCACGCCGGCGTTCACGATGGGCACGTCCTGGCGGCGTAACTCCTGGTACCTCAGGCTGCCTGGCTCGTCGGGAGCGCCGTGGTCAGGGGTGGTCCGGCTCGAGTGCTCCGCCGATCTCCCGCTTCCCGAGGTCATCCGGCTGGCCGACCTCAGCACGCGGCTGCTGCCCCCGCTGGCCAGCGCTGCGCACAAGGACCCGCGCGCCCCGCAGAACCTGGTGCCGATCGGCGGACTGGAGCGCGAGTTGCGGCGCCGGCTCGGCGACCAGCAGCTGCTCTACCGTTCACTGCGTGCCGCGGCTGGCCAGGCCTCCTAGCGGCGCAGCCTGGCCAGCCGCGCCAGGGATGGCAGCAGCATGTCGCGTGCCGCCGGGTCGGCGGACTTCAGCACCTCGGCAGCCTGCCGGACGGCCCGGTCGAGATCGGCGTGCTGCGTCCCGTTGACCGACCCGACCATGTCCGCGTTCGCGGCCTCGGCGAGCCACACGACCCGGCCAGGCTGCCCGGCTGCGGTAGCACGAAGGCATTCCTGCCATGCGGAGATGGCGTCATCAAGGTCGTCAGGGCGCGCCGCCGGGTCACGGCGCCACCGGTGCAGCAGCCAGGCGGCGAACACGGCCCAAGCCGGGCCGGGATCGTCCAGGCCGGGCCGGTGGACCAGCTCGCGCTGGACATCGATCAGCCGGTCCAGGTCCCCGTCCTGCTCGGCGCCTGACTCGATCCTGGCATTCAGCGCCGCGGCCAGCGCGGCAAGCCGGCCCGTGCGCTCGGCGCGACCATCCGCCGTATGGCCGACCGCCTGCTCCCACGCCTGGCTTGCGTGGTACACGTCGACCTGCCACTGCCCGGTCCGCCGCTCGCGCCTGCGGTCAAGCCAGGCCGCGTACGTCGCCCATGCCTGGCCGGGGTCGGCCAGGTCGTCGCGCTGCACCAGCTCGCCCTGGAGGTCTACCAGGCGGTCCAGGTCTTCGTCTTGCTCGGCCTCGGAGTCGATCCGGTTGCCAAGCGCCCTGACCAGCCTCGCCAGCAGGGCGGCACGGCCTGGGTCCCCGGCCGGCGATTCGGCCACCGCTTCCTGCCAGGCAGTCACCGCCGTATCCAGGTCGCCTGGATGCGCCGCCGGATCCCGCTGCCATCTACGGTAAAGCGCGGCTGCATACCCAGCCCACGCCCGGACCGGGTCGTCCAGTTCAGCTACGCCAAGCGCCTCGGCCCAGGTGTCGACCACTCGGTCGAGGTCGCCGTCCTGCTCGGATTCGGACGAGACCCGGTCCGCTAGCGCCGTCGCCAGCCCGGTCAGCCGGCGCGGCCGCTCCGGGTGCCCCTCCGGCGCGCCGTCCAGGGCATCCTCCCAGGCGGTGACGGCCGCATCGAGGTCAGCCGCATGGCCGGACTGGTCGCGCCGCCAGCGGCTGTGCAGGTAGCGGGCGCGGTCAGCACAGAACTGATAGACCTCGCCGACATGATCCGCCAGGTCATCCCGCTCAGCCAGCTCATCCTGGACGTCGACCAGCCGGTCCAGGTCCGCGTCGTCGAGCGCGTCGCCCTCGGCCCGGTGGGCCAGCGCCCTGGCAAGCCCGGCCAGCCGGCGCGTGCGCTCGGGATGCGTGGCGGGCGTGTCGGTGATCGCTCGCTGCCAGGCGACTATCGATGCCTGCAGGTCGGGCGCGCGCTCAGCCGGGTCCTGCTGCCAGCGGCGCACCAGCCAGCCGGCGTAGATAGCCCAGGCCCGTCCCGCGTCGGTGACCTGGTCGGCCAGATCGCCGCGCTCCGCCACCTCCGCCCATGCCGCGAGCAGCCGGTCCAGGTCATCGTTGCGCTCGGCACTGGAGTCGACCCGGTCGCCGAGCGTATTGGCCAGGCCGATCAGCCGGCCGGAGCGGTGCCTGTCGTCGGCCGGGGTGTGCGCCAGCGCCTGCTGCCAGGCATCCGCGGCGGCATCCAGGTCTCGAGGTGAGGAGGCTGGACTACGCTGCCAGCGCTGTCCCAGCCAGACGGCATACACGGCCCAGGACTGGCCAGGTCTCGCGACGTCAGCACGGCCGACCAGCTCACGCTGCACGTCAATTAGCCGGTCCAGGTCGCCCTCGTCCTCGGCGTCGGTCCCGACCCTGGCGATCAGCGCGTTCGCGAGGCCGGCCAGCCGGCGTGTCCGCTCGGAGTGCCCGTCTGGCGCGTGGCTGAGCGCAACCTGCCATGCGGTTACCGCCGCGTCCAGATCGCCAGGGTGCGCCGCCTGGTCCCGCCGCCAGCTGCGCGCGAGCCAGGCCGCGTAGGTCGCCCAGGACTGGCCAGGATCAGGCTGGTCCTCCTGGCCGACTACCTCGGCCCAGGTGTTCAGCAGCCGGTCCATGTCGCCCGCGTGCTCGCGACCGGTGCGGACGCGGTCGCCTAGCGCGTCGGCGAGGCCGATCAGGCGCGCCGTGCGCTCAGGATGTCCGTGCGGTGCCCGCCGCAGTGCCATCTGCCACGCCGTCACCGCGGCATCCAGGTCGTCAGCCCGGCCTGCCTGGTCGCGCTGCCAGCTGCGGACCAGCCAGGATGCGCACACCGCCCAGGACCGGCCTGGGTCGGCGACATGGTCGGCCAGGTCGTCGCGCTCGGCCACCTCGGCCCACACGGCCAGCAGCCGGTCCAGGTCACCCGCTTGCTCGGCGCTATTGACCCGGTCGCCCAGGGCGTCGGCAAGGCCGATGAGCCTGCCGGTGCGGTGCGGCTCGTCAAGGGTCGTCCTGGATAGCGCCTCGTCCCACGCGGCCACCGCCGCGTCGAGGTCGTCGGGATGACTGGCCGGGTCACGCTGCCAGCGGCGGTGCAGGGTGGCGGCGTAGATGGCCTGCGCCTGCGCCTGCGCCTGGCCCTCCAGGTCGGCCTGCCCTGCCAGCTCACGCTGCGTCTCGAGCAGCAGGTCCAGGTCACCTGGCTGCTCGGTGGTGTTCACCCGGTCGATCAGCGCATTCGCCAGTTCGATCAGCCGGTCGGTGCGCTGCGGGTCATCGTCGGCGGTCTGCGTCACCGCCTCCTGCCAGGCGGTGACCGCCGCGTCCAGGTGCTCTGTGCGCTTGGTGTCCCGCCAAGCCTGCGCGTAGTCGTCCGCCCGCCGCGCGCTGCTGGCGCCCTCATCGCGCGGCAGCCTTGCCCCGGCGAGCACCGTCGCGAACAGGGCGACGAACTCATCGCTGACGAGGGAGCGGCAGCCAGGAGCGTTGGTGCGTACCCATGCCAGCGCGCGCTGCTCGTCGCCCGAGCCCACGATGGCCTCCAGCTCGGCAGCGTGCTCGGCGCTGAGTTCCACGGCTAGCTGCAAGCCGACGCGCGCCACGAGCGCGTCAGTGAGCCTCTCGGCGAGCCCCGTCACCGGCTCGGTCGCCCCCGCCAGCCGGGTGTCGGCACGGCACAGGGCGCTGAGGCTGGCGAGGTGGCCCAGCCAGCTCAGCGGGTCGGGATCGGCGCGCAGACGGTCCTCGTCGGCGAACAGCGCAAGGCAGCGGCTGACGAACTTGGCGAACCTGGCAGGCTTGCCAGCCGACAGCTCGGCGGCCGCCAGCGCATGTGGAACTGCGTACCGCTGGCAGTACGGGCTGGCCTCGCGCCAGTCAGCCGCACCGAGCTCAACCAGCGCGGTGGCGAGCCGGTCATGCGCATCGGCCACTGCCGACTCGCCCGCGTTGCCGTCGATCACCCACCAGCCGAGGTCACTGTGCGGAAAACGCAGCGTGCCATCGGGCCCGGTCGTGATCAGCATGCCGAGGCCCGCAACCACGCTGCCGGAGTCGCCGCCGTCGCCCAGCACCTCGGCTGCCACCTCGGGTGGCAGCGCCGTTCCGATGTCCTGTGCCGCCGCTACCAGGCCGAGCAAGGTCCGCGCTGCGTCCCAGTCCTCTCCGAGGCGGCCGCGCGCGCGGTCGAGCGACGCGGCGTAGGCCTGGCCGAGGCTGACGAGATCCGACGGCCTGCCAGTGGCGGCGCCGTCGGCAGCCGCATCCTCCGCCAGGTAGCGCGGCACTGCCCAGATGGCACCGGACTGGTCGGCGATGTCGCTGGCAAGCTGCTCGCGCCGGGACTCATCGACCTCGGCAAGCAGCGCCTGCACGTAGCCGCGCATGGCCTCGCGGTCGGCCGGATCGGGTTCGGAGAGGTCTATCACGGCGGGCTCGGCTGCCGGGCCGAGGTCCAGCGGTGCTTCCGACCGGGTCGTGATCATGAGCCGGCATCTGCCGATGCCGCTGCGACGCGCCGTGGCCAGGCTCAGGTGGCTGGCCAGCGACGCCACCACGGCCAGGAAGTCGTGACGGCCGGACCGCGCCGCCTCGTCCACCCCGTCGATGGCGATGACGAGCGGGGCGCCAGCGGGCAGCCTGTCGAGCGCCGGGAGGACAAGTGTCTCCAGGTCCCGCACCGGATCGGTAGCGCACCCGACCACGAGGTCGCCGAGTACCTGCTCGGTCCTGGCCGCAGCCTGGCTCGCAGGCGTCGCCGCCGCCCCGCCGTCAGCGGCCGGACCGTCCGGCGGGGCACCGGCCATGGCCAGCAGTTGCTCGCGCAGGACTGGCCAGGCGAAGGAGTCCGCAGGCTCGGCCTGCGCGTCCCTGGAGATCAGTGCGCCGAGCCGCCCCGAGTCGCGGGCTGTGGCGGCCCAGGAGTACAGGAACCGGGTCTTCCCGCTTCCCGCGGGGCCGCGAAGCACCAGGACGGGCGCCTGGTCCCGCGCGCTGAGCCAGCGATCGGCTCGCGCCGCCAGCCATGGCCGGGGCGCGTACACCGCAGCGTCGGCGGCCGCAGGCTGCTGCTGGGCCGCCTCCTTCGGCGGAGCCTGGCCGTTGCCGGACCGGCTGGCGCCCGGCCTCGTCGCCGGTTTCTGCTGTTGTTCCACTGAGCTGGCGGGTTTAGCCATATAAAAGCGACGTTCCGTCTCCGGACAGATTTACCGCGTTACGAATTCAGCTGGTTGATGTCGCAGGTTATCCTGCATTCGGAGTCAGATGGTACGCCGCTTCGCCGTTCAGGTACACGGCGGCTATTTCTCCGGACTCCAGCTTTCCCGCTTGGTCTGGAAGAACGTGGAGCGGAGCACGAACCTCGCCACGATGAGCAGGACGATGCCCGCGATGAGGAAGCCGAGCAGTGAATAGTTCTGCGCCGCCGGGGCCTCGAAGATCGACTTGATGGCGATCCAGGCGAGGAAGACCACCGAGGCGATCGGCAGCAGGCCAAGCGTCAGCATGTCCTTCCAGTTGCTCATCACCCGGCGGCGGTAGTAGACGATCGCCGCCAGCGCCGTGACGCAGTAGAAGCTCGCGTACAGGATGCCGGTGTTGTCGAGGACGTAGCCGAAGGCATTCTGGACCGAAGTCGTCAGCAGGTAGATCCAGCCGAGCGCCAGCAGGATCAGGCCGGCCACGACGGTCGCGACCGCCGGCGTCCTGAACCGGCGCGACACTTTGGCCAGGAAGTCCGGCAGGGCGCGGTAACTGGCGATCCCGTAGGTGATACGCGCGCTCAGCACGATTCCCACGCCGGTCGCGGCGATTACCGACAGGGCCAGCGCCAGAGCGAGCACCTGGCCGCCGAAGCCGGAACCAGACACCAGGTGGCCGATGTAGATGAGAACTGACGTGCTGTTGTTGTTCAGGTTCTTGTAGGACGTCACGCCCTGCAGGCCCACCTGGGCCAGCGTGAACAGGATCGCCGCGATGCCCACGGCCAGCATCGCTGCCCGGCCCGGGTTCTCGCGCCGGTGCTTGACCTCCTCGTTGACGTACAGGCTGCCGTCCCAGCCGGTGTACATGAACACGGCGATCAGGAAGCCGCCCACCAGGCTGCCCCCGCCGCCGACGCCGTGCAGGCTGAACCAGGACGCGCTGATGCCGACGGTGCCGGCGTGGTGGCCGAGCACCCAGGTCAGGCCCCAGATCGCAAAGGCGATGAGAATCAGGTACTCGATGACGCCGATGGCTACCTGCGTGCGCGCCGTGATCCTGATTCCGACGACCGAGATGATGAGCATGACGACCACCAGGCCGGTGGCAATCCCGACGTTCGGCCAGGTGGCATTGGCGCTCTGGTTGAACACGGCGAGGATCGAAGGGCCAAGCGCGGTGACCGGCGTGAGGGTGCCGAAGAGCGTCCCGGCGAGCATGAGCCAGCCGGTCAGGAAGCCGAGGTACGGATTGATCGCGCGGCCCACCCACTCGAACGACGCGCCGCAGTTGGCGTTCCAGAGGTTCAGCCTCCGGTAGGCGTTCGCGATGATCAGCATCGGGACGGCGGTTATCAGCAGCACCAGTGGCGCGCCGTAGGCCGTCGCCGCGATCAGCAGCACCAGTGAGAACGCGATCGAAACGGTCGGTCCGGTGTCGGCAAGGCCAATCAGCGTGTCCTGCACCACGCTGATTGCGTTTGGCTCGAGCCGTGTCGGCCTGGCGGTTGTCGCGGTCGCGGCAGGAGATGCGGTCTGGTCAGTCATCTTGTCTCCGGAACGGCTGAGCGGCCACTGGCCTGCTGAGTCTCCTGTTGCGCGAGTGTAAGAACCCGACTATAAGGTTTTAATATCTGATTTGACTGCTTCGTGAGGTAGCGTAACTGAAAGCGCTCGCTCGGGTAAGGGGAAATGGCGGCCGTTTTGGCTTGGTCCTCACGGCGCGCCAATTCTGCGCATCTCGCGCGGGCCGGCAATGCGCCAGCCCAGTGGTGATCAGACCGCGGCAGTATCCAATGCATGGCAGGAGTGCGGCGCCGCCCGCTGGGTAGCTCTGGCTGATGCAGCCGAGGTGGCTGCAGCCGACATTGCTGCCATCGACATGGCACGGGAGATGACGTCATGACTAGCGCGGCACTGGCCCATCGCGGGCGCCTGACCGGCGCCCTGCTGATGTTGCTCGGCGCATGGGGCGCGCTCGTCCCGTTCGTCGGGCCCTACTTCGGGTACGCCTACACGCCCGACAGAGCATGGGCCTACACCACCGGCCGTCTATGGCTGTCGGTGCTGCCCGGCGCAGCGGCGGTGCTCGGCGGGTTCCTCGTCGCGTGCACCGACCGGGCGGCTGCGTCCGGTGCCTTTCTCGCCTCGCTCGGGGGCGCCTGGTTCGTGGTCGGTCAGCCGGTCACGGCGTACGCCGTCCACAGCGCGTCCGTAACGCCGGGAACCCCGGTTATCAGCATCGGCTCGGTGTTCGACCCGTCCGCGATGCGCTTCCTGGAAACGCTCGGATTCTTCTACGGCCTCGGCGTGGTGATCCTGTTCCTCGCCGCGGTGACGTTCGGCGAGGTCGTCGTCGCGCAGATGGCGGCGGCGCGCTTCCGCGACCGGCTGGCCGACACCATGGACCGCGGGGACCAGTACGGCCCGGCGTACTAGCCTCTTGCCTGATGACATTTCCCGTCCCTATATTGCGGAGCGAGCCGGCTATTTGAGGCGGAAATTCGCCCACTGGCCGGGGCCGTTCTCGGGGAGGGGACATCGGCATGAGCGATGGTGGCTGGAACGCGCCAGAAATACCGGCTGCGGCTGGGCTGCTCTGGTCCTTCGTCTGAGCGCCGGAGGCGGGCGGCGGCGGGAAGCCAGTGTTCACCAGAAAATCAGGGCCGGCGCAGGCCGACCTGCTCATGCAGGCTGCGGCGGCCGGCGATCCGCAGGCACAGTGGGGATATGCCCTGCTGGCACTCGGCATGGAGCACGTCCCCGATGCGCTCGGAGGAAACGCGCTGCCATTCCTGGAAGAGGTAGGCAGCGTCACCGCGTCCAACCTGAACCAGCGCGCCTATGAGCTAATCGGCGAGGCCGCGCAGGGCGGTCAGACCCGGGCGATGGTCGTGCAGGCGATCTGGCTGCTGCACTCCGATCGGCCTGAGGCCGTGCAACTGCTGACCGACGCCGCGGATCGCGGCGACACCGCGGCGATGCTCTGCCTCGGGACCGAGCTGGCGGCCGACGATCCAGCGTCGGCGCAGGCGTGGCTCACCAGGCTGACCGGCCAGGGCGACGCCGCGGGAATGTACGCGCTGAGCGGCCTGCTGCGCCAGGGTGATCCGCAGGCCGCACAGGACTGGCTGGTCAAGGCCGCCGCCGCCGGGAACGTCGCCGCCCAGAGCGACCTGGCCGTGGCGGGCTTCGGGCCGGGCCAGCCGCTGGACCGGGACCGTCCGCCGGCCATCGACCCGCGGCTCACGGGCGTGCTCGCAGCCAGCGTTCCGCTAACCCGCCAGGCCAGGCAGGTGGCCAACTGCCTCAAGTGCGGGAAGAAGACGGTCCAGGACGTGGTCGAGTTCATCATCGGCCGCTGGTACGGGCTCCGCGGGCCGACGACGGCCGGCAAGACAGGCACCCGTTTCCATTTCAGCGCATGCACTGTTTGCGGCTGCCTCTACCCGGTCGACGCGGCGTCGCGCCAATACATCCACAGCAAGGGCAGCGACTTCCTCAGCCCGTGAAGATCGGCAGAGGCCGCATTAAGGGCCCGGATGACTAAACCTTAATTAGACATTCCTTGACATGCCGGATCTTCCGTAACCAGGCTTGGATGTAGTTAATCCTGGCTTGCCGTCCCGTCCTGCTCGGGTACCGGCGGCCAGGATGACCAGAGCCAAGGAGGCTGAGCATGCGCCTGCTCCACCGGCCGCTCAGGGCCAGCGTCATCGTCGCGACCGGACTTGCCGTCACCGGGCTTACGGGGGTCTTCGCCACCTCGGCCGCGGCCGCGCCCAGCGCGGTCACGAGCGACGGACTCGTGCCCGGTTACGTGGCGCTGCGGGGCAGCCAGCTCGACTCGACCGATGCGGCGACCGGCCTGTATCACAGCGCGCGGATGTCGGTCGAGGTCGCGCTCGTACCGCGCGACCAGGCGGGCCTGGCCAGTGAGCTGCGCGCGCTCTACACCAGCGGCAGCGGCGAGTACCACCAGTGGCTGGCGAGGGGCCAGTTCGACGCCAGGTACGCGCCGACCAGCGCGGAACGGTCGGCGGTGACCAGCTACCTGCGCTCGGCGGGCCTGACCATCGCCAGCAGCGGCTCACCGTTCCTGATCCGCGCCACCGGCTCCAGCCAGCGCGTTGAGGCCGCGTTCCGCACCACGCTGCGGACCTATTCCGGTGCCCGAGGCATGCGCTACTTCGCCAACTCCTCGGCTGCGGAGTTGCCGGCCGCGGTTGCCAGCAGCACGCTTGGCGTTATCGGGCTGACCAACACCGTACGCGAGCGGCCCATGTACAGCCGCCTGCCCAGCGCGGGGCGGCCCCGCAGCGCCAGCGCCACCGCGACGAACGCCAGCTGCGAGACCGGCTACGTGACCAAGTCGCAGCTGTTCGCCCTCGCCAACACCGGGGTGCTTCCGCCGTACGGGTACGGCGCCGGGCCGGCCTGCACCGGGCTGTCGCCGTCGCAGGTCAACTCCACCTACGGAGCGCCGAATGTCGGCTCGAGCGGGCAGGGCGCTGGCGTCGACCTGGCCCTCTTCGAGCTGTCGGGCTACCGGCAGGCCGACATCGACACCTGGGCGCATTACTTCTACGGCACCAGCTACACCCCGCGGCTGGTCAACATCAACGTCGACGGCGGCCCGCTTGACCCGATCTGCCCGCGGGGTGACCAGTGCCCGGCCGAGTACAACTACTACTCGGGCGACATCGAGGTCGACCTTGACATCGAGGCGAGCCTGACGATCGCGCCCGACAACAGCCACATCCTGGTGTACAACGCCCCGAACGACGAGACGGGCCAGACCTCGCTCGACGAGTACACCAAGATCGCCGACCAGGACACCGCCGAGGTTGTCAGCTCGAGCTGGGGCGTCTGCGAGGACGAGATCACCGCGGGCTACGCGCAGGCCGAGAACGTCATCTTCGAGCAGATGGCCATGCAGGGGCAGAGCGTCTTCAACTCCTTTGGCGACAGCGGTGCGTACGGATGCCTGCCCTCGCCCACCTACGCGGACGCGGGTGACCCGGCCGACCAGCCATGGGTGACAGGCGTCGGCGGCACCTCGCTGGAGAGCTTCAACCCCGGCACCGACCCGAGCCCGTCCTACCCGGCCGGGGTGGAGACGGTATGGAACAGCTACAACCTGTGCAGCGACCAGGCGGCCAACCCCGGCAATGACAACCAGGGCGGCCTGTTCTGGTGCGAGTTCACCGGGGCTGGCGGCGGAGCGCCCAGCCAGTGGTGGGGGCGGCCGTTCTACCAGCAGGGGCCTGGCGTCAACAGCTCCTACAGCACCTACGGCAATGGCTCGACGCAGTGCGCTCTCGCGGCCGTGGGCACCCCGTGCCGGGAGGGCCCGGACATCTCGTCGAACGCCGACCCGTGGACCGGCCCGGCCGAGTACTGCGCCGGCACCGCGAGCGAGCCGTACAGCGCGTGCTACAGCTTCCTGAGCACCGACCCGCTGCCCGGCTGGTTCCAGATCGGCGGCACCAGCGTCTCCTCGCCCACCTGGTCAGCGATCTTCGCTGACCGCGACAGTTACACCGGGACCAGGGCCGGCAACGCCAACCCGCTGCTCTATCAGCTGTTCGACACCGATGCCGCCAAGTACTTCAACGACATCACCGGCGTCGGCGCGCTGCAGCGGGTGGCTAACAACAACGGCCTCTACCCGACAACGCCCGGCTACGACATGGCCACCGGCATCGGGACGCCGAGGATGGCTGCGCTCATTACCGGCAGCTGACGCGCACGTGCGGGCGGGGGCGCGGAACATCGTCCCCGCCAGCGTGCTCAGCGGTCAGCGGCGAATGCGCGCCGCGAACAGGTCGCGCAGCGTCACGATGCCGCAGACTTCCCTGCCCTCTACCACCGGCAGGTGCCGGAACCCGCTGAGCAGCATGATCTGCGCGGCTTCCTCGGCGTCGGAGTCCGGGGCCGCCGACCGCGGGTCGCGCGTCATCCACTCGAACACCTGGGCCTGGCGGAGATCCTCCCCCGACGCCGCGGCACGCAGCACATCCCGCTCGGTAATGATGCCGGTCAGGAAGGAGCCCTGCATGACCACCGCCGATCCCACCCCGGCCGCTACCATCGCCGCGGCCGCCTCCGCCACCGGGCTGGCGGGCTCGGTCGTGACCACCTTGGTGCTCATCAGATCCCGTAGCGCGCTCATCTGCCTAGCCGCTCTCGCCGATCTCGTCCAGGTCGGGATCGTGCCGTGTCGACGGGCCTGCCAGCTCGGCGGAGAGCATCGACCACAGCGATCCCGCCCAGGCGGACACGTGCGGCCACTTCTTCCAGAACACCTGCAGCGTCGTCTCGTCGAACTCGGCCAGCGCGCGCTGCGCGGGCACGCTGGCTGCCACGTCCTCTAGCTCGTGAATCAACTCCAGGAACTTGTCAGCAATCTCATCCACCGGCAAACCTCCGGGCACCCGGCCGCCGGCGAGACCGGCGGCGACAGGGTTTCTAACGACCGTAACGCAACCCGCCGTTCAGGTCACGGCCCGGGCGCGAGGTCATCACCGGGAAACCCGCCGCTGCGCAGAGGCATGCAAATCATCCCTGATCAGGACGTCCTGCCCTTGGCACTGGCCCTTGACCAGGCTGCGGGAGCCGCGCCAGGCTGATTCGGGTGCCGCATCGCCGAGGGTACGGGAAGGGAACGGAGTGGACGAGCACAGGGTCAGCATTGGCGGGCAGGACATCGCGTTCCTGGAAAGCGACGGCGATGGGCGCCCGGTGATCTTCGTGCACGGCAACTCGTGCTCGGCCAGGACCTGGCAGCCGCTGCTGGACGGGCCGTTCGGCCGCGAGTACCGCTGCCTGGCGCTGGACCTGCCGGGGCACGGCCGGTCGGCGCCGCCCCGCCATCAGAGCTCGTACTCGCTGCCCGGCTACGCGGCAGTCCTGGCCGGGCTCGCCGAGGCCACGGGCGCGGCTGGCGCCGTCATCGTCGGCTGGAGCCTGGGCGGCCACATCGCGATCGAGGCTGCGCCGGCCATGCCGGCCGCGGCAGGTTTCGTTATCTTCGGCACCCCGCCGGTCGCTACTGCGGACCAGCTGGGCCAGGCCTTCCTGCCGATTCCGGCCATGGGTGTCGGCTTCAAGGCAGACGTTAGTGAGGCGGACGCGAGAGCATTTGCCACCAGCTTCACCGCTCCCGGCTCGGCCCTGCCGCTGGAGGAGTTCATCGACGACATCCTCGCCACCGACGGCAACGCGCGGGCAAGCCTGTACGCAAGCATCGGGGAGGGCCGGTTCGCCGACGAACTCGCGATCGTGGCCAAGCTCCGCCAGCCGCTGGCAATCCTGCATGGCGCGGGCGAGCAACTGGTCAGCCTTGACTACCTGCGCGGCCTGGCCATTCCCGGCCTGTGGCGCGGCGAGGTGCAGCTGATCCAGGACGCCGGGCATGCACCGCACCAGGAGACGCCTGAGCAGTTCGCCGCTCTGGTCGAGGACTTCATCGCGGACCTCGGCGAATGACGCCGGAGGACTCGCCGGACATCGGCGCTGAGCTTGCCGGGCGGCCCGCACTGCTGCGCGACGCCTGCGAACGGGCGCTTCGCTACCTCGATAAGGTGGCAGACCGCCCGGTCGCGCCGGGCAAGCAGGCCGTGGCAGGCCTGGACGAGCTTGAGTTTCCGCTGCCGCGCCAGGGACTTGGCGCCGCCCGCGCCCTCCATGTGCTTGACGAGGCCGGGTCGCCGGCCACGGTGGCCAGTAACGGCCCGCGCTATTTCGGTTTCGTGATCGGCGGAGCGCTGCCGGCCGCTCAGGCCGCCGCCTGGCTGACCACCGCGTGGGACCAGAACGCCGCGCTCACCGTGATGTCGCCGGTCGCGGCGCGGTGCAGCGAGGTGGCAGCTGGCTGGATCGGCGGGCTGCTTGGCCTGCCGCCCGGCGTTGCCTGCGCGTTCGTGACCGGCGCGACCATGGCGAACGCGACCTGCCTGGCCGCGGCCAGGGACGAGGTGCTGGCGCGGCGCGGGTGGGACGCCGCGGGCCAGGGGCTGGTCGGCGCGCCGGCGGTGACGGTCGTGGCGGGCGGCGAGGTGCACTCCACCCTCCGCATGGCGCTCGGCATCGTCGGCCTGGGCCGTGACCGCGCGACCTTGCTGCCGGTCGACGACCAGGGCAGGATCCTCGCGCGCGATCTGCCCGCCCTGAC
>DASPWG010000139.1:0-41370 GCA_035621915.1 Streptosporangiaceae bacterium
GCCAGGTCGATGACGTGCCCGAGTCGCCGCATGTACTCGAACTCCAGGTACAGCGGGTCGTCGAGATCGACGTGCGACTGCGGCGTGCCGTCTACCAGCAGCATCCATGCGCGCGGCCGGTCCAGGTCGCCGAGCAGCTCGACAGTGGGCTCGTCTCCCCCGGCTTCCACTTCCGGCCAGGTCATCTGGACGCCGGCGGCCATAGTGCCGTCAGCTGCGCCGGGGTGATGTTGCCACCGCTGCAGACGACAGCGACCTTGCGGCCGGCGAACCTGGCCGGGTCTTGTAGCACCGCGGCCAGCGCGGCGGCGCCGGCCGGCTCGACCAGGCCGTGCGTTTTCTCGATCATCGTCCGGGTCGCCTGCGCAATAGCGTCGTCCGGCACCAGCACGAAATCGTCCATCAGCTCGCGCATGATCTGCTGCGGCAGCTCGAATGCGGTCCTGGTGGCCAGCCCCTCGGCGAAGGTCCTGGTCACGTCGGTGACGAGACCGCCCGCCTGCCAGGACTTGAACGCCGCCGGGGACGCCTGCGACTGCACGCCGATGACCTCGATCGACGGGCGGACGGCCTTGGCCACGATCGCCGTTCCCGCCGCCCCGCTGCCGCCGCCGACCGGAACAACGATGACCTCGGTCTGCGGCCAGTCCTGCAGGATCTCCAGCGCGTAGGTAGCGACACCGGCGATGAGGTGCGGCTCGTTTCCCGAATGAATGTAGCGGTACCCGTGCTCGGCAGACTGCTGCTCGCATAGCTCGCGGGCGTCGTCGAAGTCGTGGCCGTGGAACACGATCTCGGCGCCGAGCGCGCGCATCGACTCGACCTTCAGCTCGTTGGCGCCCTCGGGCACGAAGACCACGGCCCGTGCCCCGAAAAGGGCGGCGGCGTAGGCGACGGACTGTCCGTGGTTGCCGGTCGAGGCAGCCGCCACGCCCCGGCGCCGGTCCTGCGCAGTCAGCTGGCTGATGAGGTTCACGCCGCCGCGTACCTTGAACGCCCCGACTGGCTGGTGGTTCTCGTGCTTAACGCGCAGTTGCGCGCCGGTCAGCGCGTCCAGGGCGGGGTAGCCGTACAGGGGAGTGGGCCGCAGGTAGGGGGCGATGCGCTCACGCGCCGCGAGCACGTCGCCGAGGTCCGGGATAGCGGTCGTCATGATCCGTTTCTAGCACGGCCGCGATGGGCCGGCCGACGGTGGGAAAGCCGGCCGGGCGCACCAGAAGCCAGTCGCGCAGAATGGGGCTCGTGTTGTTGCCTGGCGTGATCGCGCATGCGGACTGGGGCAGTGATCCGCGCAAACGCCAGGTGGCGGTGGCGGTCCGCTGCGGAGGTGATGACAGCTACCAGGTCGTATCCCTGGCGGCGGCACCGGATGCTCCCGGCACCGACCTGTTCGACGCGCTGGGCGGCATGCCCAGCGCTGGCCCGGTGCTCGTGGGCTTCGACTTCACCATCGGCGTGCCGCGTGCGTACGCGGCGGCCGCTCGGATCGCGTCGTTTCCGGAATTCCTCGGCCAGATCGGCAATCCGCCCTGGCAGGAGTTCGCGCACGTGGCCACCGCGCCTGGCCAGATCAGCCTGCGCCGGCCGTTCTACCCGCAGCGGCCGGGCGGCGCAAGGCGCGAGCACCTGTACTCGGGCCTTCGCCTGTCGGCAGCGGAACTGCGCAGGCGGGGCGACGGCAGGGACGCGGAGACGCTGTTCTGGACGCTCGGCGGCAAGCAGGCAGGCAAGGCGTCGCTGGACGGCTGGCGCCTGCTGCGGCAGGCGCGGGCCAGGGGAGCGGGGATTGCGCTGTGGCCGTTCGACGGCTCGCTGCCCGCGCTGCTGGCCGGGCCCGCCCGGGTCGTCGTGGCCGAGGCCTACCCGCGCGAGTTCTACCGGCAGATAGGGGCGCCACCCCGGGCGCGATGGAGCAAGCGCCGCCGTGACGACCGGCTTGACCGCGTGCCGGCGCTGCTGGCGTGGGCCGACTCGCTGCGGGTCGGCTGGGAGACGCCGCTAGCGCACCGCGTCGCCGCGGGCTTGTCCGGTGGCGTGACCGGCGAGGACGAGTTCGACGCCGTGATCGGGCTGCTCGGCATGATCGCCGTGGTCACCGGCGCCATCCCGGCCGGCGTGCCGGACGACGACCCGGCAGTGCTGGCAACCGAGGGCTGGATTCTCGGCCGGGCCGGGTGAGCAGCGGCCTCAGTGGTACTCCGCCACCACCTCGATGATGCCGACGATGCTGGAGTTCAGCTCGGGGAGGTCCTCGGCGGGGATCCAGTACTCCAGCACCGTCTCGCCGCCGATCTGATGGACCATGTAGTTGTCCAGGAACGACTTGCGGACCCGGAACCGGGTGACGTAGCCGGACCCTGACTCCGAGACGTTCCAGTCCCGCGCGATCGTGATCGCGTACTCCTTGGTCAGCACCGGGTAGAAGATCGGCTGCCCGGCTGGCCGGGGCGGCCACTCCCGCCAGCCTGATGCCTGCACCTGCGCGAGTTCGTGCGGCCCGGTAGGCCGCCAGAGCGTCACGGTCTCGATCTCCGCGCTGACCGTCACCGCACGCTCCCGACTGGCCGAACTCACCGGCGCCCCGGCTGTCCTGGGGGGTCTTGGGCCGTCGCCCGGCTGTGACGTTACGGCAGCATGCTGGCGGGCGGACGGCAGGTCGCCGCGCGTTCCCGCCAAGTTCATGTGCCGGGCAGGCGGCTGCGCTCAGACCGTGCCGAACAGGCGGTCGCCCGCGTCCCCGAGGCCGGGCACGATGTAGCCGTTCTCGTTCAGCCTCTCGTCGACCGCGGCGGTGATGACCCGGATCGGGACGTGCACCTCGCTGTCCGGGAACGAGGTCTCGATCCGCTTGAGTCCTTCCGGAGCGGCGAGCAGGCAGACGGCGGTGATGCTGGCCGCGCTGCGGCTCAGCAGCATCTTGATCGCCGTCTCCAGCGAGCCGCCGGTGGCGAGCATGGGGTCGAGGACGAAGGTCTGCCGGCCGGCCAGGTCGGCGGGCAGCCTGGCGGCGTAGATGGAGGCCATCAGGGTTCGCTCGTCCCGCACCAGCCCGATGAAGCCGACCTCGGCGTGATGCAGCAGCCTGGTCATGCCGTCGAGCATGCCGATGCCGGCCCGCATCACCGGAACTACGAGCGGCGCCGGACCCGCGAGCCGGGATCCCTGCATGGCCTCGACGGGGGTCTGGATGGCCACCGGCTCGACCGGCAGGTGCCGGGTTGCCTCGAAGGCGAGCAGCGTGACCAGTTCGTCCGCGAGGCGGCGGAACTCATGCGTCGGGGTGCGCTCGTCGCGCAGCGCGGTCAGCTTGTGTGCAACGAGCGGATGGTCGGCGACAACAGTCTGCATGGTCGGTAGTGTGCCAGCCGCCCGACTTTAAGCCAGTCCCCGCGGGCCGCGTATTTGCGGCCGTCAAGGCGGCGGGGGTGGCTGGCTGCAGCTATCGAACTTATGTTCTACTGTTTGGATGAGCGCGATCGTCCGTCCTGACTGGTGGTGCTATCCCCGGCAGTGCCCGGCTGGCCATCCGTGGGCACCCGGCCGGGTCACGGTCGGCTGGATGCCGTGTGACTGCCCGGCCGCGCTGGCCACCGAGGGCCTGGGGCACCTGTGGGTACGCTGCCGGGCCGACGGCTGCCCGGCCATCTGGTACCAGCCACCGCACGAGGACGCTCAGTCGGCTGGCTGACTGCTCTGCCTGGGCGGCCGCCCTGGCCCGCGCATCTTTGCCGCCTGGCTCGGCAGCCGGCCAGCCTCGGCCAGCGCCCGCCGCAGCAGGAACTCCATCTGGGCGTTAGTGCTGCGCAGCTCGTCGGACGCCCACCTGGCCAGCGCGTCGTGGACGGCCGGATCGAGCCGCAGCAGCACGCCCTTGCGTTCGTTCACAGCAGGTCCGCTCCGGGCTCACTGGTACAGCGAGCCGGTGTTCACGACCTGCTGAGTGGCCTGCTCACTGCACAGCACGACGAGCAGGTTGGACACCATGGCGGCCTTGCGCTCCTCGTCCAGTTCGACGACGCCCTCCTCCTGCAGCCGCTCCAGCGCCAGCCGCACCATGCCGATGGCGCCTTCGACGATCCGTTGCCGAGCGCCGACCACGGCGTCAGCCTGCTGCTGGCGCAGCATGGCCTGCGCGATCTCTGGAGCGTACGAGAGCCTGGTCAGGCGCGTCTCGATAACGTCGACGCCTGCCGACTCGACCCGGTTTGCCAGCTCAGCGGACAACCGCTGCGTGATCTCGTCGGCGTTGTCGCGCAGCGACATCCTGTCCCGGCCGCGGTTGTCGTATGGATAGCTGTTGGCGATATGCCGGACGGCGGTCTCAGTCTGGATCGACACGAACTTGATGAAGTTGTCGACGGAGTAGACGGCCTTGCCGGTGTCGCGCACCTGCCACACGACAACGGCGGCGATCTCGATCGGGTTGCCGTCTGCGTCGTTCACCTTCGCCTGAGCCGACTCCTGGTTGCGGATCTTCGTCGAGACCGTGAGGCGGCGGGTGAACGGGTTCACCCACTGCAGCCCCGGCTCGCGGATAGTGCCCCGGTACTTGCCGAACAGCTGGACGACGCGTGCCTCGCCGGGAGCGACCTGCACCAGCCCGCGCAGCAGCCCCACGGCGATGAGCACAAGCACGACCGCCGCCCAGGCCAGCGCCGTCTTCGCGTCGCCGCTCTCCTTGCTGGTGCGCCATATCACGTAGCCCGCGGCTAGCAGTGCCACGATGCCAAGCACCAGCATCTTCACACCGCGGCTCGACCAGGCCCGGTGCTCTGTGATCTGCGGAGCGCTGAGGGCAACGCCCGCCGTTAGTGACACGTCCTGTGTCATGTGACCCACCTCCGGTCAACGGTCTCTGATACCAGCTGTTTA
This sequence comes from Streptosporangiaceae bacterium, assembly GCA_035621915.1. Classification (GTDB taxonomy): domain Bacteria; phylum Actinomycetota; class Actinomycetes; order Streptosporangiales; family Streptosporangiaceae; genus JAJYUU01. Next base: position 4,873 of record DASPWG010000139.1, read on the forward strand.
TCATACTGATATCAGTTTTAGCAAGCGCCGGCGAGGGGTGTCGGGCACGTGCTCGCGGAGCCTGGGTTCCTGGCATGTGCTCCCAAGGCTGGCCGGTGGCCTGGCGGGTGCTCGCGGGGCGGCCCCGGATGGCCTGGCGTGTGCTCCCGGGGCGGGCCGTTGGCTGGCGGCGTGCTCCCTGGGCGGGCCGGTGGCCTGGCATGGTGCCCAGGTCGCCGTGCCCGGCTAGGACCGCGTCGGGGCTACGGAATGCCGGTCAGCTGATACGCCTCCGGCGCCGAGGACATCGTGAGGTTCAGGTACAACTCGTCTTCCGGCTCCGGCAGCGCGACCGCGGCGGCGCTCGGCGCCGGGCGCGGCCTGCGCGGCTTGCCGGCCGCTGAGGTTCCGCCGCGGCCTCGGTAGATCAGCAGCCCGTTGACGGGGTCGGGCACCGCGTCCAGCGCGGCGCGCACGACCGGCAGGTTCCGGAACGCCTCCCACTGCTCGGCGTCGTCGAAGCACACCTCGAACGCAACGCCCCACGTGTCGGCGTGCCACCTGCCGTCGCGAGCGCCGTTGGTGAGGGCAGCCTCGATCAGCGCCGAGTCATAGGCCACCTGCCACGAGAAGGCCGAACCCGACCCGTGCAGCACCTCGATAGACCACCACTCGGCCATATCTCGAGATAGTACGTCTGCTGCGTTAACGGCGAAATGGCCAAACGCTTCCTGGCGGCCGGCAGACTGCTGCCGTCGCCTTACCGCTGCTGCCGCCGCGCCGAATATTTCAGTCTATATCATAGCTCTATCCGGCCCTCATCCTCGGCGGCGCTGATTCTGTGTGCGCTGACCGGGGTCCTGGCACCGGCCAGAGCACACAGATTTCCACGGAAGTAGCGCCAGCGCGCACTGCGCGCGCATCGCTGGCCTGATAAGTCGCTAATGCCGTTCTCGGTCCGAATCTATGCATCGGTCAGCTGCGGCCGAGGCTGCGCTGCTCGCTTGTGCCAATCGGGCGGAATATCAATACTTGAGTAGCTCGCGCCCCTTGTGACGGCGCATGACGAGCCCGCGAGGACGTCGTCTCGTGGGTTATTCGTCTGAGAGGAAACTCAGTGTCCAAGCAGATGGCCTCCATCGACCTGATTGCCGACCAGTACGTGGACCGCGCTGCCGCCCTGGACCCGCTCCTGGCCACCTACGCAGGCATCGCCGGACACGACGACGAGCTGCCGGACCTCAGCCAGGACGGCTTTGCCGCGCGGGCCGAGCTGGATCGCTCGACCCTTGCGGCACTCGAGGCGGCGCAGGCTCCGGGCCTGCGCGAGCAGGTCGCGCGGGCGGCAATGCAGGAGCGCCTGGGCCTCGCCGCGGAGTGCTACGACGCCGGCGACACCACTAGCCAGCTCAACGTGATGGCAAGCTGGGTCCAGTACGTGCGCGAAGTCTTCGATGTGATGCCGACCGAGGGCGAGCAGGCCGCGGTCAATGTCGCCAGGCGGATGGCTGCCGTTCCGGCCGCCTACGGGCAGCTGGCCGGGACACTGCTGGGCGCGGCCCGCGCTGGCCGCCCGCCCGCCCGCCTGCAGGTCGAGGAGGTCGCCAAGCAGTGCGCCGCCTGGGCCAAGCCCGGCGAGTCCTTCTACGCCGACCTGGTAGAGCAGCTCACCGCGGTACCAGGCTCGCTGCGCGGCGACCTGGAGCATGCCGCCGAGCAGGCGAGCGCCGCGACAGCCGAGCTGGGCGCCTTCCTTACCAGGGAACTGCTTCCGCTTGCGCGGCAGAAAGATGCGTGCGGCCGTGAGGTCTACTCCAGAGCGCTGCGCTATTTTCTCGGAGCCACCGTGGATCTGCAGGAGGCATACGCATCAGGCTGGGAGGAGATCGGCCGGATCCGCGCCGAGCAGGACCGGCTCGCCGGCCTGATCCAGCCGGGCGCAACCAGGGAGGAGGCCGTGGCCATCCTGGACAGCGACCCCGCCCGCCGCATCGAGGGCCGCGAGAACTTCCGCGCCTGGATGCAGGATCTGGCTGACCGCGCCATCAGTGACCTGCACGGCGAGCACTTCGACATCCCGGACCAGGCCCGGCGGATCGAGGCGATGATCGCTCCGACCAGCGATGGCGGGATCTACTACACCGATCCCTCGGAGGACTGGTCTCGCCCTGGCCGGGTGTGGTGGTCGGTACCGGACGGGCAGGAGTCCTTCGCCACCTGGAAGGAGATCACGACCATCTACCACGAGGGCGTTCCCGGCCACCACCTGCAGATCTCCCAGACGCTGGCCGAGCACGAGAAGCTCAATCGCTGGCAGCGGCTGATGTGCTGGGTCGACGGGCATGGCGAGGGCTGGGCCGTGTACGCCGAACGCCTGATGGGGGAACTCGGTTACCTCGATGACCCGGGGGCGCGCCTCGGAATGCTCGACAGGCAGCTGATGTCGGCTGCAATGACCGTCCTGGACATCGGCCTGCACCTGGAACTGCAGATCCCGGCGGGTGCCAGCTGGAGCCAGGGCGCCGGCGAGCGCTGGAACGCCGATCTGGCCTGGGAGTTCCTGCGGGCGCACTCCAACTTCGAGGAGGAGGAGCGGCTGCGCTTTGAGCTGCATCGCTACCTGGGCTGGCCCGGCCAGGCCACGTCCTACATGCTGGGTGCGCAGGTCTGGCTACAGGCCAGGGCGGAAGCCAGAGACCGGGCCAGGGACTCCTTTAGCCTGAAGGACTTCCACTCCAGGGCGCTCTCTCTGGGCGCCATGGGCCTGGACCCGCTGCGTGAGACACTGGCCCGGCTCTAGGCCGCGCAGCCGCTGCGCGCCCGTGACTACGCGGCGCCAGTGATGATCACTCCTTCTTCGCCGAGACCGCGGGCCGGGTAGCTGCCTACCGCGACGCACGCCGAGACTGCGGGGCAGGCCACCGACGCGAGCGCCGGGGGCGTCAGCGAGCCCTGTGCCTGGCTGCCGACCGTCCTGGCGTTTGCGGGCGCTGGCGCCCGCGCAGCCTTCCACGACGTGCCAGCGCCGGACAGCAGCAGCATCTGCGCGTCGCCCGCCGAGTCGGTGTACCGGCCCACTGCCACGCACGCGGTCGCGGACGGGCAGGCCACGGATGCCAGCAGCGCGCCGGGGCTGCCCTGGTCGGCGGCCGCACCCGACGGCAGCGGCGCGAGCACCCCCGACAGCGCCGGTCCCTGGCCGGACACGAGCAGGCCCTGCGAGCTGCCCGAGGTGTCGGTGTAGCTGCCGACGGCGACGCAACTCGATGCGGAGCAGGCGATATTACGGAACGAGGGTCTCGGGTCGGCCGCCGCTCCGGCCGGCAGCGGCGTCTGCGCGGCCGTCCAGGACTTGCCAGATCCGGTGACTGTCATCCCGGCCGAGCCCGCGTTGTACGAGCCGACGGCCTCGCACCGCGCCGGGCGCATGCACGCCACGGCAGAGAGGCTCGCGCCGGGCTTGGATGCGCTGGACGGCAGCGGTGACCTCGTCGCGGTCCAGGACAAGCCGCGCAGCGCGACGAGCATGCCCTGCCGGTTGCCGCGGCTGTCGAGGTAGGAGCCAACCGCCGTGCAGTTCGTCGCCGACGGGCACGCGACGGATACCAGCCTGGCTGCCGGCGCTGCCGCCGCGTCCGATGGCAGCGGGGCACGCATGCCGGTCCACGACGAGCCCGAGCCGGTCAGCAGCAGGGCCTCGTCGGACCTGCCGGCGGAGTACTGACCGACGGCCACGCAGCGCGAGTTCGTCGCGCACGTAACCGACAGCACGCTCGCGCCCGGCCTTGACCCCGCGGCCGCCGGCAGCGGTGCCCTGGTCGCGGTCCACGAGCCGCCGTCGCCGGACAGCAGCAGACCCTCCTGCTGGCCGCCCGCCGTGTAACTGCCGGCGGCCACGCAGACCGAGCCGGACGGGCAGCTAACCGCCACCAGCCGCGTGCTTGCTGGCGAGGTGGCCGGAACCGGGACGTTGACGGCCCTCCAGTCCCGCCAGGTGCCGGAGATCAGCAGGGCGGAGTTGCCGCTGGTGCCGACCGCCGCGCAGTTGTCCGGCGCGCCGCACGCCACTGCGGCAAGCTGGCCGGTCTGCGTGCTGGCGGAGCGCGGGGCCTGCGAGGCCAGCCAGCCGCCGCTGTCGGACTTGCCGCCCCCGCCTGCGGTCAGCCGCAGCCAGTCAAAGGAGGCGTAGTAGCCGTCGTCTGCACGCCACGTCTGCTGGTTGGCGGAGACCGAGATGCTGCTCAGCCCGCCGGCTCCGGACGGCTTGCCCTGGGTCAGGATCGTGATCTGCCACCCTGCGGGGTCGGCCCGCACCGCGGTGACGATGGAAACCTCGGTACGGTCCCCGTTCTCCTTCTGCTTGCTCCTGCCGCCCCACATCGAGATGATGTCGCCGGCGGCGGGCAGGCTCCCGGCCGTGCCGGCGATGGCGTCAGGAATCGCGTACGCGGCGCTCGCGAGAGCGACGAAGTTTCCGGCCACTTCATTGTCGAACAGCGTGTGCCCTGTCACCGAGTAGAGGAACCTATTCGCCAGCTCGGTGGGCTGGAATCCGGCGTAGGAATCGAACGGCGTCTGGCCGGCGCTGGCGCTGTCTGCCTTGCACGCATAAACATTGTGGTAGCTGCCGAGGTCGGTGCCGCCATAGCTGCCGCACCAGTTCTTCCCAGAGCCCTCACCTGGAGTAAGTGCCCCCGCTGGGCCGATCCCGGTCAGCAGGACGGCCGTGGCCGCGGCCACGAGCACGACCAGGGAAATTGAGAACGAGGCTATCCTGCGGCGCCTGCGAGCCATAACTATCCTTCCCCCGAGAAAATCGCTGCCGCGCCGTGGCAGTGGAACAGCAGAAATGCCTGTCTGCAGCGGAAATCAGCATGCCACCGTCGCAGCAGGAATAGCGTGACCGGCTAAACCCCTATGGCGCGGGACATAGCGCATGAATAGCCTGGGCGAATCGGGCCGCGATATCGGCCAGGGTGCTGCCGGGCGGGAGTCGGCTCAGCTGGCCTGCTGCTCGCGCGCATAGGCATCCAGGCGCGCGAGTTCGTCGGCATATATCCCGCGCAGCGCCCGAGGGGCGAACAGTCGCTCGAAGAAACCGCCCATCCCGCCCGCGCCGTCCCAGGTGCTGACGATCCCCACTTCGCAGTCATCGCCGCGTGGTGTCACGGTCCAGGTGGTCACCAGGCTCGAGGCCGTGTCCGACTCGGTCAGCACGCTGCCCGGCTCCGGCTCGTCGACCCGCATCCGGTACTGCCTGGTGCGCCCGCCGGCTGTCAGTGCGACGCGGAAGACGGTCCCGGCGCCGACGCCGCCCGACTCGACCTGCAGGCCGGAGAAGGCGGGCGGCAGGAACCGAGGGTGATGCTCGCGCATGTCGGCGATGTAGCCGTAGACCGTGTCGGCCGGCCCGCCCACCGCTCGCTCCGTACTGACCCGCAGCGTTCCCATGCCCGGCCCCCTTTGCAGTACTGAATCAGCAGTGTCCCACCTTCACTGCGGGTGCCTGGCCCCGGCCTAGTCAGCCGCGCCGAGCAGCCCGGCGACCTGGCCGGCCAGGCTCTCGTACGCGCTGACCTGCTCGGGGATGGCCCGGCTGACCATGACAGGGACGCCGTTGTCGGCGTCGTGCGCCCCCCGCGCGCTGAACGGGATGCTGGAAAGCAGCGGCACCCGGTCCCATATGGTCTCCTGCGGCGGCGCCGGCACGAAGAGCTCAGTCGTCTCGCCGCAGTTCGGGCACAGCAGGCTGGCCATGTTCTCCACCCCGCCGGCCACTGCGGCGCCGTGCCGGTCCAGTTCGGCGAGCAGCCGGTGCGCATCGCGATGCGCGACGACTTGCGGGGTGACTACGAGCAGCACGTGCACAGGGTGACCGGCGAGCGCGAACACGAACTGCTGGATGTCCGCCGAGCCCGGCGGCAAGTCGATGATCAGGCAGTCAGGGGCGTCCCACTCGGCATCGGCGATCAGCCGCCGCACCAGCAGCTGAGCGACACCGGAATGCACGCCGAGCCCCTGGCTCTCGCCCATCAGGAACGCCGCCGAGGCGACCTGCACGCCGTGCTGGCTGACGACCTCAAGCCGCGACCCGGCGGTGCCGCGCGCCGAGAACAGCGTGATCTGCCTGGCGGGCTCGCGGCGTCTCATCCCGAGCATGTGCGCGGCGTCTGGCCCGTACAGGTCGGCGTCGACTAGCCCGATGCTGAGGCCGCGTGCCCGCAGCCCGAGCGCGAGGTTGACAGCGATCGTGGTCTTGCCGACGCCGCCCTTGCCGCTGGCAATCGCCAGGATGGAAACGGGTCTGGCCGGCTCGGACTCGCCGTTCGCATCTGGGTGTGCCACTGGGCCTTCCTATCTGGGTAGTCCTCGCTGGCCGCAGCCTAGTACGCGCCCGGAATACGGTAAATGCGATGCCGTGACCAGGCCGTTAAGCTGGCGGCCAGCGCCGGGCCGCCGCGGCGCTACGATGTGCGGGCGGCGGAAAACTAGCCCGTTCCCGGAAAGAAACGCCAAGCGGCAAAGGACGGTAGGGCCATCAGCACAGCGCCAGCGCCAGCCAGCGCCGTCAGCATCCCCGACGGCGGGCAGGCCCCCGTCATCCACACCGAGGACCTGACGAAGGTTTATCCAGGCACCGACTTCGCCGCCGTGGACAAGCTCAACCTGGACGTCTATGCCGGGGAGATCTTCGGCCTGCTCGGGCCCAACGGCGCGGGCAAGACAACCACGGCCGGCATGCTGACCACCCGCGTGGTGCCGACCTCCGGGCTGGCGCTGCTGGCCGGGATCGACGTGGCCGCGCACCCGGCGCTGGCCAAGCAGGTCAGCGGCATCGTGTCACAGCAGAACACCCTGGACCGGCAGCTCACGGTCTGGGAGAACCTGTACTTCCACGGCCGCCTGTTCGGCCTCGGGGCGCGCGAGTCGCGGCGCATCGCTGATGAGCTGCTGGCGCAGTTCCAGCTGTCGAAGTGGGCCAAGGCCTCGGTTTACGCCCTGTCCGGCGGCATGGCGCAGCGCCTCATGGTGGCCAGGGCGATCTTTCACCGTCCTTCTGTGCTGTTCCTCGACGAGCCGACCGCCGGCCTGGACCCGCAGAGCCGGCTGGCGCTGTGGGACCTGCTCGGCGAGCTGCACCGGCAGGGCCAGACGATCATGCTGACCACGCACTACATGGAAGAGGCCGACCAGCTCTGCGACCGGGTCGCGATCATGGACCACGGCAAGATCCTCGCGCTGGACACCCCGGCCGCGCTCAAGCAGAGTATCGGCGCCGACACCGTCGTGACGATCAAGGCTGCGGGTGACCTGGCCAAGCTGGCCGAGCTGATCGGCAGCCAGGTCGAGGGTGTCACCAGGACCCGCCAGGTCGACGGTGCCGTCCAGCTGCACATGCAGGGCAGCGACCGGCTGATCCCGCGGATCGTCCTGGTCGCCGAGCAGGCCGGCTACGACCTGGCCGACCTGTCCGTCGCCGAGCCGACCCTGGAGACCGTGTTCATCAACCTCACGGGCAAGGAGCTGAGGGAGGACTGATGGCGACCGACGTCACTTCGCAGGCAGCCCAGGCGCCGGGCTCGGCTGCGCCGCCGGCGCCGGGGATCGGCGGCGGCCCGACCCGGTCGGTCGCGGCCGCCAGCTGGACCGCGCTCGGCGCGCTGCTGCTGCGCGACCTAGTGGTGCTGCGCAAGGACATCCGCACATTCGTGCTGCGCACGCTCATCCAGCCGTTCCTGCTGTGCTTTGTCTTCCTGTACGTGTTCCCGAAGATCGGCCAGGGCATCGGCGGCCAGGGCGCGAGCCACGAGTCGGAGTTCGCCACGATCCTGGTGCCTGGCGTGGTGGGCATCTCGGTGATGTTCCAGGGCGTGCAGTCCATCGCGCTGGCGATGGCGCAGGAGTTCGGCTTCACCAGGGAGATCGAGGACCGGGTGCAGGCGCCGTGCCCGATCTGGCTGGTCGCGATCGCCAAGGTGCTGTCCGGGGCAGCCCAGGGCGTGCTGTCGGCCATCATCGTGCTGCCGATCGCGGCGGTGGTGCATGCTCCGGGGGTGCACGCTCACCTCACGCTGCACTGGCTGCTGATCCTGACCTTCGTTCCGCTGGCCTGCATCGCCATGGCCGGCCTCGGCCTGGTGCTCGGCACCAGCTTCGAGCCGCGGAACATCGGCCTGATGTTCGGCTTCATCATCCTGCCGATCACGTTCCTTGGCGGCACGTACTACTCCTGGACCAAGCTGGCGCCCGTCACCGTGGGCGGCTGGCACTGGCTGCAGACCATCGTGCTCATCAACCCGCTGATCTACGTGAATGAGGGCATGCGGGCCGCCTTTACCTCCGCGCCGCACATGCACTTGTACGTGATCTACCCGGTGATCATCGGCTTCGGCGCGGTGTTCCTGTCCATAGGGCTGCGGAATTTCCGCCGCCGGGTGCTGTCCTGACCAGCGTGTATGGGCGCTCCGCAACGGACCGCTACGCGCGGTGAGCGGCGCGGCTGCGTGTATAGTTCCAGCACGTGCCAGCCGGCTGGCTCAGTCGGCTAGCACATCCGGGCCTGGCCGCCCGCACGCCGGTCGTGGCATTCCTGGCCTGACCTGATCAACTGGCCTGACCTGATCAGCCGTCCGATAGGGATACGGAGCCGTGTTTCGCCGTCCGCCCGCGCGCATGATCCGTCCGCCGGCCCGCCGGCCCGGCGCGGCTTGGCTGGTGCCCGCACTTTGCGCCGCCGTGGTGCTGGCCTGCGCGGGCTGCGGCGGGACCCGCCCGCCCGCACCGCTTGGCAGGCAGATCGGCGGGCCGATCGTCAGTGTGGTCACGTCGCTGGAGTTCTGGAACGGCAGGCCGCGGCATCTGACCCAGGAGTTCCCCGCCAGCAGCCCGTCGGTGACTGCGACCGTCGTGCTCGGAACGCTGCCGGGCCCGAGCACGCTGACGGTCACCTGGTACCGGCTGACCTCGGCAGGCGCCCAGCAGCTCATATCCAAGCAGCTCGGCGTGACCAGCGATGGCCTGGCGTACACCACGGCGCTGGTGCAGGGCATGCTGACGCCGGGGACATACCAGGTCCGGGCTGTCGTCGACGGAGTCACCAGGGCCGTCGACTGGATTGTCCCCGTGACCAGGGCGACTGTCGCCGTGGCCGCCCGGTCGGGCGCGCCGCTGCGCCTTGGCCCAAGCGGGTCGGTCGCCGCCGAGCGGCCACCGCGCGTATGCGACGCACTGCGGTCGATCGTCTCGATGCCAGCCAGCACCAGGGTCCGCTTCAGCCTGCAGACCTACTGCCCGCCAACGGCACACGGCGGGCCGGTTCGCGGCGTCGTGCTGGCCACCATGAACCGCAAGATCGGTGACTGGGTTGTCGGGCCGATGCGGCTGCAGCGCAACGGGCAACTGGTCGGCAACTACACGCTGAACGTGTGCTCGCTGCCCGATGGCACCAACCGGCCCGGCGCGACGATCTGGTACGTCACGCTGGTGTACTACCACGGGAATGCCCGCTCCTACCCGGCCGCGTACAACCTGCCAGACACGCAGTCCGCGCCCGTCGTCACGATCGGCTCGAGCGTCCCGGCCGGCAGCACGGTGCATCCGGGCGAGAAGATCACCCTGCGCGTCACCGCGGCCATGCCGGCCGGCCTCGGCCCGCAGCCCAGCGTCCGCGCTATCACCGTCGACGGGCCAGCCGGGAGGATCGCGTCCAGGACCTACCCGCTGCGGGCTGCCTGCGGCGCCGAGCAGGTGTCGCGCACTGTCACCGTCAGCTACACCGTGCCTGCCGGGGCGCCCCCGGTGCTCACGTTCGCCGCGCACGGGCGGGTCGCCGGCCGCCGGGCGACCAGGACGATCAGCTTCCGCGTCAGCGGCTGACGCGCGCGCAGTTGAGGCTGATTTCCGGCAAGACCGACATCTCCAGATCGGTGGCTGTGCCGGAACTCGTGATCGCGCCGGGCGGCCCGCTGCGCGCTGCCAAGTAGCCTGGAGAGGTGAAGGCCGCAGCAGCCCTCGTGCTCGCCGCCGATCCCGAGGAAGCGGGGCGGCGGGCAGCGTGCGAGGCGCGCGCTGCGCTCGGAGATTCCGCTGCCTCGTTCGGGGCCCTGTTCGCCTCACCCGAATTTCTCGGCTCGGCAGAGATCCTGGCCAGGGCCGTGACCGAGCAGACGGGCCCGCTTCCGCTGGTCGGCTGCGTGGCGGAGTCGGTGGTGGGCGGCGCACGCGAGGTCGAGACGGGACCCGCGGTCTCGCTCTGGCTCGCGGCTGATCTAGGTCCGGTCGAGACATTCGCCATGGAATACGTCCGCACGCCCGTCGGCGGCGTCATCGGCGGTTACCGGTTCGCGGCTGGCGAGCCCGGCATGTACCTGCTGATCTGCGATCCGTTCACGTTCCCCGCCGAGGACCTGCTGGCTCACCTGAACGAGCACGTCGCCGGGACGGTGATCATCGGCGGGATGGCGAGCGGCGGGCTGGGAGTGCGGGAGAGCCGGCTCTTCCTTGACGGCCGGGTCCTGTCCAAGGGTGCCGTCGGGGCCCGCCTGCAAGGCGCCGAGGTCCACACCCTTGTATCGCAGGGATGCCGGCCGGTCGGCCAGCCGTACACCGTCACGGCCGCCCGCGGCAACTTGATCGAGGAACTGGGCGGGCGCTCGCCGCTGGAGCGGCTGCAGGAACTGGCAGCCGCGTTGCCCGCCGCCGAGAGGGAGCAACTGGCAACGGGCTTGCATGCAGGACTCGTGATCGACGAGTACCAGGCCGAGCGGCATCAGGGTGACTTCCTGATCCGCGCCGTCGTCGGCGCCGACGAGGAGTCCGGTGCCATCGCGGTCGGCGACGAGGTGCAGGTGGGCCAGACGCTGCAGTTCCAGGTCAGGGACGCGCAGTCCGCAGACGAGGACCTCAGGCGCATGCTCGAGCGGGAGGTTGCCGTCCTGGACGGGCGTCCTCCCGGCGGGGCGCTGATGTTCACGTGCAATGGCCGGGGTTCGAGGCTGTTCTCCGAGCCCGACCACGACGCCGCGCTGGTGGCGAAGGTGCTGGGCGAGATCCCGGTGGCCGGATTCTTCTGCGCCGGAGAACTCGGGCCGGTGGCCGGGCGGAACTACCTGCACGGCTTTACGGCCTCGATCGCGATGTTCCCTCAGGGCCGCCCCGGCGGCTAACGCAGTTCGCCCGGTAGCGCGAGCGGTCAGGCGTGCACTGTGCCCCTGCTGTCGAAGGCCATGGCGCGCTGCAGGGCAGCCGCGCGCAGGTCCGGCGGGATCTCGGCCGGCCCGCCGAGCGCCGCGCAGTTGATGCCCGCCTGGGCGGCTTCCTCGACCACTCCGCCGATCAGGATGGCAAGGTCCGGCGTGCGGTGGAAGACAAGCACCCCGTGGTTGGCGAGCAGCACGGCAGGCACCCCGGGCAGCACCGCGGCACGGATGCTGGCGATCGCCTCCGCAGAGCCGCGGGGTCCATAGCCAGCCACCGGAACGCCCTCCGGCAGCCCGAACATGGCCAGTGCCTCGACCCAGCAGCCGATGGGGCGCTGGGCGACCGCGAATGCCGTCGCGTACGGCGAGTGGGTGTGTAGCACGCAGCCGACCTCAGGACGGTCGGCGTACATGGCCGTGTGCATGGCGACCACCGCGCCCTGGATGGGAGGCAGGTCGCCTTCGAGCAGCGTCCCGTCTAGTCCGATCCGCGCCACCATCGAGGCCGGATGGTCGCGCAGTGAAGGGCCAGCGGTGTAGTAGATCTCCTCCGCTCCGGGCACCCGGATGCTGACGTTACCGTGCCCGTTCGCGGAAATAGCGCCGCTCGCCACCACGCGCTGAGCGATGTCGACGACCTGGCCAACCAGATCCCTGTCCACGATGAACCGCCCCTTCGAACTCGGCCCTGAACCTCACCGCGCCGCTTCCGGGCAGCCTGCGCCGTGCGCTCCTGCTGCCCGTCCTGCTCATGCCGCGGCCGCCAGGGCCTGCAGCACGATCGCCTCCAGTTCCTGGATGCTCAGTTGCACCGGGTTGCCCTGCATGCTGCTCGACCTGCTGGCTTTCTCGGCAATCTCGTTCGCGTCCTCCGGCCTGATCCCGAAGGATGCAAGGCCAGGAATCGCCAGCAGGACGACAGTCTGGCGTACCCACTCGATCCCGTCCTCGATGCGGGCGTCGGGCCTTCCGGTCAGCAGCCGCGCTGCCTCGGCGTAGCGCTCGAGCGCCGGATGGTCCGGCTCACCAGCGCGCAGGGCCCGCACGTTGGCGGTCATCACCGGGACAAGCAGCGCCGCGCACGCAACGCCGTGCGGAACCGCGGCGGTCCCGCCGACAACGCCGGCCAGGCCGTGGACCGCACCGAGCTTGGCGTTGGCAAGCGCCATGCCGCCCAGCAGGCTGCACGTCGACATGTCGGTGCGCGCCCGAAGGTCGCTGCCATCGGCGTAGGCCGCCCGCAGGCCCGCGGCAGCGCGGCGCAGGCCCTCCCTGGCCAGGCCGTCGGTCAGCGGATTCGCCTGCCGGCAGACATACGGCTCAAGGCACTGAGTGAGGGCGTCTAGCCCGCTGGCCGCTGTGACGGGGCGCGGGCAGTCGATGGTGAGCCCTGGGTCCACGAGCGCGATGCGCGGCAGCATCAGCGCGCTGCGCAGGCTTGCCTTGAGCCCGTGCGCCGGCGAGGCCAGCGTGGCGTTGGCGGTTACCTCCGCTCCGGTGCCTGCGGTCGTAGGGACCGCAGCGAACGGCAGCGAGGGCTTGGTGATCTTCTGACCGGATCCGATGACTTCCAGGTAGTCCAGCGGGTCGCCGCCGTTTGCCAGCAGCGCGGCAACGGCCTTGCCGGTGTCGATGACGCTGCCGCCGCCGATAGCAGCGACGAGGTCGGCGCCATGCTCGCGGGCTGCGGCAACCGCGGCTCTGGCAACGTCGATGGTCGGCTCTCCGGCCACAGGGAAGGCCGCCGCAGGCAGCGCCAGTTCGCTGAGCAGCGCGGCATTCCGGGCCGCGCTGGCGCCGGTGCACACGAAGACCCGGCTGCCCATGCCAGCGAGGATTCCCGGCAGTTCCGCGGCCCGCCCGGCACCGAATACGATCCGGCCCGCGGTGCCGAACTCGAAGCTCGGATCGGTCATGACGGCCTGCTCTGCCATCCGCCCCTGTCGGCGGGGAACACCGCGGAGTACCGCTGCGACGAACGCGGCTCGGCCATCATCTCGGCCACCGCATCGCGCCAGGCCGCATAGTGCGGCGTCAGCTTGTGCGCGGCGGCAGCATCGTCGTCGCGGTAGACCTCGGTCAGGATCACGTGCCCGGCGTCGGTCTCATCCTGCAGGACGTCGAAGCGCAGCACGCCGGGCTCGGCCAGCGATGCCTGCGCGTTGACCTCCGTCGCAGCCAGGAAGTCTGCAATCCGCTCGGTGTGGACCCGCACGTGAACGTGCACGACAAGCATGACCTCATCCTGCTACACATGCCGGCGGCCAGAACCGTCAGAGGGTGATCCAGTACCGCCGTGTGCTGCCCAGCTCCGTCTCGCGAACGTCTTCCAGCACGCCGCCGGCCTTCTCGATGGTGCGGGCCGATGCGAGATTGCTGTCCTCGCAGGTGACCAGAATCCGGTCCAGGCCCAGTGCCCTCGCGTGCGGAAGCACCGATCGCAGTGCCCAGGCGGCCAGACCGCGACCGCGCGCAGAAGGCCTGACCCCGTAGCCGACATGTCCTCCGGCGCGCAGCAGGAAGTCGTTGAGGGCATGACGCAACGTGATTGCCCCGAGGTAGGAGTCGTCCTCAGCGATCCACCAGTACGTGGCGTGGACCCGGCCGTCGCCTGCCGGGATGGACTGGTCGGCCTCCCGCAGCAGCCGCGACACCCACGCCGCGAACCCGTCCGTGCTGTCCACATCGTCGTCGGCGTGCAGGCCTGAACCGGCCTGATGAACTCCCCGGCCCCACTCATCGCGCGCGGCCAGCCATGACTCGCGCAGGCGGGTCGTCGGTTCGATCAGCTCGGGCATGGGCCAGACCCTAGAGCGACGGTGAGCGGTGGTGCAAAGCCGTTTCCGCGCCGCTGGTCAGGACTTGCCGCGGTTCTTGGCGGCCAGGATGATCTGGGTCACCAGGTGCGGGCTGACGCCCAGCTTGGCAGCGATCTCGGCCGGCCTTAGCCCTTGCTCGTTGTAGAGCAGGGCGAGCTTCTCCTGTGACCTGGTCCAGGGAAGTCGCGCCGGGGCCTGCGGCCGCCTGGCCGGCCGCGGACGGGGGTGCCGGGCTGGCTGCGGAGCGGAACCAGTTTTCTGGGCATTGCCGGGGGAAATCGAGCCGAAAAAGCCACGGCGCTGGTCGCGGTATTTTCCGCTGGCCAGGTCGTCGCGGGTTTCCTCATCGAGGATGAGGAACTCCTCAGCCGCCTTGTTCATGCCCACGGCCACCATGGTCAGGCCCTTGAGATTCTTCTCCTGGCACTCGGGGGCCATGCAGTAGTTGTATTTCCGTGCTCGTTCCGGATGCAATTCGGTGCCACACGTGACACACCGTGCCATAAAGCCATCTCTCTTATCCAGCCTGTAAACGCATAGTAAAACGTCGTCTGGGCCTGGATTCTTCCGGCAAAGCGGCTCACTAGCCGCGCCGTGGCGGTCAGCGCCGCATGTCGATGGCGTTGATGCGCGCTGGCCGGATCGTCACCTTAACGCGGGATTGGCCTGGCTGATCGCGCGATCGCAAATCGGCGTTGTACTTCGCGCCGACCTTGTCGGCGAACGAGTAGTCGTCGTCGGCCGATATTTCGGCGTCCCCCCTGATCTCCAGGTAGCGGTAGGGACTGGCAAGGTCCAGCAGGAAGAGGTTCGCGGCCGGGTTGGCCAGCAGGTTCTTGGTCTTCTGGCGTGCGGTATTCAGCGACAGGCTGACTGTGTCTCCTTCGGCGAGATACCAGACTTCCGACACCTGCGGGCGTCCGTCCGGCCCGATGGTCGCCAGCGTGGCGACCTGGCCGTCGAGCAGATCGCGGTGCGACTCGGGAATCGCTGACATGTCTCTCCTCTCGACATTTCGCACGTATCGGTTGGCAGATTATCGCTACCAGACTCGGAGCTCTTATCCGGTCGTGAGTAGTGCCAGCTGGCCGGACCTGGTGCATGCGCGGCCTGCCCGGGCGGGTACCGTCCCGATCGTGGAACACACTCGACTCGGCCGGACCGGCTTGCAGGTATCCAGACTCTGCCTAGGCACGATGACCTTCGGCTTGCAGTGCGACGAGCCGACCTCGGTCGCGATCCTCGATCGCGCCGCGGAGGGCGGCATCGACTTCCTTGACACTTCCGACGCCTATCCGCTGGGCGGGGACCTGAGCACCAGGGGAGTCACCGAGGAGATCATCGGGCGGTGGCTGCACGGCAGGCGGGACCGCTTCATCGTCGCCACCAAGTGCTTCGTGCCGACGGGCCCCGCGCCGTTCGACGCCGGGAACTCCCGCAAGCACATACTCTCCGCGGTGGAGGCGTCGCTGCGGCGGCTGCAGACCGACTACATCGACCTGTACCAGCTGCATGGCTACGACTCGCAGACGCCGATCGACGAGACGCTGGGCGCGCTGGACGACCTGGTCCACCAGGGCAAGGTCCGATATGTGGGCTGCTCGAACTTCCTGACCTATCAGCTCGTGCGGGCCGTCGGCAGGACCGAGACGCTCGGGCTGGCCCGGCTGGACTCAGTGCAGCCGCGTTACAACCTGCTGTTCCGGCAGATCGAGCGGGAGATGCTGCCGTACTGCGGCGAGGAGGGCATCGGCGTCATCCCTTACAACCCCATCGCCGGCGGCCTGCTGTCGGGCAAGCACAACCACACGAGCGCGCCGCCAGCGGGCACGCGTTTCACCCTGGGCAACGCCGGGCCCCTGTACCAGGACCGCTACTGGCACGAGCGGGAGTTTGACACCGTCGCCGCGCTGCGCAAGCTTGCCGACGAGGCCGGCGTGAGCCTGGTGACACTTTCGGTTGCCTGGGTGCTGGCCAACAAGACGATCACCGCGCCGATCATCGGGGCCAGCAGCCCCCGGCAGCTCGACGCCAGCCTGGACGCGCTGCAGTACGTGATCGACGCCGACCTCAAGGCACGGCTGGACGACCTCACCTACGAGTACAGGCTGGGCGACGCGCCGCGCTAGGGCCTCGGCGAGTCGGCGTCCCGCAGGACCTGCGGGAATCACGATTCGCTCGGAAGGTTCTGCGACTTGCGGGGCCGATGGTGCCCATCCGGGCTAGCATCTAGGGCCATGCGATCCGTGGGTGGTTTGGGGCGGTTCCGCTTTCCTGTCGCCGTCGGCGCAGTCCTGGCCGTGGCAATCGCAGCCGCGGCTGCGTATCTGGCCATCGCGACGCAGGCGGGGCCGGGCGCGCACGCCGCGGCCGACCGCGCGCAGGCGGCCGTGAACCGGGCCGCGCGGGCTGCTGCGACCGGGAACGCGCACGCGACTGCGAGCGGGAACGGGCAGCCGGACGGGACAGCGAGCACGCAGGCCGCCGCGCCAGCACTGGCGCAGTACGGCAACCCGGATGGCGGCGCCGTCGTGCCGAAGGCCGCGCGGGCCGTCAGCACCGCGCACCCGAACCACGTCATCGGCGACGGCACGCCCGCGAGCTGTACCTCGGCAGCGGTTGTCAAGGCGGTGGCAGAGGGCGGCGTCATCACCTTCAACTGCGGGCCAAGCCCGGTCACGATCACGATGACGGCCACCGCGAAGGTGGTGAACACCAGCCGCCGGATCGTGCTTGACGGCGGCGGGCTGGTGACGCTCAGCGGCGGCGGCAAGCACCGGATCCTGTACATGAACACCTGCGACCCGAAGCAGATCTACACGACTTCAGACTGCTGGGAGCAGAAGTGGCCGCAGCTGATCGTGCAGAACTTGAAGTTCGTGCACGCCTACTCGGGGGTGAAGGAGACCGCCACGTCGAGCTACGGCGGCGGCGCGATCTTCGATGAGGGCGGCCAGCTCAAGGTGGTCAACTCAGACTTCGTCGACAACAGCTGCTACAAGACGGGGCCGGACCTGGGCGGCGCCGCTATCCGCGCGCTCGGCATGTGGCAGGGCAGCCCTGTCTACATCACCAGTGACACCTTCCGCGGCGGCCGGTGCTCTAACGGCGGCGCGCTGAGCAGCATCGACGCCAGCTGGAGCGTGTACGACAGCCTGTTCAGCGAGAACAAGACCACGGGCTGGGGCGAGAACCCGCAGGCGTCAGGCACGCCGGGTGGCGGCAGCGGCGGCGCGATCTACACCGACGGTGACAACTACAACGTGCTCATCGACGGCACGATCATCCACTACTGCTACGCGGGACGCGGCGAGGGCGGCGCGGTCTTCTTCGTGGTCGATGCAGGCCGCGGCGTCCTGACGATCGAGGACTCGACGCTGCATCACAACCCGGCCGGCGGCTATCAGAACCTGCCGGGCATCTTCAGCGACGTCGACCAGGCCGTCACCGCGCCGGTCGTGATCCACTCGACGATCAACTGAGGTGCGGCCGGGTCAGCCGGTCCGGCTCGCCACCGTGCGGGCCAGGATGCCCAGCGTCGCGCGCAGCGCGCCCTCGGAGATGACCGGGAAGATGCCGGCCTCGCGCCACTGCGGCGCGATGTTCGACCAGTCGTAATACGAGGTCACGACCGTGCCTTCGGCGGCCGGCTCCAGCCGGTACCCGTACACATGCCCGATCTGCGGGCGGATCTGGCCGAGGATCGTCCAGGCGATCTCCCGGTCCGGCTCGAACGCCGAGATCGTCACCGTCACCTCGTAGCGGCCAAGCTCGGGATAGTCGTTCAGCGACTCGCGGTCCATGTGCACCACGAAGCTGTCGCCTACCTTGGTTACCGGCTGGCCCTCCGCGCTCTGCAGCATGCCGGAGGAGTCGATCGCGACGTGCCCCTGGGGGTCGCACAGGATCGCGAAGATCGCGGCCGGCGCGGCCTGGATAGTCCGGCTGACCTCAATGCGCTCGCTTTCCATGCGCACATCCTGTCACGAACCGCGCCTCACTCCTGCAGCCGGAACGTCTCGTCCGGCACCAGCTCGGCCACGTCCATCTGCGCCTTCTGCAGGCGGCCCGAGTAGTCCCAGTTCACCGACTGCCAGCGGGTGAACTGGTCCAGGACCCAGATGCCCGACTGCCGCGAGCCGTTGCCCGACCTGCCGTTCCCGCCGAAAGGCAGGTGCGCCTCGGCGCCCGACGTCGAGTTGTTCACGCTCACCATCCCGGCGCTGATGCCGCGCCGGAACGCGAACGCCTCACCGGCGTGACCGGTGTAGATCGACGACGACAGGCCGTAGCCGGGCAGGTTCGCCAGCCTGATCGCCTCGTCCAGTGTCGTATATCTGGAAACGCCGACCATCGGGCCAAATGTCTCCCGCAGGAAGATGTCGTCCTCGGGACGGACCCCGGCAGCGATCACCGGGTGGTAGAACAGCCCGGCGTCGGGGTCGCCGGCGAACCCCGCCCGCGGGCTGGCGGTGGTGATCCGGCCGGTCGCGGTGGAGCCGAGCACGGTGTGGTGCGGCTGGAGCCAGCCCAGGTATTCCTCGAACCGGTCGGCGAACTTCTGGTCAAGCATCGGGCCGTACAGCACATCGCCCGCCGGATCGCCGATGACCGCGGCCCGCGTCGCCGCGTCGAACCTGGCCAGGAACTCATCGTGGACGGAGTCGTGCGCGATCACGGTGCCAAGCGACGTGCACCGCTGGCCCGCCGTGCCGAAGCCGGCGAACAGCGCGGCCTCGACCGCCAGGTCCAGGTCCGCGCTTGGCGTGACCACCATCGGGTTCTTGCCGCCCAGTTCCAGGCAGGCCGACTGCAGGTGCCGGCCTGCCAGTTCGCCGATGAGCGCACCGACCTGACTGGAGCCGGTGAATCCGACCTTGTCGACGTTTCCTTCCGCCAGCGCCCGCTCGAGACCCGCGTAGGTTGCTGCGCCGTCTGCCTGCACCAGGTTCAGCACGCCATCGGGCAGGCCGCCGCCGTGCGTCAGCAGGTCGAACAGCGCGGCCCCGCAGGCGGGCGAGTAGTCGGCCGGCTTCCAGACGATCGCGTTCCCGCACAGCAGCGCCGGGATCAGGTACCACGACGGCACCGCGACGGGGAAATTGCCCGCGGTGATGACCGCCACCACGCCGACCGGGTTGCGGAAGGTGAACAACTGCTTGTCGGGCATCTCGCTCGGTACGGTCTGCCCGTACAGTCGCCGGCCCTCGCCCAGGAAGAAGTCGCAGGTGTCGACGATCTCGCGGACCTCGCCCAGTGCCTCGGCATAGGGCTTGCCAATCTCCCTGGTGATGAGCCTGGCCAGCGATGGCGCGTTCGCTTCTACCAGGCGGCCGATATGGGCGATGGCCCGTCCGCGGACCGGGGCCGGGACGTCGGCCCAGCCAGGCTGGGCCTGCCGCGCGGCCCTGGCGGCCGCCGCGAACGTCTCGGCGTCGCCGAGCGCCACCCGGGCGACGACCTCGGTGGTGCGCGCCGGGTTGGTCGAGGCGACCTGGCCGCCGCCGCCCGGCGCCGGGCTGCCGCCGATGACCGAGGTGAGTGTGCGGCTCATTGCGATGCCTCCGGGCTGCCTGCAGGGATTGCCGTTCCGGTGCACAGTCTGCCGCCGCAGTGCCGGCGCTCCGGCTACCCCCTTGACTTTGAAGTGCAAAGCGAACTAGCTTTGGAGCGCAAAGTAAGTCTGTGAGGACTACGGAGGAGACCATGAAGCCCTACTTCCTCAGCCATCCGGTCGGTGCGGTATACGTAGTAGCCCTGCTTGGCTGGTACATCCTGGAGTTCAGGCAGTTCGCCAGGCAGCGGGCGTGGCGCAAGGCCACCGCCGAGGCGGGCCCGCAGGTTTACTGGACGGCCTTCTGGTTCGGCTCGATCGTCGCGGTGATCGTGCTGATGGTGGCGCCCTTTGTCGCGCCTGCCGCCGATATGACACACCGGGGCGTCGCCTTCGGTGTCGGCACGGCCATGCTGGTGGCCGGGGCCGCGCTGCGCGCGTGGTCATTCCGTACCCTGGGCCAGTACTCCACCTACGCGGTCAAGGTCAGTCCCGACCAGCCCGTGGTGACGGCTGGGCCCTACCGCGTGCTGCGTCACCCGGCTTTTGCGGGAGGCCTGCTCGCTGTTCTCGGGATCGGCGTGCTGTACGGGAACTGGGTCAGCCTGGCTACCTTTGCCGCGGTGTTCGGAGGGCTGACCCTGTGGCGCATCGCCATCGAGGAGCACGCCCTGCTGGCCGTGCTGGGCCGCAGGTACGGTTCTTACGCCGCGCAGCACAAGCGCCTCGTCCCGCTGGTCTGGTAAGCCCCGCTGGTCTGGTAAGCACAGTGACTCACGAGAATGCGGGAGCGAACATGACGGACGGCCAGGGCACGGACGAGGGCATGGACGCGCGCGAGGCTGCCGGCATCATGCAGGACGCTCGCAAGCACGCCGAGCACGAGTTGCAGTTCAGCCACCCGGTGATGCTGGCGGGCTGGGGAGTGATCTACATCCTCGCCTATGGCTGGCTCTGGCTCTCGGTGCGCGGGCAGCGGCCCTATCAGGGGCCCACAGGCGGTGCCGCCGGGGGCGTGACCATCCTCGTGCTGGTCGGCCTGACCATCACAGCCGCGATCGTGGCAAGGGCTTCAGCCGGGGTGGGCGGGCTGTCATCGCTGCAGCGGCGTATCTACTGGCTGTCACTGGCGGTTGGCTTTGCCGGGATCTACACGCTGGAGGCCGCGATCGACCATGCTGGCGCCAGCCGGGCGGTGATCGCCGTGATCGCGGCCTCGGGCCCGGTATTCGTGGCTGGCGTGGTCTACGTGGCGGGCACGGCGGTGTTCAGGAACTGGGCCGTCTGCGGCCTGGGGTGCTGGCTGGTGGCGACGGCTGCGGGCAGCGCGTTCGCAGGCCCGGTAGCGATCTGGGCGGTGAACGGGCTGGCGGGCGGACTCGGGTTCCTGACGGCCGCGGCCGTCTCAGCCAGGCGCGGCCGTGCATGACGGAGGAGGAACTGGACTCGGTTATCCACGCACCTGCGCGGCTGCGGATCGTAGTGACCCTGGCGACGCTAGGCGAGGGCGACGACCTGTCGTTCACGAGGTTGCAGGACGTGATCGGGCTGACGCCGGGCAACCTGATCACGCACCTGCGCAAGCTAGAGGAGGCCGGCTACGTGACGACGGTGAAGTCGGGCAGCGGCGTCACCGCCAGGACCGGGGTGTCTCTCACGCGCGAGGGCCGGGCCGCCCTGGACCGGTACACCATGGTGCTGCGCCAGCTCCTCGACTCGGCCAGCCCCGACTAACAGGACCTGCCTATCCCGACACAGACTCCGGCCAGGATCGCCGTACCCGGTCCGGTCCTGGCATGCTGGGCCGATGAGCTCTGGCATTGGCGCCGAGCGTGTCGGCCGTGACACGCTCCAGTCGGTACAGGCACCGCTGAAGCACCGCTACCGGGAGGATCCCGGCGCGGCTGTCGTGACACTGCGGGCAACCGGGACTCTCGGCGAGGGCATCTCCTGCTCAGTGCAGACGGGCCGCGCGCTCGCCGCCGCAGGCCTGCACCCATCGACTGGCGGCGACGGCACGCTGCTGTGCTCGGGAGACATGCTGCTTGAAGCGCTCACGGCCTGCGCCGGCGTCACCCTGCGGTCGGTGGCCACGTCCCTGGGCATCGAGGTGCGCGGCGGCTCGGTGACCGCGGAGGGCGAACTCGACTTTCGTGGAACGCTCGCTATCGACAAGGAAGTGCCGGTGGGATTCCGGGCGATCAGCGTCCGGTTCGAACTCGACAGTGACGCCAGTAAGGAAGATCTGGCCACGCTGCTGCGTCTTACCGAGCGCTATTGCGTCGTGCTGCAGACCATCGCCAGCACACCGCACCTGACCGTTGAGGCTGCTGCTACTCGTTAGCCAGGAACGTCAGGGCACGGGCCGTGCGGCACCACCAGGAGCCCGGCGACGATTACGTGGTCATGGCCGACCCGGAGAGCAACGAGTTCTGCGTGTGCGCGAAGGCGGAACTGTGAGCCGGCGGCCGGGGTGCCTTGATGCAGCGTGCGACCAGGAATAGCGGATGTCGGCCCGCGTCCCCGCGTATGGCGCTCCACTCCGGAGTCGGCGCCGGCTCGCTCAGGAGATCCAGCCACAGGCCGTGCCGGCGCAGCGCGTTGAGGTAGGTGGCGAGCGTGCGGTGGTTGGCCCCGACTAGCGCGCGCAGCCCCGACAGTGCCCCGGTGGCGTTCCAGCGCCGCTCGTCGTAGTAGCGGCCATCCGCTGGCCACGAACCCGACACGTCAGGGCCGCCGGGGAAGCAGGGATGCAGGACGCAGAACACGAATCGTCCGCCCGGGCGCAGCGCGCGCCCGACGCCGGCCAGCGTGCCGTCTAGGTCATCGATGTCGGACAGGCCGAAGTTGCACGTCACGGCGTCGAACCCGGCATCGTCGAGCGGCAGCGCGGCCGCGTCGGCACGCAGGTACCTGACGCCAAGCGGACCTTCGCGCTCGGCCTGCAGTGCCCTGCCGAGCAGCACCGAGGAGATGTCCGCGCCGACAACTGTCGCTCCGCGTCTGGCGAGCTCTCGCGCGGTGCGCCCGTGGCCGCATGCCAGGTCAAGCACGCGCAGGCCGTGCGGAGGTCCGAGCAGATCAAGCAGCGCCAGGGAGGCCGGATCGCCGGTGCCTTCCCATCCTGCAACGTAGAAGTCGGCTACCTGGTCATACCGGGCCTGCGCCATACCCCGACACTAGGCCGAGCGTGCTCACTGCGCGCGCTGTCGCGGCGACCTGAACGCAGCGACGAGGCGGGCCACCAGGGTGGCAAGGAAGACCTGACCGGTGAGCGCTTCCAGTACGGCGATCGCGCGCCCCGGAGGGCCGGCAGCGGTGAAGTCGCCGTATCCGAGCGTGGTCAGCGTCGTGAAGCTGAAGTACTGGAACGTCTCGGTATTGGCGGGCTCGCCGTGGGCGAAGAAGTGACCGCCGCCAAGGTGGTCGATGGCCGAGAAGATCGACGAGAACATCAGGCCGAGAATCATGTAAGCGCTGAAGGCGCCGTAGATGCTCTGGATAGTCACCTCGTCCTTGGAGAGCACGCTGTAGACGATGACGCAGACCACGAAGAGCATGACGAGCGCGACCCAGATGTTGGCGATCCCGAGTCCGGTCCGTGAGATGAGCGCCAGCGCCACCATGATCGCGGTCCCGGCGAGGAGGCCTGCGGCGATGATCCCGGCATACCGTTTTGGCACGTCGGACGTCCGCAGGGACAGGATCGCAGCCGCCCCGTAGAGCACGACCTGCGCGCCGTCAGTCCACCTGCCCTTGGTGAAAGCCGACACCACGTACGTGCAGATCAGCAGCACGAGCAGCAGGCCGAACCGGTCCTGGTCCGCTAGCGGCCGTCTCGGCGGCCTGGCGTGGTTCGCAGGCCGTCCGCCGTTGCCGGTGTTGTCCGCCAACCGAATTCCCCCGCAGCGTCAGATCGGCCAGCCTCGCCTAGCCCGCATGTGCTGTCTGGCTGCTGGCACGGAGCACCGCGTCTCCGCCAGAACTGGGCGGTGACTGGTGCGCCCGCGCCTCGTCGAGTGCTGCCTCGGCGTAGGCGAGCTGGGCGTCAGCGCGCTGAGTTGCCGCCTGCGCCTTGGCCAGGGCGATGAGCGAGCGGTCGAGCTGAGCCTGCTCGCGGTTCTTCTGCGCTTCCGACTGGTTGAGCGAGATCTGCGAGGAGACGTAAGCCTGCCGGGCGCCATCCTGGGAGACGGCGAACGCCTGACTTGATGCCTGGGTGGAACTGACCAGGTTCACGATGGTCCGTTCCGTCTGGTCGAGCTGGCTAAAGGCCCTGTCGGCTAACCACACCGCGCACGTTAGTCCGAGCACCATGCTTGCCGTCAGCAGCGCGATAAGGGACCAGGCCAGCCGGGGCCAGGTCCGGTCGCCAGCGTCCGCGGCCCAGCCGGTCCCGTGCCTGCGGTGTCCGGCCGGCCCGTCAGGCGCAGCCCGATCGCCGAGCCCGGCCTGCTCCCCGAGCCCCGGCCGTTCGCCTAGCCCTGTCCGCTCCCCGAGGACGGGGCCGTCGGCAGCCACGGCCGGCCCGCCCTCGCCCCCGACGCCGTCCAGGTCGTCGAACCAGCCCTTCTCCCCGCTCTCCCCGTTGTCAGTGCTCACCCTTGCCCCCGATGTTCGCTCAGGCATCGCCTGCCCGTGTCCCAGTCTTCAGCACTGGGGCTGACCTCAGGCGCAAGGACGCGCCAGTCGTAGTGCTAACACCAGTCGCCGCACCGGTCAGTACGGAATGCGATAATTGCCGCCTTCACTGGGATAGGCACACCTTTCGGGACAGCGTGCCGCGCGTGTGCGCCGCATGGCGGGCGAGCCTGAAATTCACCCGTTTAGGGGGGTGCCCGCAGTCGGCCAGGCGGCTAGTTTCCGTTACGTCCGCCGGCCCGACGGGGGCAGTTTCCTGTGCTCGCGGGCGGCCGATCCCCAGCGGAAGGAGCGGATGCGAGATGACTACCACTGCATGGCGGTTCCCGGATACCGAAGGAGCCGATGACGCCGTGCTCAAGCTCAAGCGACTCGACTCCCAGAAGCTGATCAATCTGCAAGACGTCGCGGTCATCCGGTGGCCGCAGCATGCGTCCAAGCCGACGACTCAGGAGCACGTCACCGTCGAGGGCGGAATGGTGTCAGCGCTGGCGCACAAGATCAGGCATGGGAACATCGACGGGTCGATGATCGACTCAGTCGAGCAGGACATGACGCCGGGAACTTCGGCGCTGGTGCTGCTGAGTTCGGACGCCGCCATCGAGCCTGTCATCGATGCATTCCGGGACGAGCGCATGGAACTGATCCGCTCTGACCTGGCCATCCAGCAGGAAGACCGGTTGCGGGACTCCTTCGGCTAGCCGCTGTATGCCAGCATTGCCGCGCGCCGCAGCGAGCGGTCGGGTGGCAAGACCGGAAGCTGGGCTTCAGGAAGGCGCTCGCCAAGCTGCAGCGACGGCCTCGTCCTGGCTAGGGCGATTCCTGGCGAGCGCCGGCCGTCCGCTGCTCCAGCGCCGCCAGCCGAAGCTCTAGCTGGTCGACGCGGTGCCTCAGGATTTCCAGCTGGGCCTCGTCAGCCAGCCGCCGCTCCGCGCTCCTGCGCAGGCGCGGCGACGCCTCGGCGCGGCTCGCGACGAGCGCGAGCGGCACAAGCCGCTGCGGCCCGTGCGGGCCGTCCACCAGGCGGGACGGGATCTGCCCGGTGCGGTACCAGCTTCGCAGCGCGGCGCGGGAGACGCCCGTGTCGGCGGCCGCGCGCTCGAGCGTGACCCAGTCCGATCCCTCCAGCTGGGCGGTCAGCTCAAGCTCGAGCTCCCAGTCATCGAGGCGGTCTTCCCATTCCATGGCTCATCAGTCCCGTCTGCCTGTTGCGTCCGGCTGTCCCGTCCCGCACCCGCCGCGCCCCACTGTCGCAGTGTTATCCCTATTATTAGCATGGTATTGACGGGGTTGAATCTCCCCTGCAGGCTTGGTTTCCATGTTCGAGAGATTCACGTCCCGCGCCCGCCACGTCGTCGTCCTGGCCCAGGAAGAGGCCAGGCGGCTGCGCCACAACTACATCGGCACCGAGCACATCCTGCTCGGCCTACTCGGCGAGCCCGAGGGGTTCGCGGCCCGCGCCCTCGCGGGCTTCGGCCTGTCGCTGGAGCCAGCCCGCGAGGAAGTGGCCTCGATCGTCGGCACCGGCGACGCGACGCCGAGCGGGCACATTCCCTTCACGCCGCGGGCCAAGAAGACACTGGAGCTCGCGCTCCGCGAGGCGCTGCAACTGCACCACAACTACATCGGGACCGAGCACATCCTGCTGGGGGTCATCAGGGAAGGCGATGGCGTCGGCGCTCAGGTCCTCCGGCAGCATGGCGATCTCGACGCGATCCGCGGCGCGGTGCTCAGCCTCCTGCCGACGGGGTTTGCCGAGGCTGGCCTGCACCGCCGCTGGCTGCGCAGGCGGGCTGCGGCTGACCCAGCCGAGATGGTCTCGCCGGCGACGGTCGAGCAGGCGCTGAGTGCCACGCCGGCCGCGGACACCACGCTGACCGAGGCGGCCAGGCTGGCCGGAACGCAGCCGGTCGGCTCGCATCACCTGCTGCTCGCCACGCTGTCCGACGCCGACTCGGCGGCCGCGCGCGTTCTCGCGGCGCTCGGTGTCGACCTTGGCCAGGCCAGGGATGCACTGCGCACGGCGGATATCACCGGCACCAGCGACGAACTGCCGGAAGAAGCCGGGCGCCGCCAGATGGTGATCCGCGTCACGGAGGATCGGCTGACGATCGAGGCTGCCGATCCGGTGATCGTCGCGAAGGGGCGCGCCACGCTGGCCGCTCTCGGGGACAAGGCCGACCCGGCCGGGAGCATCCGCGGTGACCTGCCCATCGCTAGCAGCCTCAGCAAGGCCTGGCAGGCGCTGCACGACAGCCTGGGGGTCATCGAGCGCAGCGCGACGCTGCCCGCCGAGCCTGCGGGCAGGACGGACGACCCGGAGCCACCGGCAAGCCAGCTAGCGAAGCCTGCCTGAGCCCTGGCCAGTTGATCTGACATTTGTCACCGGGAAGCTGTTAACCGCGGCACTACAGGGCGCTACCGCGTCTGCGGCAGCCTCGTGCCATGGTTACTGACGCTGGTCCCGAAGGCGGGATCGTACTGGCGGGCCTGTCCAAGTCCTACGGCGCTGTGCGCGCGGTCCGGGCGCTCGACCTGGCGATAGCTCCGGGCGAGACCGTTGCGCTGCTCGGACCGAATGGCGCGGGCAAGTCCACCACCATCGACATGATGCTCGGCCTCACCAGGCCGGACCACGGGACCATCTCGGTCTTCGGGCTCCCGCCGGCCAAGGCCGTGCAGGCAGGCTGGATTGGCGGCATGCTGCAGTCCGGCCGGCCACTCGACCATCTCAGGGTGCGCGAGCTCATCGCGCTGACCGCGTCGTACTACCCCGCGCCGCTCGGGGTCGACGAGGTCCTCCGGCTGACCGGCGCCGATGCGTTCGCCGGTCAGTGGACAACGAAGCTGTCCGGCGGCCATGCGCAGCGGGTCAGATTCGCCGCGGCGCTCGTCGGCAACCCCGACTTGCTGCTCCTTGACGAGCCCACCGCGGGCATCGACGTGGAGGGCCGCCGCGACTTCTGGCAGTCGATGCGGCAGATCGCCGGGCAGGGCAAGACAGTGCTGTTCGCAACGCATTACCTGGAGGAGGCCGACGCCTATGCCGACCGGATCGTCCTGATCGCAGCCGGGCAGGTCGTCGCCGACGGCCCTGCGACGCAGATCAAGGCGCAGGCCGCGTCGCGGACGATCAGGGGGACGCTGCCGGGCGCTGAGATGGGTGCGCTGCGCGCGCTGCCCGGTGTGCTCGCCGCTGACCGGCACGGAGACACGGTCATCCTGTCCTGCTCCGATGCCGACGCGGTCCTCCGGGCAGTGCTTGCCGCCTTCCCCGGCATCCGCGACATCGAGGTGCGCGGCGGCAGCCTGGAGGAGGCATTCATGGAACTCACCGCAGACCAGGGCGAGACCACCGCAGAGGTCTTGGAGGCAGCACGATGAGCACCGTTACCCACTTCCGCTATGAGGTCCTCCGCACGCTGCGCAACCGCGTGTTCTACGGCGTAACGCTGGCGCTGCCGCTCCTGCTGTTCTACGGGGTGGCGTCCGGGCAACGGCACGCCATGGTCAACGGAACGAGGTTCCCGCTGTACTTCATGACCGCGATGGCGGTGTACGGGTCTATGTTCGCCGCGGTCGGGCCGGGGGCGCGCATCGCTCGTGACATAGCGGGCGGCTGGACCAGGCAGCTGCGCATTACGCCGCTGCGGGCCCGCACCGACCTGGCCGCGAAGGTGATCACCGCCTACCTGCTGGCGCTGCCGACGCTGGTGCTGCTCTTCCTGGCGGGCGCGTCGCTGGGGGTGCGCCTTTCGGCAAGCCAGTGGCTGGAGATGGCGGGCCTGATCCTCATCGGCCTTGCTCCGTTCGTGGTCATCGGGTTCGTCCTCGGCTACCTCATGCCGGTGGACGCGCTGGCGCCGGCGCTGGGCGGGATCGTCATCCTGTTCTCGCTGTTCGGCGGCGTCTACGGCTTCGAGCTTGCCAAGTCCGGGCCGCTATTCGATGTCATGAAGGCGCTGCCGTCGTACTGGCTGGTGCAGGCCGGGAAGACCGTCGTCATGAGCACGGGCGGCTGGCCGGCGGAAGCGTGGATCGTGATCGTCGTCTGGACTATCGTCCTGGTGCCGGTCGCCGGGCTGGCCTACCGTCGGAATGCCGCCAGGGCCTGACCAGCGCGTAAGTCGCATTACCCTGCAGAAGTATGGAGACCGAGATGGCCACGGACATCCCGCCGGTCACGCCGGGCGAGGCCGAGTGGGTAGCGACTCAGCGCCGGTGGGCCGGCGGCTGGCGTCGGGTCACGCTTGCGGCACTGCCGCTTGTCTACACGGTCTACGTGGTCATCTCGGTCACGCAGAACTCCCGCGGCGCGGACCGGGTAGCCGGCTATGGCCTCCTCGCCGCCTTTGCCGTGTGCTGGCTCGCCCTGCCGCTACTGATGTCGCGGGAGCCATCCTGGCCGAGATTCTGGGCGTGTTTCGGCTTGCTGCTCGCCCTGTCCCTGGCCGAGCTGCCTTTTGCCCGCGCGGCGGGGTTCCTCGCGTTCGTCTTCCTGACAATCATTGTCGTCGCACGTCTCGGGCGCTGGTGCGTGCCGATCGTCGTGGCCTTCTCGGCGGCGGCGCTCATCGTCCCGGTACTGATCTCGTCCTGGCACGTAAGCCTGGGCAAGTCGTTCGATGACGTCACGCCGGTAGCCATCCCGGTCGTCGCGCTCGTCACCTTCGCCGTCCTCCAGACGCTGCGGGGGAGCCAGGCGCTCGCCGAGGCGCGAGCCGAATTGGCCCAGCTAGCCGCGGAGAACGAGCGGATGAGGATCGCCCGCGACCTGCACGACCTGCTCGGGCACTCGCTGACCACGATCACGGTCAAGGCCGGCCTTGCCCGGCGGCTCGGCGCCGCCGACCCAAGGCGGGCGGTCAGCGAGATCGCCGAGGTCGAGGAACTCTGCAGGCAGGCGCTGGCCGACGTCCGCAGCGCGGTCTCCGGCTACCGGGATGTCACCCTGGCAGGCGAGCTTGCCCGCGGCCGCGAGCTGCTCCGGGCGTCGGGCATCGCCGCCGACCTGCCCACGGCCACCGACGTTGTCGACCCCGCGCACCAGGAGCTGTTCGGCTGGGCGGTGCGCGAGGGGCTGACCAACGTCGTGCGGCATGCCAGGGCGAGTTCGTGCGCAGTCCGGCTGTCGCCGTCGGCCGTCGAGATCGTGGACGACGGACACGGTGAGCCGGCTCCCGGCGCAGGCGTGCCGCCCGGCAATGGGCTCAGCGGCCTGCGCGAGCGGGTGGCGGAGGCTGGCGGCTGCATCGACGCCGGGCCACTCCAGGCCGGCGGCTGGCGGCTGCTGGTGACGCTGGCTCCGGACGGCGCCAGGTGACGGCCCGCATCCGGCTGCTGCTGGCCGACGACCAGGCGCTGATCCGCAGCGCGCTCGGGGTGATGCTCGAGCTGGAGGACGACTTCGAGGTTGTCGCGTCGGTCGGCCGCGGTGACGAGGTGGTGGCGGCGGCGAAGGCGCACCAGCCCGACGTCGCGCTGCTCGACATCGAGATGCCCGGAATCGACGGCCTGGCGGTGGCGGGCGTCCTGGCCCAGGAAGTGCCGCACTGCAGGTCGCTCATCCTCACCACGTTCGGGCGGCCGGGTTACCTGCGGCGGGCGATGGAGTCCGGCGCATGCGGATTCGTCGTCAAGGACGCCCCGCCGGAACGGCTGGCCGACGCGATCCGCCGGGTAGCGGCTGGCCAGCGGGTCGTCGACCCGGCGCTCGCGGCGACCACGCTGGCGGCTGGCGCCTCGCCGCTCACCGCCAGGGAGCGCGACGTGCTGGTGGCCGCGAGGCCGGGCGGAACCGTGGCGGAGATCGCCGAGAAGCTGTTCCTCTCCGAGGGAACGGTCCGCAACTATCTGTCCGCCGCGATCGCCAAGACTGGAACACGCAACCGGACCGAGGCGGTCCGGGCAGCGGACGAGCTCGGCTGGCTCTGACCTGCGGGCGCTGGCGCTGAGGTCAGCCCGAGGCCCTGCGCCCGTCCCGGCGGCCGGAGCGGCCGGCCGGGTTCCTGCGGTCCGCGCGGTCATCAGCGGGCACGGCAAGCTCGGCGGCGGCGTCTCGCTGCCTGGCCGCGGCGCGGGTCATGAAGTCGCAGATCGTCTCGAGCTGGCCGGTGGTGTAGGTGGCGTACAGCTCGCTCAGTGACTGGGTCCACGGGCCGAATAGCGGGGTCAGCTCGGCCGCGATGCGGTCCGCGTCGGCGGTGACAAGGATCCTGCGGGCATCGCCCGGGTGCGCGGACCGGCGCGCATAGCCCTTGTCCTCCAGCCGGTCGATCAGCCCGGTGACCGAGGCCGGTGCCAGGCCGGTCGCCGCGACCAGCCCGGCGTGGGTCAGCGGCCCGTCGCGCAGCAGGATGTCGAGGGTCTTCTCCTCGATAGCGGACAGGCCGCGGCGCTGCGCGAGGGCAGTGTGAAACATGATCGTCGCGGCGCTGACCTCACGGCCGGCCATGTTGAGCCGCTCGACTAGCTCGGCGCGCTCCTGGTCCGCCTCGATGCCCGCGGACTGGCGCTTTGACATGGCGGTAGCCTAGCACTTATATTCGTTCGGTCGAACGAATGAAATACGGAAGGCGGTTCTCATGCCACGGGCACTGATTACCGGAGCCGGGCCGGCCGGAACGGCCGCGGCGATAGCGCTGGTCAAGGCCGGCTGGGAGCCGGTCATCTACGAGGCTTACGAGCACTCGGCCGGGCTCGACCAGGGCGTGTTCCTGACCCTTGCCGTCAACGGGCTGGACGCCCTCAGCGCGGTGGACGCCGACGGAACGGTGCGTGATCTGGGCTTCCCGACAGGGAAGATCCGGTTCTTCAGCGGCACCGGCAAGTCGCTGGGCGCGATGGCCATCGGCCCGGTCCTGGCGGATGGGACCGTGACCCGCAGCCTGCGCCGCGCCGACCTGTACGGCGCGCTGTACGACCTGGCCACCCGCAGAGGGGTGCGGATCGAGCATGGCAAGAAGCTGGTCGGCGCCGCGTCCGTGCCCGGCGGGATCACTGCCAGCTTCGCCGACGGCACCAGCGCGTCCGGTGACGTGCTGATCGGCGCCGACGGGCTGCGCTCGACCGTCCGCGCGCTGATCGACCCGGCCGCGCCGGGGCCCCGCTACACCGGCATGGGCAACGTCGGCGGTTTCACCCGCACGCCTGGCGTCGAGCCGGACGGCGGTGACTACGCGATGATCTGGGGGAAGCGCTGCTTCTTCGGGTACACGGTCAGCCCCGATGGCGAGGTGTGGTGGTTCGCCAACCCGCCGTCCCGCAACGAGCTATCCGCCGCCGAGATCGCGGCGGCCGGCCCGGATCGGCTGCGAGCCCGGCTCGTCAGCCTGCTTGAGCATGACAGCGGCCCTGCGGCGCGAATCGTTGCCTCCACTACGTCCGGAATCCTGCTCGGCAACCAGTACGACATCCCGTCGATCCCGACCTGGCACGACGGCCGGATGGTTGTCATCGGCGATGCCGCGCACGCGGTCTCCCCGTCGACCGGGCAGGGCGTGTCACTGGCGTTCGAGGACGCCGTGGTGCTGGCTCAGTGCCTGCGCGACAGCGATGACGTGGCGGTCGCGCTGGCAGCGTACGAGCAACTGCGGCGCGGCCGAGTCGAGGCAATCGCCGCCTGGGGCGCGAAGATGGGCGGCACCAAGACCACGGGGCCAGTCATGCGCGTGGTCAGGGACCTGGTGCTGCCCCGCATTCTCGCCAAGGGCGCCACCCCGGAGGCCATGGACAAGCAGGCCTGGATGTTCAGCCATCACATCCAGTGGGACCGCAGTGCGGAGCAGCAGCGGTCCTCGTCAGCTACAGCGGCTCGCTGAAGTACCAGCGGTGACCTTCGGGGTCGTCGACGGTGTAGCTGCGTGCCCGGTTCGCGCGCATCGAGACCTGCGACACCTCGGCGCCCGCCGCCCGGGCCCGCTCCCGGTGCGCCAGGAGATCGGTGACGGTGACGCACTGCAGCTGCGTCACCTCGCCGAGCCTGGCTGGCCCGCGGAAGCTGCCGCCGGGGGAGCCCAGCATGATCACGCCCCCGCCGTCCAGGGACAGCTCGCCGTGCCGCACCACGCCGTCCGACTGCTGATCGCGCGCACGCTCGGTGAAGCCGAACACCCTGATCAGCCAGTCCATCGCCGCGCCCGCGTCCTCGTAGAGCAGGTACGGAACTACCTGCGGGTCCGCGCCATAGCCGGTCATGAAGGCCAGGCTATGTCAGCGCACGATCCGGCCGACGGCCTCGGCGAGGAGTACCAGGCCGTGGCCGCTCGAGATCGCTGTGACTCTGGCTCAGCAGGGTTAGAAGTCGTGGTCGAAGGCCACCGCGCCAGTCACCCCCACCTGGTAGGCCGAGACGCGCCGCTCGAAGAAGTTCGAGAGCTCCTGGACGTCCTGCAGTTCCATGAACTGGAGCGGGTTGGCCGACCCGTACAGCGGCTCGATGCCGAGCCTGGCCAGCCGCCGGTCGGCGACATGCTCAAGGTAGGCGCGCATGTCGGCCAGCGACAGCCCGGCCACGCCCTGGCCCAGCAGGTCCGCCGCGAACTGGACCTCGCACTCGACCGCCTCGCCGAGCATGGTCCGCACCTGCTCCGTCAGCTGCCCGTCGAACAGCTCAGGCTCCTCCGCCCGCACCGTGTCCACGACATCGAACGCGAACGCCATGTGCATCGACTCGTCGCGGAATACCCAGTTGGTTCCGGAGGCAAGCCCGTTGAGCAGCCCGCGGGAGCGCAGGAAATACACGTAGGCGAAGGCGCCGTAGAAGAACAGTCCCTCGATGCACGCGGCAAAGCAGATCAGGTTCAGCAGAAACGACCTGCGGTCCGTGGCCGTCCGCAGCTGCCGCAACTCGAATATGGAGTCGATCCAGCGGAAGCAGAACTCGGCCTTGCGCGCGATGGACGG
The DNA here is from genome assembly GCA_035621915.1 of Streptosporangiaceae bacterium. Lineage (GTDB taxonomy): Bacteria > Actinomycetota > Actinomycetes > Streptosporangiales > Streptosporangiaceae > JAJYUU01. The sequence goes on from DASPWG010000139.1 coordinate 37,968, forward strand.
GATGTTCTCCACCGCCGCGAACGCCGCCGCGCGCTCGGTCTCGTCCGGCACGTAAGTGTCCAGCAGCGTGAGGTAGAACTGCACGTGCACGGCTTCCTCGAAAAGCTGCCGGGACAGGTACAGCCGTCCTTCCGGGGAGTTCACGTGCTGGTAGAGGTTGAGGACGAGGTTGTTCGCCACGATCGTGTCCCCGGTCGCGAAGAACGCGACGAGCCTGGAGACGAGGTGCCGTTCTGCCGGTGACAGCTTGCCGAGGTCGGCCAGGTCGGAGTGCAGGTCCACCTCCTCGACCGTCCAGGTGTTCTTGATGGCGTCCCTGAACCGGTCGTAGAAGGCCGGGTAGCGCATGGGGCGGAGCGTCAGGTCCATGCCGGGGTCCAGGAGCATGCGGCGCTGCGTGGTAGTCACTGGCATGCCTCGCAGGTCTCGGGGTTCTCCAGCGAGCAGGCGACGGCGCTGGCGTCACTGACCTGGCTGGACGGCGTGCCCGGCAGGGCGACCGTTGCCTGCGCGATCCGGGTGGCGGGCCGGGAGCGCAGGTAGTAGGTGGTCTTGAGGCCGGACTTCCAGGCGTGCAGGTACATCGAGGAGAGCTTCGGTATGGACGGCGCGGCCAGGAACAGGTTCAGCGACTGGCTCTGGTCGATGAACGGCCCGCGCGCGGCGGCCATGTCGATCAGTGCCCGCTGCGGCAGTTCCCACGCCGTGCGGAACAGCTCGCGGACCTCGGCCGGGATCGCCGCGATACCCTGCAGCGATCCCTCGGCCCGCTTGACCGCGTCACGGATCTCGGCTGTCCACAACCCGCGCTGCTTGAGCTCGGCCACTAGCGCGGTATTGACCTGGAGGAACTCCCCGGACATGGTCTCGCGCTTGAACAGGTTGGAGACCTGCGGCTCGATGCACTCATAGCAGCCGGCGATGGACGCGATCGTCGCCGTCGGCGCGATGGCGATCAGCAGCGAGTTCCGCAGGCCCGTTTTGCCGATCCGCTTGCGCAGTGCCTTCCACCGCGCATCCTGCGTACCGGAAACGTGCCACAGGTCGTGCTGCAGCACTCCGGCGGCCGCCCGCGTCTGCGGGAACTCCGGGTGCGCGCCGTGCTCCTGCGCGAGGTCGGCGGACGCCTCGAGTGCGGTCAGGTAGATCTCCTCGGCGATCCGCGCCGACAGCTCGCGTGCGGCCGGCGAGTCGAACGGGAGCCGGAGCGCGAAGAACACGTCCTGCAGGCCCATTACGCCGAGGCCAACGGGCCGCCAGCGCGGGTTCGAGGCAGCCGCCTGCTCGGCCGGGTAGAAGGTCAGGTCGATCACCCGGTCCAGGAACGGCACGGCCGTCCGCACTGTGGCCCGCAGCTTCGCCCAGTCCACAGCCAGGTCGCCGCGCTGGTCAGTGGTCAGGTGCCTGGCGAGGTTGACAGAGCCGAGATTGCAGACGGCGGTTTGCGAGTCCGTCGTCACCTCGGTGATCTCCGTGCACAGATTCGACAGGTGCACCACGTTTCCGGCCTGCTCGGTCTGATTGCACTTGGCGTTTGATGTGTCCTTGAACGTCATCCAGCCGTTGCCGGTCTGCGCCAGCGTGCGCATCATCCGCGCGTAAAGGTCGCGTGCCTTCACCTGCCGGACGTAACGCCCGTCGGCCTCGGCGGCGCGGTAGGCCGTGTCGAACGCCTCGCCCCACAGGTCGGGCAGTTCCGGCACGACGTCCGGGTCGATGAGCGACCACATCTCGTCGGCCTCGACGCGGCGCATGAACTCGTCAGGGATCCAGTTAGCCAGGTTCAGGTTGTGAGTGCGGCGCGCGTCCTCGCCGGTGTTGTCACGCAGTTCGAGGAACTCCTCGATGTCGGGATGCCACGGCTCCAGGTACACGCAGGCGGCGCCCTTGCGGCGGCCGCCCTGGTTGACCGCCGCGACGGAGGAGTCGAGCGTGCGCAGCCACGGAACGATGCCGTTGGACTGGCCGTTGGTGCCGCGGATCAGCGCGCCGCGGGAACGCACCCTGGAGAAGCCGATGCCGATGCCGCCGGAGAACTTGCTCAGCCTGGCCACCTGGGCGTACCTGGCGTAGATCGAGTCCAGGTCGTCGCGCGGCGAGTCGACAAGGAAGCACGAGGACATCTGCGGGTGACTGGTGCCGGAGTTGAACAGCGTGGGGGAGCTTGGCAGGTAGGCCAGCGACGACATCAGCCGGTAGAACCCGATGGCCTCCGCCGGGTTCCTGGACAGTCCGCAGGCGACGCGGAGCAGGAAATACTGCGGCGTCTCGATGACCTGGCGGCTCGCCGGGTGCCGCAGCAGGTACCGGTCGTAGACGGTCCTGATGCCGAAGTACTCGAACTGCAGGTCAGCCTGCTCGTCGATAGCGAAGTCCAGCTTGCGGGCGTTGTCCTTGACGAGCCTGGCGGTCTCATCGCCGATGATGCCCTCGGCGTGCCCGAGGGCGACCGACTGGCTGAACGAGGCGATTCCCTGGCCGCGGACTTCCTTGGCGACGTAGCCGACCAGCAGCCGCGCGGCCAGCCGCGAGTACTGCGGCTCCTCGCCTGTCATCTCGGCTGCGGTCTGGATCGACAGCCGGTCAAGCTCGGCCGTGGTTGCGCCGTCGTAGAGCCCGCTGATCGTCTTGGTGGCGACCCGCATCGGGTCGACCTCGTCCAGCCCGCCCGCGCACCGCTGCACGGCCCGCACGATCTTGTTCACGTCGACCGGCTCGGTGTCGCCGTTGCGCTTGCGGACCTGCATGCCGACCTGGGTGCGGGTGCCGGATCCGGCGGTGGCTACCGTCATGGCTCTCTCCTCGCGAGCTCGTCCCGGATGGCCCGGATCGCGCAGGCGAGGACGGAGCGGCGGCCTGCCCGGACGGCAGGCGCGGTGCCCGTCGGCCGTCCCGCGCGGCCGGAGCCGCCGCGCGCGTGACGCGCGCGGCGCGCTGGCAGGTCTTCGGACTCGCGGGCGTAACGCCAGGCCGGTAAGTCCGGCTGGGCGTTTCCTACTGGCCGTCGCTTCCCAGGCCGCCAGGCCCAGTGCTGCTCCCGTCGCGCACTGCGACGGGGACGGCTGTCGTTCCCGCTCACCGCTGCGGGGCAGTCCCGGACTCGCACCGGGTTCCCTCTTGCCTCCATGAGCCTGGATGGCCCACAGAACCAGCTGCGAGCAACACCATATGTAGGAAGTCACGCGATCCGAAGCACCACATGTCGTGCCGGCGTGTCGCCCCGTCTCACATTCCGCGGGGCTATCTCGTCGTAGCTAGTGAGCAGAGGAAGAACCCGCTAGAACCGCAAGGAGATGACGATGGACGCGCGTCTGGACTACCTGGGCAGCCCGCTGTCGCTGAAGCTGATCAAGTACCTCAACTCGGCAGGGGCCGTGCTGCGTGACTCGACCCTGCCGGCCGC
>DASPWG010000140.1:0-5508 GCA_035621915.1 Streptosporangiaceae bacterium
ATCGGCACCTCGCTCGTACTCGATGAGTTCGCCCTGATCCTGCATCTGCAGGACGTCTACTGGAGCGGCGAAGGCCAGCTTTCAGTCGAGGCGGTCAGCCTGACGGCCGCCTGCCTCGGGCTGGCCCTCGTTGGGTTCAGCCCATTCGGCGTGCGAGACGTCGACGGTTTCGAGCTGTCATTTCGCCTGACCGCGACCGGGGTTCTCATCGTCGACGGCGTGCTCTCCCTGATCTGCGTTCTGAAGGGAAAGTACCGGTCGGCGCTGTTCGGGCTCTTCCTGCCGCCGGTCGGGGTGATCGGGGCGCTGCGTCTCGCGCGGCCGGCGTCGATCTGGGCGCGACATAGCTACCGAGGCAAGCGGCTGGAACGGGCGACGCGCCGGGCCGCCGAATTCGATCAGCGCTGGGCCCCGCTGCAGACCGACTGGGAAGACTTCGTCGGCGGCAGGCCATCCCGGCCTAACCCGGCGGCCAGCGACGACGCCCGCCGCTGAGCAAGGCAGATTGCCTGCCGGGCCGGGCGGTTAGGACGCGATTCAGCTGGCTGCGGATTTACGGTACGCGGTCCCGCAAGCCTCGTTAAATGCCCGCCGATGCCCGATACGGTGGCGTTGTGCTTGGCCACTTTGACGATTTCTTCATCGCAAGCGCAGGCGCGTCCGCTGCCATCTTGGGACTGCTGGTCGTCGCCGTATCGGTCGTCAATGCCGATGACGAGAACCCCACAACCAGGGAGCTGCGAACTGTGCTCGCCGGGAGCGCTTTCGTTGCGCTGGTAGACATCTTCCTGGTGTCGATCGTGGCCCTCACCGGGGGCTCGGCCGTGCTCGGGCTGTCAAGCCTGGTCGTGGCAGCCTTCGGCCTGGTGGCCACCAGGCGGCTGATACCGAGGGCAAAGCGGGCCGGGAATTTCTCCCGCGGCTTTCGAGCCAGGAACCTGAACATCGCCTTCGCGTCGATCTCGGCGGCGGCTTACTCGGTGCAGCTCGGCCTCGCCATAGCGCTCCTGGTGAACACCCGGAGTGCCGGGCTGCAACGTGCTCTGGTCCTGGTGATCGTGGTTTTGTATTGCAGCGCCCTCGGCCGGGCATGGGTGGTCACCGGGATATCCCGGCGGGCATAACAGCCGCCCCGATATCGGCACGGGGTATCGATGGCCATAGCCGATGCACGGGCCGGCCCGGCTCTCGACAGGCGTGCAGCGCTTGCCGGGCAAGCCCGGGGACGGTCCGGTTACTTACCGGGCTGGCCGCCGCGGACCGCCGGCAAGGCGCGACCCGCTCCCTGGGCGCGACCCGTTTCCCTGTTGCGCGGCGTTCCCCGGCCGCGACCTCTTGCCTGGACGCGAGCCCCCGGCCTGGCGGCCTGCCTGGGCCTGGCCGTGACCGCCGCTCCGGCCGGGGTTGCCGGCCGTCCGCGCCGCCCGGGCCTGGCTGCGCCGAACCCGCGGCGGCGCATCAGCCGGACGGGGCCTGGCCGGCCCGGGGGCGGGCGGAGGCGGCACTGGCGTGCCGGTCGCCGCGATCTCCGCCACGACCGGGTGGGCCGCCGTCACGTCGTGGTGCCGGGTCGGCGTGACGCCTGCCGCATGGTGCAGTCGCTCAAGGTTCCGTACCTCGTCGCGCTGCGCGAGCGCGACGACCATCCCAGTCGCGCCAGCCCGCGCCGTCCGGCCGGAGCGGTGCAGATAGTCCTTGTGGTCGCGAGGCGGGTCGAAGTGGACGACGAGCTCGATGCCATCCACGTGCAGCCCGCGCGCGGCGACGTCGGTGGCGACCAGGACCCGCGGATGACCGGCGGCGAACGCGTCGAGGGCGCGCTGGCGCTGATTCTGGTTCCGGTCCCCGTGGATTGCCGCCGCCGCAACGCCGGCCCGCTCCAGCTGCCGGGCGAGCCGGTCGGCGCCGTGCTTGGTGCGGACGAAGAACAGCGTCCGGGAAGGCCGCCCGGCCAGTTCCGCGGCCACCGGCACCTTGTCAGCCATGTCGAGCACAAGCGTGGCATGCTCAGCCGCGCCGCCGGGGACGCCGTGCGGCTCGACTGCGTGCAGGGCGGGATCGGTCAGGTAAGCGCGCACAAGCCGGTCAACACCCCGGTCCAGGGTGGCTGAGAAAAGCAGCCGCTGACCGCCAGCCGGGGTCAGGTCGAGAATGCGAGTGACCGACGGCAAGAACCCGAGATCGGCCATGTGATCAGCCTCGTCGAGCACGGTCACCTGGACGTCGGCCAGCGAGCAGGCCCTCCGGTCCAGGAGGTCTATCAGCCGACCGGGAGTGGCCACGACGACGTCGACGCCGCGGCTCAGCCGGTCAATCTGGCGCCCGATCGAGACTCCGCCGTAGACGGTGGTCACCAGCAGGCCCAGGCTGCGGCCAAGCGGCTTAAGCACCCCCGAGACCTGCTCGGCAAGCTCGCGAGTCGGGACCAGGACCAGTCCGCGCGGCGCCGTCGCCCGCGCCCGGCCGCCGATAGCCGCGATCCGGCTCAGCATCGGCAGGCCGAAGGCCAGCGTCTTGCCGGACCCGGTCTCCGCGCGGCCGAGAACGTCCCGCCCGGCCAGCGCATCCGGCAGCGCGCGGGCCTGGATCGCGAACGGCGCGGTGATACCGGTGGCGTTCAGGACGGCGACGATCCTGGGATCGAGGCCGAACTCGCTGAACTCGGCGGGCGGCGGCGGCGGCAGTGCGGCCGCGGCTGCGAGGGCCAGGTCGAGTTCTGAGCGCGGCTCTGCGGGCTGAACCGGGCGTGGCCTGCTCGGATGCGTGCGCCGCGGGTTAGGGCGGTTGGCTGCAGGCGCGCGGCGGCGCGCGCGGGGGTTAGGCATTAAAGTGCTAGCTCCATCGCTGTAGCTGAGGCCGCGAGGTGACAGACGGTCAACGACAACGGCGCAGCCACGGGCGCGCCGCTCAGCGGACAGCTTGCACAGGCGACCGCGCAGGCGATCTGCCTGCGGGACGGCGCGGGGAAACGCGCCTTAGGCTTAGAACGTTACCAGATTGTCGGCATATTCCAGGCCGCGCTCGGCCGTGCTAGGCCAGGCCGCGCGTCAGGAGCGCGGCTGCTCCACGTCAAGCGGTACCGACTGCTCACTGATGAGACTGAGGGAGGTCGGCTCGGCGGCCGCTGTCGCGTTGAGGAGCCAGTCCGCCAGGACGCGCTGACGGTTCCCTGGCATGACCAGCAGGTGGTAGCCGCGGGTGATCACGCTGGCCGCCGGCCCGGACACGGGGATATGAAGTGGGTTCGCCGCGCCCGCGATTCCGCCGAGGTCCACCACGAAGCCGAGGTCGTGGTGCTCGTAGGGCCTGGCCTGCCCGCTCCAGAGCGAAGCGGCGACGTTCCTGGCCACTTGCTTGCCCTGCCGCTCTGCGTGCTGGGCGGTCATGCCGCATACCTGGCCAGGCCGGGTCAGGTCAGGCACGGCCGCACAGTCCCCGCAGGCATAGATGCCCGGCGCGCCGGGCACCGCCATGTACTCGTCCACTACCAGGCGCCCGCGGTTTGTCTCCAGGTTGATGCCATCGACCAGTGGGTCGGCGCGAACCCCGACGCACCAGATCAGCGACTTGGTGGCCACCTTCTCGCCGGTGGTGAGCTGCACGCTGTCACTGGCGGCTTCAGCGACCGACTCTCCAGTCAGGACCTCGACGCCCCGCCGCCGGAGCACGCGTTCGGCGGTCTTCGACAGTCGCGGATCTAGCTCGGCCAGCACCCGCGGCGCGGTGTCGAGCAGCATCCACCGGATCCGCTGGCCGGCCAGGCCTGGCAGGTCCCTGGCGACCCTGGTGGTCATCAGCTGGCCGTGCGCTGTCACTTCCGTGCCGGTATAGCCTGCGCCGACCACGACAAACGTGCAGCGAGCCCGGCGCTCGGCGGGATCAGCGGCCACGGCGGCCAGTTCAAGCTGACGGATGATGTGGTCACGCAGGTACATGGCCTCGTCGATGGTGCGGAACCCGTGCGCGTAATCGGCAATGCCAGGGATCGGCAGCAGCTTGTTCACGCTGCCCGCGGTCAAGATGAGCCGGTCGTAGCCGGCCTGGCCTGCAGAGCCTTCCGGACCCTCCCAGCTGACCACCTGCTGCGCCGGATCGACGTGCGTCACCGTGCCGAGTATGAACGTGGCCTTGCGCAGGCGGCGCGGCAGGGAAACGCGGATGTGCCGCGGCTCGACTAGTCCTCCGGTTACCTGTGGCATCAAGGGCAGGTAGAGGAAGTAGTCAGTGGAGTTGATCACCGCGATGTCCGCGTCGGCACCGGCGAGGCGAAGCAGCTCCCGGGCGGCGTGGTAGCCCGCGAACCCGGCGCCAACAATTACGACGGAGTGCTTTTTAAGGTGGTTCGCCACTGTTGATACCTTCCTTGCCTCCTGGCGGCCACGCGCCGGCGCAGAGCGATGCAACTCTCACCCGTAGTAGCATCACCCCTGCCGCCCCGTTCGAGCGGGGCGGGAGACCCAGCCAGTGGAGGTGCCAGATGGCCGAGCTCCCACCGCCGCCAGAGGGAATCGTGCTCGCCCACTTCATCGTCTCGGACGATGTCGAGCGATCACGGCGTTTCTACACCGAGGTACTCGGCGGGAGGGTGGCCTTCTCCGGCCCCGGAGGACTGACGTATGTCGCGCTGGCCAACAGCTGGATCATCATCAATGGCGGCGGAGGCCCGACTGACGACAAGCCGGCCGTCACCCTGGAGACGCCGCGCGATCCCGACCGGGTCAGCAGCTTCCTCAATATCAGGGTCAGGGACATCCACGCCGTGTACGCCGAATGGAGCGGCCGGGGCGCCCGGTTCCTGACGCCGCCGAAACAGCACCAGTACGAGATCCGCTGCTACATCAGTGATCCCGACGGTCACCTGATCGAAGTGGGGCAAACTACGGACCCAGAGGGCGACTGGTCGCCCGCTCACTGGCCATCCAGTGCGCCCTACCAGGAATACGAGTGAATGCCGGGACCACAGCCGCTCATGACCACCGCGATCATCGGCACCGGCGGGATCGGATCGGCCATTGCCCGCCAGCTCGCCGCGGGCGGCGAGGCGCTAAGGATCTCCAGCGCTGACAAGAAGTCAGCACAGGCGCTAGCTGCGGAGATCGGCCGAGCAGCGGTCGTCGCGGCCGGCAACAGCGATGCGCTGCAGGGTGCCGGTGCCATCGTCCTCGCCCTGCGGTTTGCGGTCCTGAAGAGCGTCATAGACGAGATAGCAGGCCCGCTCGCCGGCCAGGTCGTGGTCGTTCCGAGCAACCCGCTCAGCGCGGACGCGCAAGGCCACGTGTCGCGCGTGCTGCCGGAAGGGCAGTCCTCTGGCGAGGTGGTAGCGGGGTGGTTGCCGGCCGGGGCCCACCTGGCCATGGCGTTCGGGAGCATGTCGGCGGGCCTCTTCGAGTCCGCTAGTAACAGGTCCCCCGAGCCGGCGGCGCTCTTCTACGCGGCCGCCGACGAGCGGGCCGGCCAGGAGGTCGAGCGGCTGATCCGGACGGCCGGCTTCGAGCCGGTGCGGATCGG
>DASPWG010000141.1:0-6516 GCA_035621915.1 Streptosporangiaceae bacterium
GATCAAGATCGGCCCCGGCCTTGACCCCAGCACGCAGATGGGACCGCTGGTATCCGACGAGCAGTTCCGCCGGGTCACAGGGTTCCTCGAGTCGGGCCGGACCGAGGGCGCGACCGCGCTGACCGGCGGCGGCCGGTTCGGTGACCGCGGTTACTTCGTGGAACCTACGGTCCTCACCAACACCAGGCCGGACATGAAGGTCGTGCGCGAGGAGATCTTCGGCCCGGTCGTGGTCGCCGAGAAGTTCAGCTCGCTTGACGAGATCGCCGCGGCCGCGAACGACACCCCGTACGGCCTCGGCGCCGGCATCTGGACCCGCGACATCTCCAAGGCGCACGCGCTGGCCAAGAAGATCCGCGCGGGCACCGTCTGGATCAACTGCTACAACGTGTTCGACGCGTCGCTGCCGTTCGGCGGCTACAAGGAGTCGGGCTGGGGCCGCGAGATGGGCCACGAAGTGCTGAACAACTACACCGAGGTCAAGGCGGTTACCACACTGCTCTAACCGGGAGCGCCGCAGCTGGGACCGGGATCCCCCCACCCGGTCTCAGCTGCCGGCGCGCACAGTGGCGGTGACCGCCCGGCGGGCGGTGAACTGCCGCCGCGTCCCTTCATCGTCACAGCTGAGCACCTCGAAGCCGCCCGGCAGCAGTCCGGCCGGCTCCCCTTCGCGCATACACCACGACAACGGGAACGACGGCCGCTGCACGCGGACCTGCGTCGTGAACGCCTGCCAGGCGATGAGCCCGCCAGGGACGACGGCGTCCGCGCCGGCGCGGAACGCCGCCTGGTCCCAGTAGCCGGTGCACAGCACCAGGGCGTAGCGCTCCCGCTCGGCCCGCCACGTGGTCAGGTCGGCCTGAACGAGAGTGATCCGGCCGTCCAGGTCGCGCCGCCGGGCCTCGGCGGCCAGCGCCTCGAGCGCCGCGTCCGACACGTCGACTGCCGTCACCAGCCGGCCGGACGCGGCGGCCAGCAGGGCGCTGCCAGACGGGCCGCACGCCAGTTCCAGCACCGGACCCGCGGGCGCCAGCGCCAGGACGCGCTCGGCCAGCGGCCTTGCCGCGAAGTCGGGCTCGGGCCGGCTGGCGTACCGCTGGTTCCACCGGATCCGGTCCGGATGGCCTGCCAGCCCCGGCGGGACGTCCCCCATTCCAGGCAGGTTAGCTCTCCGTGGTCGTGGCCGCCCAAGGCAACCGGCCGCATATGGTGTGCAGGTGACTGCAACGGACGCGGGCGGCCGGCAACTGCGCGCGCAACTGGGCGACGCCCTCCGCAAGGCAGTCCGCGACCGGGACACCGTGGCAGCCGCAACCATCCGCACGGCCATGGCGGCCATCGACAACGCGGAGGCGGTCAGCATGGCCTCGCGGTCCGTGCCGAGCGCGAACAGCGCCCATGTCGCAGGGGCAGCGGCAGGGCTGGGTGCAGCCGAGGTGGCCAGACGTGTCCTCAGCGCGGACGAGGCCACTGCCATCGTGCGGGCCGAGATGAGCGAGCGGCTGCAGGCCGCCGACCAGTACGCCAAGGCGGGCAGCGCCGAGCGCGCGGCCAGGCTCCGCGCCCAGGCAGAGGTGCTGCGCACCGTGCTGTCCGGTCCGGCCTGAGCTGCCGAACAGGCCCGCTGGCGACCCGCCCCGGCCAGCCCACGCGGCAGTCAGGAACCCGGCGGCAGGCGGGAGCGGCGCGGTTGATCCTGGCCCGCCCTACCATATTCCCGAGATGACGCCGTCCCCAGAGACCACGGGCCGAGCGGTAACAGCCAAACCGAGCGGTAACAGCCAACCGGAGCGGAGGAGCATGTCCCGGCCAACCATGGACGAGGTGCGGACCCAGGGCCAGCCGCGCTGGGTGGTCGAGCGGGTCAACGACGAGCACCTGTTCGGCCGCCTGTACATGCGCAAGCTCTCGCCGCGCGCGACCTGGCTGCTGGCCCGCCTCGGCTGGTCGCCGAATGCCGCGACGACCGCGTTCGTAGTATGCGGCGTGGCGGCCGGGGTCGTGATCGCCTTCGGCGGCCTGGCCACCGCGATCATCGGGGCGGTCCTGGTCCAGCTGGCGCTGCTGTTCGACTGCTCCGACGGCGAGCTGGCCAGGCTCCGCAAGCAGACCTCGGCGACCGGCGTCTACATCGACCGGATCGGGCATTACCTGTGCGAGTCCGCGATGCTGATCGGCCTGGGGTTCCGTGCGCAGGGCGCACTCACCACGTCCGGCAGTTACGTGACCGCGGGCCTGGCCGCCGCCGTGCTCGCCTGCCTGGTCAAAGCCGAGACCGACAACGTCGTGATCGCCAGGGCCGTGCAGGGTCTGTCCGCCGGCCACGACAACGAGGCGCTCCAGCCCCAGTCGGCCGGGCTGGCCTCGCTGCGCCGCGCGGCCAGCCTGCTCAAGGTGCATCGCATCATCCAGCAGATCGAGCTATCGGTCCTGGTGCTGCTTGCGGCCATCGCGGACCAGATCAGGGGCGGCCTGCTGGCCACCAGGGTGCTGCTGATCGCGGCCCTCATCGTGGCCGCGCTGATGGTTGTCGCGCACCTGGCGGCGATCGTGGCGTCGAAACGGCTGTCATGAAGCTGTCCTGCGTGATCATCACGATGGGCACCAGGCCTGCCGAGCTTGAGCGCGCCATCGCCAGCACAGCTCCGATGCGCGAGCAGGGCGTGCAACTCGTTTTGGTTGGAAACGGGTGCGACCTCCCGCCGGTCTCGTCCGACGTCACGGCCGTCCGGCTAGCGGAAAACCGCGGCGTGGCTGGCGGCCGCAACGCCGGCGTGGCCGCGAGCACCGGCGATGTGGTCATCTTCCTGGACGACGACGGCTGGTTCAGCGACCCGGGCCTGGCCGATCACGTGGCGGCGCGGTTCGGCGCCGACCCGCGGCTCGCGGTGCTGGCCTTCCACGTGGTCGACCCGACTGGCGGCACGGGCGTGCGGCATCATGTTCCGCGGCTGCGGGCCAGCGATCCAGACCGGTCCTCGCAGGTCACCACGTTCGTCGGTGCCGGGTTCGCGGCCAGGCGGTCGGCCTGGGCGGAGGCCGGAGGCCTTCCGGATGACTTCTTCTTCGCGCACGAGGAGACCGACCTGGCCTGGCAGCTCATCGAGCGCGGCTACACCCTGGAATACGACGCGGAGGCACGGATGTGCCACCCGCCGGTGTCGAACGCCAGGCACGACATCTGGTACCGCTACGACGGCCGCAACCGGGTGCTGCTGGCCCGGCGGAACCTGCCCTGGCCGCTGGCCTTCTGCTACCTGCTCGACTGGTTCGTGCTGACGGTCATCAGGGAGCGGTCGCCGGGCGCGCTGCGGACCTGGCTACGTGGCTTCGCCGAGGGCTGGCGGACCAATCCCGGCCAGCGACGCCCCATCTCGATGCGCACGGCCTGGCGGATGACCAAGGCCGGCCGGCCGCCGATCATCTGAGGCCAGGGACTTCGGGAACCGAGCCTCAGGCCCTGCGCCCGGCGCCGCCCCACTGGGTGGAAGGGCTCGCGGCATCCTGCGGGGAGTCCGGCCGCCATTCCGGCACCCGGACCACGCCCGGCGGCACCAGTTCCAGGCCGGAGAAGAACCCTGCGACCGTGGCATGGTCCCTCGGGGTAGCGCGCTGGCCGACCCGCTGGTTCATCCGGTGGGCCATCTCGGCCATCGCCTCCGGCTCGATGTCCGCGGCGACGTGGGTGAGCGCGAGGAAGCTGCCAGGCGGCGTGGCTTCCATCAGGGTCTCGACGATCCCGTGCGGGTCGTCGAGGTCCTCGATCAGGTGCAGGACCGATATCAGCAGCACGGCGACCGGCTCAGAGAAGTCCAGCGTCGCCGCGGCCTGGTCGATGAGCCTGCCGGTGTCGCGCAGGTCGGCATCGATGTAGTCGACGGCCCCTGGCCGCCCGCCGGTGAGCAGTGCGCGGGCGTGCGCCAGCACGACGGGGTCGTTGTCTACGTACACGACCCGGCAGCCGTCCGCGACGGTCTGCGCGACCTCGTGCGCGCTGCCCGCGGCCGGCAGGCCGGTGCCGATGTCGAGGAACTGGCGCACGCCGGCGTCGGTGGCCAGGTAGCGAACCGATCTCGCCAGGAACTCACGGTTGGCGCGCACCGAATGCACCAGGTCGGGGTAGGCAGCCATGATGTGCTCGGCGGCTTCCCTGTCGGCGGCGAAGTTGTCCTTGCCGCCGCGCCAGTAGTTCTGGATCCTGGCGATGTGCGGCACGCTGGTGTCCACCTGGCCGAAACCGCCGCCCGCCGTCATGCGCTCGGGCCTCCTAACCTCTCGCCGCTCGCCAACTGACCCTAACGCAGCGACCTGCGTGGCTAGCCTGGGCGGAATGAAAGCCAACCGGTCGGTTCCCACGGCGACGGTCATTCCGGTCCTCATCTATCCGGACGTTCGGGAGGCTGTCGCCTGGCTCTGCGCAGCCTTCGGGTTCGCGGAGCGACTGCGGATCGGCGACAACCACCGGTCGCAGCTCAAGTTTGGTGACGGGGCCGTCATCGTCGGCGATGTCCGCGGTGATCGTCGCCCGCCGCGAGCCGGCGAGGTCACTGCATCCGTGCTGGTACGGGTAGCGGACGCGCGGGCCCACTGTGAGCGGGCGCGAGAACACGGAGCGCGCATCCTGATGGAGCCGACCGACATGCAGTATGGCGAGCGGCAATACAACGCCGAGGACTTCGCGGGTCATCACTGGACGTTCTCGGAGACGCTCGCGGACGTCGACCCGCAGACCTGGGGCGGGGATTACGTCAGTCCCGACTGACTAGGCAGGACTCAGCGCTGAGTATTCGGGTGGCGATAGCGAATCTCGCTTGCGTCGAGGTGCGCCGGGCCACCGAGCAGATGTGCGAGGTCCTTGTTGCGTCTCCGCTCTTCGGCAAGATTGTCCGGAATCGGCAAATGCAGGCTCTCGTAGAGGTCGAATCTGCCCAGGGTCACCACGACCGACAACGCGGTCCCGTATTCCCTGGCTGCGGACACCGCACCGCGGTAGGACACGTAAGCGACGGCATAGGGCAGCAACGCGAGCAGCAGCCACTCCTGGTCAAGTAGCAACAGCACGGCTGTTATCACGGTTGCAAGCAGCGCTGATACCGACAGGCTGATGGCGGTATCCATTTCCTCGCGCGCGCCGCTGAGGTATTCGAGCTGGTCAGGCGGTGCAACTGTGGCGAGGTAGGGCGCTACCTGAATGGCGTCAAGACCGAAGTTGCTGCCCGCGGCGTCCTCGTAGCGGCGGAGTACGTTGCCGAGCGTCGTCGGCATGGTCCGATACATGGCATCTGGATATGCCCTGCGTTCCCGCCTCGCCTCCTGGCTCCGGATGTAATAGTGCAGCAGTGCGTCGCCGTTGACCTTGTCGTTCAGCAAGGCGTTTCTGGCTGCCAGGTCCTGGCTTGCGTTCCGGAGTTCGGCCTCGGCCGTGCTCATCCGCCGATTGAGGCGGCGGCGCCGATCGCGGTGATGGATGGAACGGGCGGCGGCAGCGGCCACGCCCAGTTTGCCGCTGCCCCAGTAGCCTTCCAGGAACTGTGTTAGCGAAAACTGCAACGGATGCAGCAGCAGCCCTGCAACCAGCGCAATGGACAGCAGCCAGGCAAGCCCGGTTAGGGACCTGAACGCATGGCCCAGCCTGGCCAGATCCGGATGATGCTCGGGAGCCCCGCTCGCCAAGAGCAGATACACCCACAGCGTCAGGAAAAGGCCGGGCAGCAACCCGCTGATGCTGAAATGACGCCCGATCTTGTTACCGAGGCCCGAGGCGGCCTCCACGAGGGACGGCACGACCGGCTACTGGTGGCCAGCCGCTTGCTGGGCAGACAGCCTGTGCGCGCTATTGAGGTCGCACACGTAGCTGCCGTCCGCCTGCCGCAGCAGTGTGCCGTCGCATTCGGTGCACGGGAGCGAGTCGGCTCCCTGTTTACCTTCCTCCTCGCCGTTGCCCGGTGGTATTCGGCTACCGCGGGAATAACCGAGCGCGACGATGGATACGAGCACCAAGGCGATTAGTGGCCAGTTCCGTGCGTGCAGCTTACCGGCCATTCTTGTCCCGCCCCTGCCCTGTCGGTTGGACTCACTGTAGATCGACTCGCGGCGACCGTCGATAGGCGGCCTGCCTGCGTGCTTAGCCTTGGCAGGCATGGCATCCTGCGTAAGTGTCGCCAATCCGCGGGTTGCTGACGAAAGCGGCTAAGGGCACGCGTCGTGTCGGCGTCTCGGTTAATCCATGGCTCCTGCCGGCCGCAGCAATCATCGTCGTCGCGCTAGCCGACATCGCGTTTGGAAAGGTTGGCGTGTACCTCGCGCTTGCAGCGATCGCCTTGGTTATGGCTGGCTTCGCCGCGGGCCTGCTGTCATCTGGTTCGGCCCGCCGAGATGTCAAGTCGGCAGCTACGCCCCGCCCGGCTCAGCACGGCCGCGCGGAGGCAGTCACCAATGGTACGAGAACCGATCTCAGCTTCGCGCAGCTAACCAGAGCGAAGCTGACGGGCGCGGATCTGAGCGGCGCGGACCTGC
>DASPWG010000142.1:0-5247 GCA_035621915.1 Streptosporangiaceae bacterium
GCGCCCGGCCCGTCACAGCTCTTCTGGCAGGGCGCACCGGCTGCTGCAGCGGCCAGGCAGGTTGCCATCACCATCGACGACGGCTACTGCGCCGAGTGCGCTCACGCCTACGCCGAGC
This sequence comes from Streptosporangiaceae bacterium, assembly GCA_035621915.1. Lineage (GTDB taxonomy): Bacteria > Actinomycetota > Actinomycetes > Streptosporangiales > Streptosporangiaceae > JAJYUU01. The sequence goes on from DASPWG010000142.1 coordinate 119, forward strand.
TCGCCCGGGCCACCGGCATTCACATCACCTTCAACCCCAACGGCTGTTACGGCGAGATCTGGACTCCGCTGGCCAGGACCCTCAGGCCGCTCATCGAGGCTGGGCAGGTCCAGATCGGCAACCACACCTTCAACCACTGGTGGCTCACCGAGCTCAGCGACAGCCAGGTCACCGCACAGCTGGAGCAGAACGAGGAATGGATCGAGCAGACCTACGGCATTACCGCGCGCCCGTGGTGGCGCCCGCCGTACGGCGCGCATGACGAGCGCACCGACGGGCTGGCCGCGTCCATCGGCTACACCAACGTGCTGATGTGGAACGGGAGCTTCGGCGACTCCACCGTCCTGGCGCCCAGGGTCATCCTGGCCCTGGCCAGGCAGTACCTCCGTCCGGGCGTGGTCATGCTCGGCCATGCGAACCACCCCGCCGTCTCGCACCTCTTCCCGCGGATCGGCGACATCATCGCGTCCCGCCGCCTGCAGCCCGTCACGCTCGATGAGATGTTCGGCACCAGCCGCAGCACCGGAAGCGCCACCTGACCGCACCCCGGCCGGTAGTGCCGGCCGGAAAATAAGCCGACTTTCGCGGCCGGCGCACCGAACCGCTCCCGGCGGCCGCGGACAACTGCCGGCTGGCCCCGCCCGGCCGCGTGCTGCCCTGGGGCCGCGGCATGCCAGGGCCCGCGCCGGGCCGCCGGAAGGCGCGCGACAGAATGAGTGATCATGAGCGTGCAATACGAGGTGGTCTTCTCCTGCTTCCTGCGGGATGACACCCCGGCGGCCATCCTGGACTGCCTTCGCTGGCACCTCGGCCAGCAAGCGGAACGACCGCCGTACCTGGACGACAGCCAGCGCGCGCTGCTGCGCCCCGACCCGGCCAGCCGCCTGCCAGGCGGCGATGTCGCGTCGCTGCAACTCCAGGCCGGGCGCTCCGAGGCGGGCGACGCCGGCCCGGTGTGGGGGCTGTTCTCGCGTAGCCTGTGGCCTGACGATGCCTTGGATCAGCTGAGCACGATCATGGAGCTCATCGCGCCGCACGTTGCCCGCCAGGGCTACGGCGGCTACTTCCGCGACGTGACGACAGCAGACGCCACCGCGTTCGAGTTCCGCGCGGCGGACTCCCCCGCGGCACCCTGAGCAAGGAGATCACGGCGCTTGGAAGACTCTCGCCAGTCAGCCGGGCGCGGCGTCATCACGGTGGCCAGCCTGAACGTGCACGGCGGCGTGGACAGCCGCGGAAAGCCGTTCGATGTCGCGGCCGCCGTGGCGGGCCTGGGCGCGGATCTCATCGCGCTGCAGGAGACCTGGGTCAAGGCCGGCGAGCCCGATCCGGTCGCGGCCGCCGCCGAGGTGATCGGCGCGCGGGTGTTCCGCGTCTGGCTGCACACTGACGTCAGCCCGGCGCGGCTCGGCATCCCGGCCGGGGAGGTCATCGGCAGCACCGGGATAGCCGTGCTCAGCACGCTGCCGGTGATCGCCCACGAGATCATCGACCTCGGCCGGATGAACGGGGACGTGGTAGCGCGGCGCGCGCAGATTCTGACGGTCAGGCTGGCAGGCAGCGGCACCGCCGTGCGGATCGCCGGCACGCACCTCACGCACCGCTACGTCAGCCCGGTCCAGCTGGGGCGCCTGGTGTGGCACCTGAGCCGCAGCCCGCTGCCAACCGTGATCGCCGGCGACCTCAACATGCCGCGCCAGGTCGCCAGGATCGCGCCCGGCTACACGCCCGCGCCGCGCGGCCGTACCTTTCCCGCCGACGCGCCGCTGCTGCAGCTTGATCACGTCCTGGTCAGCCGTCACCTGCAGCCGCTCGACGCGGGCGTCCTGCCGCCGGTCGGCTCAGATCACCTGCCGGTCCGCGCGCGCCTCACGCTGCGCGACGGCTACCGAATTACAGCCGTGTAATTCGGTAGCGACCGCGTCATCAGCCCGCCGGGCGGAGCGCCGCAGGGAAGCCGGTCCAGCGCAGCGGCCTGGTCAGGTGCGCGGCGTCATTGAAGCTCACCAGCGAGGGCGGCATCTCCGGCCGGTACATGATCACGGTGAGCGCCGCGTTCTGCTGGTTGAGCCCCAGCCACCGCCACTCGGCCGCGCCGAGCGCGTCCCGGACGAACCAGCCGATAAGGAAGTTATGCGTGACGAGCAGCTCGTGGGTATCAGCGTCGCCCGTTCCCGGCCCGGCGAACTGTTCGAGCGCATCCTTGGCCAGCCGCGCACCCGCGGCCCGCGCATCGGGCTCGTAGCCACTCAGGAACGTGGCATAGTCCGCCGGGAGCTGGGCGAGGTCCGGGTCAGACGGCAGGTAGTCGTCAAGCAGCTCGGACATGGTGGCCGGCACGCCGTGCAGGTATCCGGCGATGATCTCCGCGGTGCGCGCGGCCCGTTGCTGCGGGCTGTGGTAGATCGCCGCTAACGGCGCATCGCGCAGCCGCTCCCCCGTCAGCCGCGCCTGATGCTCGCCACTGCGGCTGAGGGCGCCATCCTCGTCAGCCTCGCCGTGCCGCATCAGGTACACGAACCGGCTCGCCATCGCCTGCCTCCGTTCCGCCAGCGCCCCCGCGCTGCCGCCCGCCGCGTGCCCAGGCCCGCTGCCTGCGCGTCTGCTCGTCCCCGCCAGATTGTCGGCGACGGCAGCTACGCTCAAGTCATGTCGGACACGCAGGCGCTGATCGAAAGTATCAGGGAAGACGTTCGCGTGATCAGCGATGCCGTCGACGTCGTCACGCATCTCGCCCGCAAGCACAGCAGGCAGCTCAACGAGACGAACATGCGCCTCATCCGGGTTGACGTCCGTCTCGACGGGCACGACCGGCGCTTCGACCGCCTCGAGGTCAAGGCGGACGAGCACGACCGGCGCTTCGACCGCATCCAGGTCAAGCTCGACGAGCACGACCAGCGCTTCGACCGCATCCAGGTCAAGCTCGACGAGCACGACCAGCGCTTCGATCGCATCGGTGCGGAGCTGACCGGCATCAGGGACCAGCTCAGCGAGCTCACCGTGATGAGGGGCCAGCTCGCTGAGATCCTCGGGCGGCTCGCGCCCTAGCCGCGCTTCTCAGGCGACCTCGGCCATGGCCTGGGCGAACTGGGCCTGGTAGAGCCGGGCTTAGGCGCCGCCCGCCGCGAGCAGCTCAGCGTGCGTGCCCTGCTCGACGATGTGGCCGTCCTCCATCACCAGGATGAGGTCCGCGTCGCGGATCGTGGACAGCCGGTGCGCGATCACGAAGCTGGTGCGGCCGGACCGCAGCGAGGCCATCGCGCGCTGGATCAGCACCTCGGTCCTGGTGTCCACCGAGCTGGTCGCCTCGTCCAGGATCAGCACGGCCGGCTGCGCCAGGAACGCCCGCGCGATCGTGATGAGCTGCCGCTCCCCCGCGCTGACGTTGGTGCCGTCGTCGTCCAGCACCGTCTCGTATCCGTCGGGCAGGTGCCGCACGAACCGGTCCACGTAGGTGGCCCTGGCCGCCTCGACGACCTGCTCGTGGGTCGCCCCGGCGTTGCCGTAGGCGATGTTCTCCTCGATCGTGCCGCCGAACAGCCAGGCATCCTGCAGCACCATGCCGGTCAGCCCGCGCAGCTCGGCCCTGGTCATGGTCGCGGTGTCGACGCCGTCCAGCAGGATCTGGCCTGAGTCGAGCTCGTAGAACCGCATCAGCAGGTTGACCAGCGTCGTCTTGCCGGCGCCGGTCGGGCCGACGATGGCTACGGTCTGGCCGGGCTCGACCGTCAGCGACACGTGCTCGATCAGCGGCCGGCTCGGGCTGTAGCTGAACGACACGTCGCGGAACTCCACCCGGCCGCGCACGCCGGCCGGGCTGGCGGGCTGCTCGGAGTCGGGCACCTGCTCGTCGGCGTCCAGCAGCGCGAACACCCGCTCGGCCGAGGCCACCGCGGACTGCAGCAGGTTGGCCATGCTGGCAACCTGCGTCAGCGGCTGGCTGAACTGGCGCGAGTACTGGATGAACGCCGTCACCGCGCCGAGCGTCAGCGCGCCCGCCGCGATCCGCAGCCCGCCGACCACCGCCACCAGCACGTAGTTGAGGTTCGCGAAGAACATCATGACCGGCTGGATCGTGCCGGAGATGAACTGCGCGCGGTAGCTGGCGTTGAACAGCTCCTCGTTCTGCTCGGTGAAGGTCTCCATCGCCTTCTCCCGCTGCCCGAACGCCGTGACCAGCGCGTGCCCGGTGTACATCTCCTCGATGTGACCGTTCAGCCTGCCGGTGAACCGCCACTGCCTGATGAACTGCGGCTGCGCCCTGGTGGCGATCTTCCGCATCGCGAACGCCGAGGCCGGCACGGTGACCAGCGCGATCAGGGCCAGCTCCCAGGAGATCACGAACATCAGCGTCAGCACGCCGATGACCGTGAGGATCGCGGTCACCAGCTGGCTGAGCGTCTGCTGCATCGACTGCGCGAGGTTGTCGATGTCGTTGGTGACCCGGCTGAGGATCTCCCCGCGCGGCTGCCGGTCAAAGTAGCTCAGCGGCAGCCTGGACAGCTTGGCCTGCACGTCCCGCCGCAGCCGGAACACCGCCCGCTGCACCAGCGTCGCTGTCAGCCGGGCCTGGAAGAGCGCGCAGATCGCGCCGCCGATGTTGAGTCCCACGACGACGAGCAGGATCTGCGCGACGTGGTGGAAGTCGGGGCTGCGGTGCGAGATGTACCCGTAGAAGACGATGTTGATCGCCTCGCCGAGCATCCTCGGCCCGAGCACCTGCAGCGTCACGCCGCCGATGGCGAGCACCAGCGCGCAGATCACCAGCATCCGGTAGGGCTGCAGCAGGCCGAGCAGTCGCCGGCTCGAGCCCTTGAAGTCCAGCGCCTTCTCGGTGGACATGCCGCCCATGAAGGCGCCGGGCCCGCGGCCTGGCCCCATCCCGCCGGCGGGGCCGGCGCCGCGCTTGGGCGTGGCCCGCTCCCCCGTCTCCAGCCCGGCTCCGGGGTCGGCGGGCGGTGCCGCGCCATCGCCCTGGACCTGCCCTGATCCCGCGCTCACGCTGCCGCCTCCTGCTCTGTCAGCTGGGAGAGCACGATCTCCCTGTAGGTCTCGCTGGTATCCATCAGCTCGGCATGCGTGCCGGTCGCCACCACGCGGCCGGCGTCGAGCACGACGATCTGGTCGGC
>DASPWG010000143.1:0-5587 GCA_035621915.1 Streptosporangiaceae bacterium
GGCCGAGGACGCGGCCGGGAGCGTCGAGCGGTGCCATCCGGCCGTTCTGCACCTCGGCGGCACCGGCGATGAGCAGCGAGATGTAGGACTGGAAAAGCCAGGTCTGCGGCAGGCCGGGGGTCAGCACGCCGCGCTCGGCGGCGCGCCGCAGGATTCCGTGTACCACGTCGTCGCCGACGTCCCAGCGCGCGGCGAGGCTCGGCTCCTTCTCCAGGCCCGGGTTGCGCCACAGGAACATCAGCTGCGGGCACAGCGGCAGCAGGATCGAGGTCAGTGACTCAAGGCCGCCATCCGGGCCGTCCTCGGCCTTGTTGACGGCCTCCTGCCAGAGGTCCAGCACCCGGTGGCCGACGGCAACGAGCAGCTCGTCGCGGGTCGCGTAGTGGTTGTGCAGCGTCGTCCTGCTGATCCCGGCAGCCTGAGCCACCTCGGCCAGGGAGGCGCTCGGGTCAGCTACAAGTACCTCGGCCACGACGTCGAGGAGCGGCCGCTTGACGCGAATCTGAACAACCATGTTCAGAACTATATGTCAGCGTTCGCAATAGATCAATTCTGTTCTGGTCTGACTTTCGCCGTCAAGCCGGTGGCGTCGTCACTGATGGCCGGCGCAGTAGGCTCGCTTGGCGATGGCCGAGTTGATAGCGCAGCTCCGCACGCCCGGTCACCGCTGTCGGCCGGGTCGGCGCTGGCTATCACCTCGACCAGGTCCGTGATCGTAGTGGGCACGGTGTTTAGCCGGCGGCTGGGATTATGGGCCGCATGCAGTTCGACTCCGGCGCCGGGCTCCTGCACACCCTGACGTCCTACTCGCCTGAGCGTGAGTGGGACGTCCCGGCCGATGACCAACGGCTGCGACATGACCTCACCCCCAATGATCCTGAGACCTTGCCGTCGCCGGTCAAGGACTTCGCGCAGGATCTGCCGGTCACCGTGCTGCCGCGAGACCTCCCCCAGCCGGGCATCAGCGCCACGGCCGTTCTAGCAGGCCAGCCAGCCCCTGCGCAGCCGCTGGACGCTGCGCAGCTGGGGCGCGTCCTGTTCCTTGGCGGCGGCGTGGTCAGGACCGCCGAGCGCAACGGTCGAAGGATGCTCTTCCGCGCCGCTGGCTCAGCCGGCGCACGCTTCCCACTGGAGATCTACGCGAGCACGGCCGGCGTAGCCGGCGTGCCAGACGGGGTGCACTGGTACGACCCCATCGCGCACGCGCTGGTACAGGTCGGCCCAGCAGCCGGCGGCGCGGCCACGACTATCATCACCACCGGCATCCCCTGGCGGACTGGCTGGCGGTACGCGGAGCGGGGCTGGCGGCATATGTACTGGGACGCTGGCACACTGATGTCTCAGCTTTCGGCCGCGGCCGCGAGCGCGGGACTGCAGCCCCGGATCCGGACGCTGTTCGCCGATGCGATGCTGCGCGAGCTGACCGGCGCCGACGGCGTGCATGAGCACCCGCTGGCGCTGCTGTCCTTCGGTGACCAGCCGCCCGCGGTCCAGCCGGGCGGACCGGCCGCAGCTGGCACACTGCCGCCGGTCGAGCTGCCATTGTGCACGACGGCCCAGCAGGCGGGCACGCGTACAAGCCTGGGCGCACCCTGGCCGCAAGCCCCTGCGCTGCCGGATTTCCCGGCATCGCCCGACCTGGACACTGTGATCGTGCGCCGCGGCTCGCAGCGGCGGATGGACCGGAAGGCAACGCTTCCGCGCCAGTTGCTCGACTGGCCGCTGCGCGCCGCCATGCGTGGCATCGATCTAGCGCACTGGATCGTCGTGCACGGCGTCGATGACGTTGCCCCGGGTCTGTACCGATGGCCCGACCTCAACGACCCGATCCGGCCCGGTCCGCTGCGAGACGAGCTGCTCCGCATCTGCCTGGACCAGTCGCTAGCAGGCGACGCGGCCTACGTGGTGATCGCGGCAACCCCGCCTGCCGGGCTCGACGACCGCAGCTACCGTGACGCGCAGCTGGCCGCGGGCCTGGTCGAGGGCCGGCTGCACCTGGCCGCGTACGCACTCGGAGCGACAGCATCCGGAATGACATTCCTGGACTCCGAGGTTCCGGCCCTCCTCGGCGAGCCTGACGACCTGGTCACTCTGTTGTTCACGTGCGTCGGAGTTGGTTCCTATGTCTCGCGACCCGGCGGCGCCCCAGGGGCGCCGACACAGGTCGCCATTGTCAGCACCCGGCACGGCGGCGGGCTGCGTTAACGCGCGACTGGCTCACGGCACGCATCGTAACGGGAACGAGGTTGCCCGGCCGGCCCCGGCCGTGAGCCAGCCAGGGGTCGGCTCGCGGCCAGTGTCAGACCAGCACGGCCCGTTCGCCGCCGACGCTCACGGGTACTTCGAGCGGGCCGCGGATGATGCCGGAGGACCGCCGCCGCACCGGGCCGGCCAGGCGCAGCCCCGGCATCCGCCTGGCCAGCGCGCCGAACGCGATGGCCGCCTCCAGCCGGGCCAGCGGCGCGCCCACGCAGTAGTGGATGCCGCTGGAGAAGGCCAGGTGGTCGGTCGTCAGCTCGCAGCTGATGTCGAACACGTCGGGATCGCGGTAGACCTCCGGGTCGCGGTTGGCGGCACCGAGCAGCAGCGTGACCTCCTGGCCCTTGCGCACGCGCGTGCCGTCCACGTCGAGGTCCTCCAGCGCGTACCGGCTGGTGCGCTGGACGGGCGGGTCGAAGCGCAGCGTCTCCTCGACCACCGCGGCTGCCAGGCCATCGGGGTCGGCGCACAGCGCCTGCCACTGGGCGGGGTGACCGAGCAGGGCAAGCACGCCGTTGCCGATGAGGTTCACCGTGGTCTCGAAGCCGGCGATCAGCAGCAGGATGCAGACCGGCATCATCTCCTCGGGCTGGATCTGGTCGCCCTCGGCTGCTACCAGGTGGCTGATGATGTCGTCACCGGGCTCGCGGCGGCGCAGCTCGAAGAGGCTCTCGAACTGCGCCACGATCCGTGCCTGGCCGCGCATCAGCGCCGCAGCCTGGCGCATGGAGGAGATGCCGTCGATGGCGCTGCCGAGCAGGGCCCCGTGCCGGGCGAACTCCTCGCCGTCGGCGTCCGGGATGCCGAGCAGGTCGCTGATGACCGCGATGGGCAGGGCGGCGGCGAAGGACGACACCAGGTCGAAGCGGCCGGCGTTCTCAGCGCGGTCCAGCAGGTCGTCGACCGTCTGGGCGATCCGGCCGGAGTAGCCTGCCACCGCCTTCGGGCTGAACGACGGCAGCGCCAGCCGGCGCAGCCGGGTGTGATCGGGCGGGTTCATGGTCAGGAAGGACGCGTCCAGCTCGTCCTGCGGGCTGCGGGGGAAGCCGTCCGGCGGCGCTGCGCCGAACTGCCGGTCACGCAGCACCAGGTTGCAGACGCGGTGGCTCGGCGTGGCCAGTCCGCCGTAGCGACCGGGCAGTACGGTGCCGCCCGCGCGCAGCCTGGCGTAGATCGCATAGGGATCTGTCCGGCCGGGCTTGCGGGCCAGCATGGCGAGCTTGTCGCGCCGCACGTAGGCGGCTAGCGCGGTGCCCGCCTGCTGCTTGTGCAGGTGGCCGGCGAACATCGCGGCCTCGCCAAGGTCACTCATGACCCTCTCCTTCTGGCTGGGGGTGGGCGCCGATGCCGTGCAGGAACAGGCCGAGGACGCGGCCGGGAGCGTCAAGCGGTGCCATCCGGCCGTTCTGCACCTCGGCGGCACCGGCGATGAGCAGCGCGATGTAGGACTGGAAAAGCCAGGTCTGCGGCAGGCCGGGGGTCAGCACGCCGCGCTGGGCGGCGCGCCGCAGGATCCCGTGTACCACGTCGTCGCCGACGTCCCAGCGGGCGGCGAGGCTCGGCTCCTTCTCCAGGCCGGGGTTGCGCCACAGGAACATCAGCTGCGGGCACAGCGGCAGCAGGATCGAGGTCAGTGACTCAAGGCCGCCATCCGGGCCGTCCTCGGCCTTGTTGACGGCCTCCTCCCAGAGGTCCAGTACCCGGTGGCCGACGGCAACGAGCAGGTCGTCGCGGGTCGCGTAGTGGTTGTGCAGCGTCGTCCTGCTGATCCCGGCGGCCTGAGCGACCTCGGCTAGGGAGGCGCTCGGGTCAGCTACAAGTACCTCGGCCACGACGTCGAGGAGCGGCCGCTTGACGCGAATCTGAACAACCATGTTCAGAATTATATGTAAGTGTTCGCAATAGATCAACTGTGGTCTGATCTGACTCTCGCCGTCAAGCCGGTGGCGTCGTCGCTGATGGCCGGCGGAGTAGGTTCGCTCGGCGCTGGCCACGACATGCCGGCCGCATGATCACCCGTCACAGCGCTCTTGTGACCCAGCGGCCACCGGCGGCCGAAATGGGCTGAATACTATGCACGGCGGCCGTGGCCGGGGTCATGATCGTCGAGTGACTGGCGACCCCGAACCGGATGCCGCGCAACACCCGCCGGACGACGACCAGGCCCCAGCGGCGGCCAGGCGCCCGGGTGATCCCCGATACGGCCAGCGAAATCTCGCGAGCCGACTTTTCCCCGGCCCTTCGGGCGCCATGTCCAGGCAGCGCGCGGAGAACATCGGCAGGCTCTTGAGATCCCTTGACAGCGGCACGCCGCCGACCGCGTGGGCCGACCAGCAGGCCAGGACACGGACTTCTGCTGACCACTCGCGACCGGCGCAGACCGCGGCCGGCCAGGTCAGCCCCGCAGCGACGCCGGATGACGTCGCACAGCTTCGCGAGACACTCGAACAGCAGAATGAGCTGCTGCGCGCGATCCTGGCGAGTTCGGTGGACTCCCAGGAAGACGCGAGATCGACCGCGCAGAATTCCCGCACATTCGCCTGGGCCGGCACTGCGATCGCCATGCTCACCCTCATCGCCACAGTGGTCGCGATCATCGCCGCCGTCACGGCGCATTAACGGCAGGCTCAACTCTCGCCGCCAGAGCCCCCGCCGAAGATCATCATGCGGTCCGGTTAATTCGCCGATAAGCGGAGGTTTTCTATGGCGTCGATCGCCCGTCCCCGCGCCGATCGTGGGCGACGACGCGATAGCCGTGCCGGAGGAAGAACACCATCTGGGTGTCCCAGTCGTCAGCCGACAGCCGTGGCTGAAGACGATGGGCTGCCCGTCCCCCCAGTCGTTGTAGAAGATCTCCGTTCCGTCTGCGGTGGTCGCACTCGGTGACTCTGAGTGGCCGGCCGTGCTCGACTAGCCGGGCAGCGGTGGACTTCATATCCTCAGCCCTTCCCCACCAGTCCGCGCGCAGACGTCTGCCCACCTGATCGATGGCACCAGGCGAGTCGGTCCGCGCGGGAATGGGTGCTGGATGCTGCCTCGCGCGCCGGGCCGGTTCGGTCGCTAACCGACCGGCTCTCCCGCCCGCGCCGGGCTGCCCGGTCAGATAAGCCGGACGTTGTGCTCGACGGTTTCGATAACTTCGTCCATCTTGCCGGTCAGCGCCTGCTTGGCCAGACTGAGCGTGAAGCCCTTCACTGTCTTGGCCGGGACATGGGACGGCAGGGAGAGCGCATAGCGGTCGACCACCACATCCACGACGACGGGGCCGTCGGTGTGGGCAAGGGCCGCTTGCAGTGCGCCGCGCAGCTCGCCCGGTTCCTCGACCCGG
>DASPWG010000144.1:0-14653 GCA_035621915.1 Streptosporangiaceae bacterium
GGAGGTGTCCACGGTCACGCCGCGGACCACGCCTGGCACGCCGAGCCGGACGATCGCGTGGTCGTGACCCGGCTCGCGCCGCCGCCTGGTCTCCCAGCCGTCGTAGACCTTGCCCCTTGGCCCGAACTGGCCGGCCGCGAAGACCGGCGGCTCCGCCTTGATCAGGTTCTCCTTCTCGGCGAACAGGTCGTCGTTGGCGCAGACCACGCTGCCGCCAAGACGGCGGGACGCCAGGTCGGGCAGCGCCGCTAGGTCGGTCCCGGTACTGCTCACAGCAACTCCCCGGCTGGTCGCTCCGCCGGCTGCGCCTGGGCCCCGAACACCGGCCGGCCGCGCAGCCAGGTGCGGCGGACCACGCCCGACAGCCGCCGGCCCAGGTACGGGGTCAGCTTGTGCCGGTGCCGCAGCAGGCCCGGCTCGACCACGAACTCCTCGTCCGGCGCGAAGGCCACCAGGTCGGCATCCCGGCCGACGGCGATCGCGCCCTTGGCCGGCAGTCCGGCGATCTCAGCCGGAGCGGCCGCCATCCAGCGGGCCAGATCAGCCAGGCCGAACCCGCGTTCCCGGCCGGAGGTCCATACCACCGGCAGCGCCAGCTGAAGGGAGGCGATGCCGCCCCACGCCAGCCCGAAGTCGCCGGCCGGCAGCTGCTTCAGCGCGGGCGGGCAGGGGGAGTGATCCGACACCACGCAGTCGATGATGCCCGCTCGCAGGCCCTCCCACAGCAGGTCGCGGTTGGCGCGGTCGCGGATCGGCGGGCAGCACTTGTATGTGGTGGCGCCGGCCGGCACTTCCTCGGCGGCCAGCGCAAGGTAGTGCGGGCACGTCTCGGCCGTCACCGGCAGACCCTCCGCGCGGGCGGCCGCGAGCAGCGGCAGCGCGTCGGCCGCCGACAGGTGCAGGATGTGCGCCCGCACGCCTGTGTCCCGCGCGACATCGATGACCCGCCTGATCGCGGCGGTCTCCGCGGCGGGCGGCCGCGAGGCCAGGAACGCCGCGTAGTCAGGGCCGCCGGGCACGGCGATGCACGCCGCGTCCTCGGCGTGCACCAGCAGCAGGCTGCGCAGGCCCGCGACCTGGTGCGCGGCCAGCGCCAGCGCCTGGCTGTCCAGCGGCGGGAACTCCGGCACCCCGGAGTCGACCAGGAAGCACTTGAAGCCGCGCACGCCCGCCGCATGCAGGCCGGGCCTGGCGGCGTCGTTGCCCGGCACCGCGCCGCCCCAGAAGGCCACGTCGACCTGGCACTGGCCGGCCGCTGCCGCCCGCTTGACCGCGAGCGCCGCGGCGTCGGTCACCGCCGGGATGCTGTTGAGCGGCATGTCCACGATCGTGGTGATGCCGCCCGCCGCGGCGGCCGCGGTCGCGGTCGCGAAGCCCTCCCACTGCGTCCGGCCAGGCTCGTTCACGTGCACGTGCGAGTCCACCAGCCCCGGCAGCAGCACCTCGTCGCCGGCTAGCTGCACCACCGGCACGCCGGGGTAGCTGGCTGCGGCGTCGGTGTCGTAGGGCAGGACGGCGCTGATTTTCCCCCTCGTCACCGCGATCAGGACGGAAACGTGGCCGTCCGGCGTGACTGCCTGCCGCGCGCGAAGCAGCAGCTCGGGCCGGCCTGAGGCGGGATCCGGCATTCAGCAGCCGGTGATGTGCTCGGGCCTGACCGGGATCCTGGTCAGGCCCAGGCCGGTGGCGGCGCGGATGGCCGCGGCGATCGCCGGCCCGGAGGAGATCGTCGGCGGCTCGCCCACGCCGCGCAGCCCGTAGGGCGCGTGCGGGTCGGCGTACTCGAGCACGTCCACCTGCATCGGCGGCATGTCCAGGATCGTGGGAATCAGGTAATCGGTGAACGACGGGTTCCTGATCAGCCCGTCCCGCACCTGGATCTCCTCCATCACGGCCAGGCCCAGCCCCTGCGCGCTGCCGCCGTGGATCTGGCCGAGTACCGCGTCGGGGTTCATCGCCTTGCCCACGTCCTGCGCGCAGGCCAGCTCGACGACCTTGACCAGGCCGAGCTCGGTGTCCACGTCCACGACCGCGCGGTGCGCCGCGAACGCGTACTGGACGTGCGCGAACCCCTGCCCGGTCTCCGGGTCCACCGGATGCGTCGGCCGGTGGCGCCACTGCACGGTTTCCTCGATGGCCTCGCCGCGCAGCAGGTCGGCCAGCGCGGCGATCCGGCCCTCGCTGGCCGACACGACCTCGCCCTCGGACAGCCGCAGGTCGGCCAGCGTGCGGCCGAGGCGGCGCTGTGCCAGCGCGAACACCTGCTCGCGGATCTGCTGGCACGCCGCCTGGACCGCGCCGCCGGTGACGTAGGTCTGCCGGGATGCCGAGGTCGAGCCGCCGGACCCGACGTTGGTGTCCTTGGGGCTGGTGACCACGTGCTGCACGCCAAGCTCGGTGCGGCAGATCTGCTGCTCGATGGTGACCAGGCCCTGGCCCACCTCGGCGGCGGCCGTATGCACGGTGACGACCGGCTCGCCCCCGGCCAGCTCCAGCCTGACCCTGGCGGTGGAGTAGTCGTCATAGCCCTCGGAGAAGCCGACGTTCTTGTACGCGACGGCGTAGCCGACGCCGCGCACGACGCCCTCGCCGTGCGTGGAGTTGGCCACCCCGCCAGGCAGCTCGCGCAGGTCGGGCGTTGCGGCAGGAGCGGGCAGCGGGCGTGCCTGCACCAGCCGCAGCATCTCGGTGACCGGCGCCGGGCTGTCCACGATCTGGCCGGTCGGCGCCTGCGCGCCGAGGCTCATGGCGTTCCGGCAGCGAAGCTCGACCGGGTCGAGGCGGAGGGCGGCGGCCAGCTTGTCCATCTGCGCCTCGTAGCCGAACGCGGTCTGCACCGAGCCGAAGCCGCGCATGGCACCGCACGGCGGGTTGTTGGTGTACACGCCGTAGGTGTCGACGTGCACGTTCGGCACGACGTACGGTCCGATGCCCATGGTGCCGGCGTTGCCCACGACGGCCGGCGTGCTGGACGCGTACGCGCCGCCGTCGAGGAAGATCTCGGCTCGCACGTACACGAGCCGGCCTTCGGAGTCCGCGCCGTGCTCGTAGTGCATGGTGGCCGGGTGCCGGTGCACGTGACCGAAGAACGACTCCTCGCGGTTGTAGGACATCTTGACCGGCTTGCCGGTGTGCAGCGCCAGCAGGCACGCGTGCACGTGCATGGACAGGTCCTCGCGGCCGCCGAACGCGCCGCCAACGCCCGCCAGCGTCAGCCTGACCTGCTCTGGCGGCAGCCCGAGAGCCGCGCACACCTGGCGCTGGTCGACGTGCAGCCACTGGGTGGCGACGTACAGGTCCACGCCGCCCTGCCCGTCCGGCACCGCGAGCCCTGCCTCGGGACCGAGGAACGCCTGGTCCTGCATGCCTATGTGGTAGCTGCCGCGGACCACGACATCGGCGGCCGCGGCCGGGTCGCCCTTGCGCAGCTTGAGGTGCCTGACCAGGTTGCCGTCCGGCTGCACGGCCGGCGCGCCTGGCTGCAGCGCGGCGACCGCGTCCGTGACCGGCGTCAGCAGCTCGTACTCGACGGCGATCTTCTTCGCCGCCCGCCTGGCTATCTCCGGATGGTCGGCGGCGACCAGCGCGACTGGCTCGCCCTGGTAGCGGACCACGTCCTCGGCCAGCACCGGCTGGTCAGCGTGCTCCAGGCCGCACCGGTTGGATCCTGGCACGTCGTCGTGCGTGAGCACGGCGTAGACGCCGGGAGTGGCGAGCGCCTCGCCGATGCTGATCGAGGTGATCTTGGCGGACGGGTGCGGGCTGCGCAGCGTCACGCCCCAGATCATGTCCTCCATCCACAGGTCGCTGCCGTAGGCGAACTGGCCCGTTACCTTCAGCGTGCCGTCCGGGCGCACCGGGCTGTCGCCGACGCCGCCGGTCACCGCCTGGTCGGCGGCGATGCCCGGCTTTCCCGGCGCTGTCGTTGGCGTGCTCATCTAGAGAGCCTACGGTCCTGCGGCAAGCCCGCCGGGCCCTGCGCCGGCCCGGCGAGCGCAGCGCTGGCCCGGCCTGCCGCGGCGGCGATCTGGTCCTCGTCTGCCGTGACGAGGCGATCCTGCTCCACCACCGGGACGCCATTGACCAGCAGCATCTCCAGCGGCGGCCGGGAGCCGAGAACCAGCGCGGCGACGGGGTCCGCGCAGCCGGCGTGCGCGACCGTGTCCAGCCGCCACAGCGCGACGTCGGCCAGCTTGCCCGGCTCGAGCGAGCCGATCTCCGCCTCCCGGCCGAGGACCCTGGCGCCGCCGATCGTGGCCAGTTCCAGCGCCTGCCTGACCGTCATCGCCTCAGCCCCGCCCGATGCCCTGGCCATCAGCACCGCCTGCCTCACCTCGCTGTGCAGGGAGCTCTCCTCGTTGGACGCGGCCCCGTCCACGCCGAGTCCGACACTGACCCCGGCGTCCAGCAGCGCCCTGGTGCGGCAGATGCCCGACCCGAGCCTGCCGTTGGACGTCGGGCAGTGCGCCACCCCGGTACCGGTCGCCGCGATCCGGCTGATGGCACTGTCGGTCAGGTGCACGGCGTGCGCCAGCCAGACGTCGGGGCCGAGCCAGCCGAGCGAGTCCAGGTATTCGACCGGCGACTTGCCGAAGTGCTCGGCGCAGTACTCGTCCTCGTCAGCGGTCTCGGCCAGGTGCGTGTGCAGCCGGACGTGATGGCGCCTGGCCAGGTCCGCCGCCGCGGTGAGCAGTCCGGTGCTGACCGAGAACGGCGAGCAGGGCGCGACCGCCATCCGCAGCATGGCGTCGGGCGCCGGATCGTGGAACTCCTCGATCGCGCGCTGCGTGGCGGCGAGGATCTCGTCCAGGCTCTCCACGACGTCGTCCGGCGGCAGCCCGCCCGCGCTGGCGCCGAGGTCCATCGAGCCGCGGGTGGGGTGGAAGCGGAGCCCGATTGCCCGGGCGGCGTCGATGGTCGCGCGCAGCACGTCGCCGCCTTGCCTGGGGAACAGGTAGTGGTGGTCTGTCGTGGTGCTGCAGCCGGTCCGCGCCAGCCAGGCCAGCGCGCCGGCCGCGGCGTCCCTGACCAGGCCGGCGTCCAGCCTGGCCCAGACCGGGTAAAGCTCGGTCAGCCAGCCGAATAGCGCCGAGTCGGCGGCCATCCCCCGACTCGCCCACTGGTACAGGTGATGATGGGTGTTGACCAGGCCGGGAGTGGCCAGGCAGCCGCTGGCGTCCACCCGGCGGGCGGCTGCGTAGTTCTGGCTGGCCGGTGCGCTGCCCTGGCCGACGGCGACGATCCGGTTGCCGTCGATGACCAGGTGACCTGAGCCGAACTCAGCGCGCCGGCCGTCCATCGTGACGATGGCGCAGCCGTCCAGGACCAGGGCGCTCACCCGCCTGCTCCGTTCCCGCTCAGCTCGCGGGCAGCGAGCCGGACCGCGTCGAGGATCTTCTCGTAGCCGGTGCAGCGGCACAGGTTGCCGGCCAGTGCCTCGCGGATCTCCAGATCCGTCGGGTCCGGCACCCGGCTCAGCAGGTCGTGTGCCGCGACGATGAGCCCGGGTGTGCAGAACCCGCACTGCACGGCGCCCGCCCGGACGAATGCCGCCTGCACCGGGTGCAGCCCGGCGGCGGTGGCGAGGCCCTCGACCGTCACGATGGTCCGGCCCTCCGCCTGACCCGCCGCTACCAGGCAGGCGCAGACCGGCACCCCGTCCAGGTACACGGTGCAGGAGCCGCACTCGCCCTGCTCGCACGCGTTCTTCGAGCCGGGCAGGCCCATCCGCTCCCGCAGGACGTACAGCAGGCTCTCGCCTTCCCACACGTCGTCGGCCTGCCGGGTCTCGCCGTTGACTGTCGCTGTCACCCGCACTGGTCATGCTCCGTTCGCTGCTGCTTGGCCGTCCTGGTAGTCGCGCCAGGACCAGGCGAGAGTGCGCCGTGCCAGCACCGCCAGCGCGTGCCGCCGGTAGGCGGCGCTGCCGCGCACGTCGTCGATCGGGTCGGCGGCGGCCGCCACCAGCGAGCCGAACTCGGCGAGTACCGCGCCGGGCAGGTCGCCGCGTGATTCCCACAGCCCGGCGTCGGCCAGCGCGGCGGCCAGGAACCGCTCAGCCTGCGCCGCGCGCCGCGGCGTCGGCGCTGCCGAGCCGATGCCGGTGCGGACCTCCCGCTCACCGGGCCGCAGCGCCAGGCTGAAGGCCGCGACTGCGATCACCATGGCGTTGCGGGTGCCGATCTTGCTGAACTGCTCAGGCCCGGTCGGCAGCGGAATGCGGACGGCGGCGACGAGCTCACCAGGCTGCAGGGCATTCCGCTTCGGGCCGGTATAGAAGTGTTCGGCGTCAATCAGCCTGGTTCCTGTCACCGAGCCGGCCTCGATGACCGCCCCGGCGGCGAGCAGCGGAGGATGCGCATCGCCGGCCGGCGACGCCGTGCCCAGGTTGCCGCCGACGGTGCCGCGATTGCGGATCTGCGGCGAGCCGACGGTCCGCGCCGCCATGGCCAGTCCTGGCAGCATGGCGCCAAGCTCGCGGATGACCCGGCTGTAGCTGACGCCGGCGCCGAGCCGCACCACCCCGTCGCTGATGGTCCACTCGTCAAGCTCGTCAATCCTGGTCAGGTCAAGGATCGTGGCGGGCCGACGCGCGTCGAAGTTCAGCTCGACCATCAGGTCGGTGCCGCCGGCCAGCGGCACCGCGTCCGGCTGGTCCGCCTTCACGGCCAGCGCATCGGCCCAGCTTGTCGGCTGCAGAAAATCCACCGCGTCGAGTCTTCCCGTCCTTGGCTGTCCAGTCTCCCGTGGTTAGCGCAGTGTAATCACGTTCGCGGCGATCGGGACTGCCGCCTCCGTCAGCCGATGGTGACCGGCGCTGGCTAGCCGAACGAGGCCGCGTCCTCGAAGGCCGGGCCGGCCGGCGGGGCATCCTCCTGTACGACCGCGCACTGGATCAGCCCGTACGGCCGGTCGTCAGCATGGAATACTTCGCCCGGATTGTCCAGGCCGAACGGCGTCAGGTCGACGAGGAAGTGGTGCTTGTTCGGGGCCGACAGCCTGATCTCGGCGATCTCAGGGTGCGCGGCCAGCACTGCCCGGCCCATCTCCCATAGGCTCTGCTGCAGCGCCAGGCTGTGCACCGTGGCGAATCGCTCGATCAGCAGGCTTCGGACGCTGGCGTAAGCCGGCCCGAAGTCCGCCTCCGGCTCGCGGTAGCGCCACCGGGCCGTCAGTGCCGTGGCGAGTACCCGGTCATGGGTCTCCGCCAGCGTGGTGTACCGGTCGCGCAGGAACCCGGCGAACTCCGAGCCCGTCGACTTGAGCAGGACCAGGTCGCGCAGCCCGGATACCACCCAGGCGTTCTGCGTGATGCCCGTTCCGGCGATGGTGACCGCTGTCGTGCGTACCTCCTGCCCGGCTCTGGTGAAGGCGTGCGGGTGGGCTTCCTGGCCGGCCCGGACGCGATCCCAGCGGTACTCGTCCACCTCAACGCGCGCCGCCTGCACGGGATCGATGTCGTCGGCGAAATGCCGTGCCAGGGCCAGCGCGTAGTCCTCGATCTCAGCCACGCCGTGCTGCTTGGCGAACGCGTACGCGGTGTTCTTCTGCGAGTCGGTCGGCAGCACCAGCGACTGATCGCCGTCCAGGTAGGCGGCGGCGAAATCGCCGCGCAGCGACGTGCTGACGTTCAGGTCGCGGATCTCGTGCACCGGGCCGTCCCGGTAGATCCGCACCAGCCTGGTCTCCGCCTTGCCGTACTGATGCGCTCCGAGCGCGATGGCCACGGCTAGCTCCCCCGGTAGGTGGTGTAACCGAATGGGCTCAGCAGCAGCGGAACGTGGTAGTGCGCGGCGTGGTCAGGCACGGTGAAGGTCACGGTCACCTCCGGGAAGAAGGCGGTCTCTGATTGCCAGGGCGGTTCGGCCCGGTGCGCCCGGGCGTAGGCGCCGGTGCCGAAGACAAGCCGGTAGGTGCCCGGCTCGAGCTGCGCAGGTCCAAGCTCGGCGATCCTCCCGTCGGTCCCGGTGGCCGCGCTGCCCAGCTCGGTGCAGCCGTGCTCGCCAACCCGTTCCAGCCGGACCGGCACCCCGGCCGCGGGCCTGCCAAGCGCGGTGTCCAGAACGTGCGTGCTGATCGCGCTCATGGCGCGCCCGCCAGCAGCCGCAGCAGCCGGATCTCGGTTATCTTCTGCAGTTCCGAGCGCACGACGGCCCATTCCCGCTCGTCGTCGTTCGCAAGCCTGGCGCGAAGCAGCGCGAGCAACTGCGCGGCGGTGCGGCCAGACGCGCAGACGAGATAAATATGCCCGAATCGTTGCTCATACTCGCGGTTGGCGGCGGCTAGCTCCCTTGCCGTCTGCGCATCCGCCGTGCTCACCCGCGACTGCTCCTGGCGCGACCACTGCGCCGCTGTAGGTCCGCCTGCCTGGTCCGCGGCAGGCCGCTCACCGATCCGCGGATGCCCCGCCAGCGCCTGCCCCAGGTCCGCGTCCGTCAGGCTGACCACGATCGCCTCCGACTGCCGGACCGCGTCCCGCGCCGAGCAGTAGGGGCGCCCGGTCAGCATCCGCTCCGCCCAGGACGGCGCGGCGCAGCAGGCCAGCAGCGCGTCCCTGGCCGCGGTGGCGGGAAGCTCGTTGAACTCTGTCAGCGGGTCGGCGGCCATGCAGCACAGCCTGTCGTGCCGGTGACCGCGCGGCAAGCAACGCGCTTACGGCTTGGCCTGGCCGCGTCGTAAACTCGGGGAAACCCGCGCACAAGCTGGCTCTTTGCCACCAGGACCGGAGGTGACCATGGCGCCACGCAGGGGCACGCCGCACCTGCTGGCTGTCGCCCGCGGCGACGAGCCGGCCGACCTGCTGCTGACCGGCGGCCGGATTTTCGTGCCTGGCACCCGGGAGTGGATCCGCGACGACCTGGCGATAGCGGACGGCATGATCGCGGGCTGGGGCCCGCGGGACGCCCGCACCGTGGTAGACGTCTCCGGCGCCGCGCTGACGCCAGGCTTCGTCGACGCGCACATGCACCTGGAATCCACCAAGCTGTGGGTCGACGAATTCGCCCGCGCGGTGCTGCCGCACGGGACCACGGCGGTCGCTGCGGACCCGCATGAGCTGGCGAACGTATTCGGCGTGCGCGGCGTGGGCGCCCTGGCCAGGGCCGCGGCCGGGCTGCCGTTCACCTTCGGGATCTGCGCCTCGAGCTGCGTGCCCGCCTCGCCGTTCGAGAGCCCTGGCGCCGAGGTGCACGCCGAGCAGGTGCGCGAGCTGCTGGCCGAGCATGGCGCCATCGGCGTCGCGGAAGTGATGAACTTCCCCGGCGTGGTCGCCGGGGACGCCGAGCTGCTGGCCAAGATCGCCGCGGCGGGGGAGCGGCGGGTCGACGGCCACGCGCCGGGCCTGACGGGCCGGGCGCTGGATGCCTACCTGGCGGCCGGCATCGAGTCCGACCACGAGTGCACGCAGCTGGACGAGGCCGAGGAGAAGCGCCGCAAGGGCATGTGGATCTTCGTCAGGCAGGGCTCGGCCAGCAAGAACCTTGCCGACCTGATCCCGACCGTGCTCCGCCACGGCACCGACCGGATCGCGCTGTGCAGCGACGACAGGGAGCCGGACACGATCCTGGCCGAAGGCCACGTCAATGACTGCGTCCGGCTAGCGGTCGCGTGCGGCGCCAGCGTGGAGGACGCGCTCGTGCTTGGCACCGCAAACCCGGCGCAGTACCACAACTTCCATCACCTGGGCTGGCTGGCGCCCGGATATCAGGCCGACGTGCTGTGCTTCGACTCGCTGGCGGAGATGCGGCCGGCCAGCGTCTACCAGGCCGGCCGGCTGGTGGCCGAGCACGGCCGGGTGCTGCCGGGGGCGGTGCCTGACTCGCCGCCGCCGGACTGGATGCGCGGCTCGGTGCACCTGGCTGAGCTGCCAGCTGCGGCGGCGTTCGCGCTCGACCCGCCGGCCGGCGGCCGGGCACGGGTGATCGGCATCGAGCCGGACACGCTGACCACCAGGCACCTGGTGCTCGATGTATCCGATCCGGCCGCGCGAGCGGCCAGGATCGCGGTCGCGGAGCGGCATCTGGGCACGGGCCGGATCGGGCTCGGCTACGTGGCCGGGTTCGGGCTGAGCCGCGGCGCGATCGCCTCCACGGTCGCGCACGACGCGCACAACTGCATGGTCGTCGGCGAGCTTGGCCCGTCGGGGCCGGCCGAGATGGCGGTCGCGGTGGCCAGGCTCGCCGAGCTTGGCGGCGGTCAGGTCGCGGTGCTGGACGGCCGGGTCATCGCGGAGGTCCCGCTGCCGGTCGCCGGGCTGATGAGCGACCGGCCGGCGGCCGAGGTGGCAGCGGCTGTCGAGCGGCTTGAGCACGTCGCGGCGGCAGAACTGGGCGTGACCATCGGCGCGCCGTTCATGCACCTGAGCTTCCTCGGCCTGTCGGTCATCCCCGAGCTGAGGATCACCGACCGCGGCCTGGTGGACGTGGCGAAGTTCGAGCTCACCGGCGTCGCGCCGGGCTGACCCGGCCAGGGCGGCTCCGGTTACCCCTCGGCGGTCACCGGCGTTGCCTCGCCCTCGGTCCGGACCTCCCGCGCGGCCAGCAGGTAGTACACGACGCCGCCGACTGCCAGCCCGATGAACACGCTGAAGTCGGAGCCGAACGGGCCGCCGACCCGGCTGGCCAGCGGACCCACGTACGGCGAGTACGCGTTCAGCCAGAGGGCCGCGCAGACCATGCCCGCCACCTGGGCGATGATGGCCGGCCAGTGCACCCCGCCGTGCCGGAAGTACCTGCCGCGCTCGTTCAGCAGCCCGGCCGAGTCGTACCGGTTCCTGCGCAGCCAGCTATCTACCAGGTAGATGGCGCACCACGGGCCCAGCCACAAGATGATGAAGAGCAGGAAGTCCGACAGCAGCGTGTAGAAGTGCGAGGAGAAGACCGCGTACGCGGCGACGGCGCCGCAGATCACGGTGTCAATCGCCACGCAGTGCAGCCGCTTGAGGCCGGGGATGAGGCTTTGCAGGGTCACGCCGGAGGAGTACAGGTCCAGCGTGTTGATGGCGAACAGCTGGAAGATCGCGAAGATCAGGTACGGCCAGACGAACCAGCCAGGGAATCCGGACACCAGCCCGTTCGGCGTGGTGGCGCTCGGCACGCCGGTCGCGATGGCCGCGCCCAGGATCTCCAGCAGCGCGGACGGGATGGCGCCGCCCAGCGCGACCGCGAGCACGATCCGCTTCTTGTCCGCATCGGCCGGGAGATAGCGCGAGTAGTCGTTGCCGTTCTCCGTCCAGCCCAGGCCGCCGGCTGAGATGACGAGTGCCAGGAAGATCATCAGGGCGCCCCAGCTGGCGCCGTGCGCCGGCACGTGCAGGTTGACCTTTGAGGTGGTCAGCCCCGCCATCACGGCGAACAAGATGATGAACGGGATCGCCAGCCAGCGCAGCACCTTGAGCACGGCGGCGTGCCCGAGGAACGGCAGTACGGCCTGGATCGCCACTGCGACGATGATGAAGATGACCTTCGCCGCAGTTCCGGCCGTGAAGCCAGCCTTCGATGACAGCAGGATCGCCGCGAAAACGATCAGCGCGATGCCCTCGATCTCGAACCCCACCTGGGTGACCCAGTTGAAGAACGACGGCAGCCGGTTGCCGTTGGGCCCGAACGACGCCCTGCTGATGGCGAAGGTTGTCGTGCCTGCCTCGGGTCCCTGCAGGCTGGCCAGGCCGGTCAGGACGTAGAAGACGTTACCCAGCAGGATGATCAGCACGGCCTGGGCGAAGGACAGGCCGAACACGACGATCGCGAGCGCGCCGTAGACAACGAACTCGACATTCCACACCGCGCCGGCCCACATCCAGAACAATCCGCTCGGCTTGCCCCAGCGTTCGGTGCGCGGAATGTACTCGATGCCGCGTTGCTCGACAGTTGTGACCGATGGGGACTCGCCCCCGGTCAGGACTCCTTGACTCCCCGAACCCGCCACTGCCAGGCCTCTCTGCTAGGGGCACCCGACACTAGAAAACGCCCGACTTGGACGTCTGGCTAACCGCGCGCTGACACCGTGCAAAGCGGAGGTTACTACGACGTCGAACGGATAGGGAAGATCACTCCTGCTGGCTTCGCAGTGCCTAGCGCTCAGGTCCCGTCCGGATCGGGGGCTGATGCCGCGATGACGCGGGCGAACTGGCCGGGCGACACCATGGCGATGCCGCCGTTCGCCGCCCACTTGACGATGTAAGGCGGCGAGCCGTCCGGGTGCGGCACCCCGATGATCAGGCCTGTCCTGGCCGGATCACCTTCCACGATGAGCCGGTCGCCCACGTGTGCGTACATGCCGGCTCACTCCCTCGGTCTGGTGCTGATCCGTTGGCTACACCATGCCCGAGTCGGTCGGCACGGGCAGCGGGCGTAAGGCCCGCCGCCGCGGGTCCTTGGCCCCGACTGGCGGGCGGCGGCACGCTGGCAGCGCCGCCGCTGCAAGCCGAAGGCGCCCTAGTGCCGGCGGGCGCCCGGCGCGGTCAGGTGCCGCTGCGAACTATGACGACCGGGCAGGCGGCGTGCATGACGCAGTGGATGCTCACCGAGCCGAGCAGCCTCCCGGTCACCGCACCGTGGCCGCGATGGCCCACCACGAGCAGGTCAGCGCGCTGCGACTGGTCGACAAGACACTGCGCAGGATGACCGTACTCAAGCTGACGCTCCACCTCGGCATCCGGCGCACCGTCGGCAATGGCCTTGGCCAGCGTCTCATCGAGATGCTGGCGGACCTCGTCGGTGACGGGCTCGGGTGCCTTGCCGATCGGCGCGACGCCAAGAGTGCCGGGGTAATGCCAGCACAAGACGGCCCGGAGGTGCGCGCCGGTGTCAGCCGCATACCTCGCCGCCCACTGGAGCGCCCGGACCGATTCGGCCGAGCCGTCCACCCCGACGATGACCGCAGGTGCCTCGCTCTCAGTTGTCATGTCTTTGCCTCACTCTCATTGCCGCCGGCGCCTAGTTACGTCAACTCCGGCCGCCGCAGCGATGTCGGGACCGATCGTTCTCCCACGGCTTGACCATGGTCTCACTGAGCCCGGCTCGCGGTCGGGACTCTGCTGCTGGCCAGGGCATTAAATGCCAGCGTGACAAGGGCCGCCAGGGACGATGCCTGGCGGCCCTTTGTGCTGCCGACCGGACCGGTTAGCTACCCGAGTGCACGACGACGACGGGGCAGTGCGCGTGGTGGACGACCTGGCTGGCGATCGAGCCCATCCTGAGCGTGGCAAACCCGCCGCCGCCGCGCGTGCCCACGACCAGCAGGTCAGTGTCCTTCGACGCCTCGATCAGCGCCTGGGCCGGGAAGCCGCTGAACGCTGACACGGTGACGGACTCGGGCTGGCTGTCGCCCAGCCTTGCCGCCTCCTTGGCCACCGCCTCCTCGGCCAGCTTGCGGATGTTCGCTACTCGCTCCTCGTCACCTGGCAGGGTCACCGGCCCGCCGCTCCAGTAGCCCGCCACGACTGAGTTGACCGTGATAACCGTGAGGTGCGTCTTGCGTACCGCCGCCTCGGCCATTGCCCACTGCAGGGCATGACTGGCGTTGTGCGACCCGTCGATGCCTACCACGATGCCGGACATCTGACCCTCTCTTTCCGGCCGGTCAACCCAGGCCGGCCCTGTCTGCCTTGAGCCTGGCCCGGCCGGCGGCTGCGGGTCAGGGGCGTTGGGCCGCAGCCGGGTGGGTCGTTGGTCCCGTGCGGCGCCACGAATCTGGGCCGGCGGCTGGTCAGGCCGTCGCGGACCTGACCTGAAGAAGGCGGCTCCTGGTTGCCTGCAGCCGATGCGAAGCCGCTGTCATGAAGCGCAAGGCGATCGCGTAGCCGAAGTCCGGGTCGGCTGCGCAAGCCGCCCTGACGGCCCGTGCGTCGAATTCGAACGCCTGCAGAGGCTGCGTGCAGACTGCGCCGAACTGCCACTGATAAGGCGGTACCAGCCAGGACAGGCCGACGACATCGCCGCGTCCCAGCGTCTCGATAATGAGACGGCCGACGCCGGGCACGAGCACATCCAGCGCGACCTGGCCGGCGTCCACGATCCAGAACCGATCGGCGGGTGCCTCCTCCTCGAACAGCCGGTGATGTCGCGGCAGGCTGACGTGGCGGGCGGCTGCGGTCAGCCTGGCGATCTGCTCGGGCGACAAGCCGCGCAGCGGCGGCAGTGCGCCGACTAGCCTTTCCTCGCCCATGGCGATCCATCTCCTCGCGGCTCACGCGCCGGGACGCCCGCACCGTCACCGCAGCCATGCCTGGGCCCAGATTCGTCTAATGCGCGTCCGGAAGCGCAGGGGCGTTGCTACCCGGACCGAGGGACCTTCGGCCCGGGCGCAGCCTGAAAAGGAGGGATCTGAGGCCATTTCGGATGGCGGGATGCTGGCGATGCGAGAGGGCGCGGAGAAACCAGCTCAGGCGGCACCGTTCGTCCTGGAAAGTCTGCGCTCATTATTCAGTACAAGCCGTCCCAGCTGATTATTGAGCACAAGCCGTCCCGGCTGAGTATTTCCCATTAAATTGATCAAAATTATTGACAAATCAGCGGTAGCTCGGTGATGCTGGGCGCATGGCCGTTGAGTCTGAGGAGTTCACGGAACTCGGCGATGAGTTCGCGCTCTTGGAGCAGACAGCAGCCGAAGCGGGCGGTTCTAGCGGCGGGCTGCCGAAGGTCCGCCGGGCCTG
>DASPWG010000145.1:0-8967 GCA_035621915.1 Streptosporangiaceae bacterium
GCCGGCCAGCTTCATCAGCGCGCGGCGGGCCGCCTCCACGTCCTGGGTGGCCAGCAGGCCCGCCCGGTCGCAGGACATCTCGGCCTTGCGGTGCCACTCCTCCAGGCCCCAGATCACGGCCTTGAGGCCGATCCAGGCGAATGGGACCAGCGCCAGCCGCTGCGCCAGGATGATCAGGTAGTACAGCATGGTGTTGTAGACCGTGTGCCCCGACAGCACGTGGCCGAGCTCGTGCCCGATGACCCAGCGCAGTTCCTCCGGGTCCATCAGCTCCACGAGCCCGCTGTTGAGGACGATGAACGGCTTGTCCGAGCCCAGCGCCATCGCATTGACCAGCGGGGTCTGCGTGACGTACAGCTCCGGCACCCGCGGCAGGTCCAGGATGTAGCAGCCGTCCAGCATCGCCTGGTACAGGTCGGGGAACTGCTCGGTGGAGCACCGCACCGCGCTGGCCAGGAACATCAGGCGCAGGGCCCGGTCGTTGAACAGCCCGGCTAGGTTCTTCAGTATGGTGTCGAAACCAGTCAGCTTGCGCAGTGCGACGAGCGCTGACCGGTCGGCGGGGTGCTCGTAGGCACGTGAGCTAATACCCGGCAGACGGATCCGGGAACGTTCGGGCACTGAGGTCATAGCGTCATCGTAAGCTCCCCGGACGAGAGGTAGGCACATGTCCCAGCAGGGTTTGCCGGCCATGTACGAGCCCGAGGCCGAGGCGATGCCTGCCGAGGAGCTGGCAGGCCTTCAGCTAGAGCGGCTGCGCGCCCTGATCGACCGGCTCATCGCGAACAAGGGCTTGCAGGGTACCCGGCTCAAGGAAGCCGGTGTCGCGGCCGGGACGGACGTGAACTTCGCGACCATGGCGCGCCTGCCCACCGTGACCAAGCAGGACCTGTGGGATCACTACCCGTTCGGCATGCTGGCGGTCGGCCGGGAGGAGGTCGTGGCCGTGCACGGCTCGAGCGGCACCGGTGGCCGGCCCACGCTCGTCGCCTACAGCCGCGCCGACCTCAGGCTGTGGGCGCGGATGTGCGCCAGGGCGCTGGCCGCGGCCGGGGCCACGCCGGCCAGCATCGTGCACAATGCCTACGGGTACGGGCTGTTCACTGGGGGCCTTGGCATCCATCAGGGCGCGATCGAGCTCGGCGCGACGGTCGTGCCGGTGTCCGGCGGGATGACCCCGCGCCAGGTCACGCTGATCAGGGACCTGCGGCCGGACATCCTGACGTGCACGCCGTCCTACGCGGTCCGGCTCGGCGAGGCGCTGGCCGAGGCGGGCGTCCAGCCGGAGCTGAAGGCCGGGATCTTCGGGGCTGAGCCGTGGACCGACGAGCTCCGGGCCCGGCTCAACGAGCTACTCGGCCTGCGGGCGCTGGACATCTACGGGCTGTCGGAGATCATCGGGCCCGGCGTCGCCGCGGAGTGCTTCGTGGCGGCCGACGGCCTGCACGTCAACGAGGACCAGTTCCTGGTCGAGGCGATCGACCCGGTGACCAGCCAGCCGGTGCCCGACGGCGAACTCGGCGAGCTTGTCTTCAGCACTGTCACCAAGGAGGCGCTGCCGCTGCTGCGCTACCGCACCGGCGACATCGCCTCGCTGCGCCGCGGCACCTGCGCATGCGGGCGGACGCTGGTGCGGATGAGCAAGGTGGCCGGCCGCCGGGACGACATGCTGGTGATCCGCGGCGTCAATGTCTACCCCAGCGAGGTCGAGCGGGTGCTGCTCGGCAACCCCGCCCTCGCGCCCGATTACCTGCTGGTGGTCGACGAGCGCTCGCCGCAGTCCCGCCTGATTGCATGCTGCGAGATGGAAACGGGATTGTCCGCCCCCGGTCAGGTCCAGTCGCAGCTCGAGTCCGGGCTGAAAGACGCGCTCGGCCTCTCGGTCGCTGTCCGGCTGCTGCCGGCCGGGTCGGTGCCGCGGACCGAGGTCGGCAAGGCCGTCCGGGTCAGGCGCTGGCCAGGAGGCGACCCGCCTGTGCCCGGCCTGGAGTAGCGCGGCAGCCTACTCCCGGCCGCCGCCGAAGATGCGCAGGAAGAACAGGAACACGTTCAGCGCGTCCAGGAAGATGGACGCGGCGATGAACGGCGCCGCGTCCAGCCCCTGCGTGCGGCGCAGCCGCTGGAAGTCGAACATCGTCAGCCCGGCGAAGATGAGCAGGCCGAGGATCGAGTACAGCAGGTCAGCGCCAGGAATGTGGACGAAGATCAGCACTATGCCGAACAGGATCAGCGCGATGAGCGCGAAGAACGAGATCCTGCCCAGCGCCGAGAGGTCCCGCCTGCTGGCGTACCCGGCCGACCCGAACCCGGCGATGAACAGGGCCGTTGCGCCGGCCGCCTTCCACACCGCGGACGGGCTGGCAGCGGAGTAGTAGGCCACGGTCGGGCCCATGGCCAGGCCGAGAAACACTCCCACGCCTGCCAGCAGTCCGATGCTGGCGCCCTGGGACTGCGACTTTACGGTGAAGCGCATCGCGATTAGGCAGCCGAATCCGGCGATGAACCACAGGATCGACCAGCCCGGGGTGAGGTTGCGGCCGATGTAGCAGCCAAGCGCGAAGCAGCCGGCCGTAGCTGCGACCAGCCACATGACCTGGCCGAACAGCGTCGCTGTGCGGCCTGCGGAGTCCGTGGTGGCATACGAGGGCGAGTACACGAGATCTCCTAGTGGCTGGGGCGGTCCGGCTCGGGCTGCGGATACTCCGTCGTTCCCTGCCAATATGTACCCCATCGGATGCTGCGTTAGCGAGGGCATGCCGGAAATGCGGGCCGGCTGGGGTCGGCAGGCGTGCCGGCGGCCGGTCATGATGTGCTTGAGCACTAGCGCTGGCGGGTGAGGAGACCTGATGTCGCAGGGCAGCGGCGGTAAGTGGACGGCGCGTGACGTGCCGGACCAGCACGGCAGGACCGCAGTCATTACCGGGGCAAATTCGGGCATCGGACTGGAGGCCGCCAAGGTCCTCGCGGCGCGCGGCGCGCTGGTCGTGCTGGCGGGCCGCGATCCGGGCCGGACAGCCGCGGCGGCCGAGCAGGTCAGGGCATCGGCACCGGAAGCGCAGGCTGAGACCGCGGAGCTTGACCTGGCCTCGCTGGAGTCGGTCAGGAAGGCGGCCGCCGACATCACCGGGCGGTTCGCCCGGCTGGACCTGCTGATCAACAACGCGGGCGTGATGTTCCCGCCGTACACGCTGACCAAGGACGGCTTCGAGCTGCAGTTCGGCACCAACCACCTGGGGCACTTCGCGCTCACCGGCCTGCTGCTGCCGAGCATGCTGACCGTGCCGGGGTCGCGGGTGGTGACCGTGAGCAGCAACGGGCACCGGACCGGGCGGATTGACTTCGCAGACCTGAACTCGGCCCGGCACTACCAGAGGCACCTGGCCTACGGCCAGTCGAAGCTGGCGAACCTGCTGTTCACTTACGAGCTTCAGCGGCGGCTGACGGTGGCGGGCGCGCAGACCATGGCGACCGCCGCGCATCCCGGCACTGCGCGCACCGAACTGACCAGGCACATGTCACCGCTGTCCAATGCCGCCATGGGCGCGCGGTTCCACGCACTGAACTCCTGGTGGGTGCAGGACGCCGCGATGGGCTCGCTGCCGACGCTGCGGGCGGCCACCGACCCGGAGGCCACCGGAGGCTCGTACTACGGTCCTGACGGTTTCATGCAGCTCACCGGGTATCCGGTCCGGGTGCGGTCGAACACCAGGTCGCAGAACGCCGAGACGCAGCGCAGGCTGTGGGCGGAGTCGGAGAAGCTGACCCAGGTCAGCTATCCGGTCTAAGCCGGCGAATAGGGTCTAGATCCATGAGCACGGCCGGGATCGGCGCTGGCGAGAAGACCAGGCTTGGCGTGATGGGCGGCACGTTCGACCCGATCCACCACGGGCACCTGGTCGCGGCCAGCGAGGTGGCGGACTTCTTCGAGCTGGACGAGGTCATCTTCGTGCCAACCGGCCAGCCCTGGCAGAAGGCCGACCGCAAGGTCGCCCCGGCCGAGGACCGCTACCTCATGACCGTCATCGCGACCGCCTCCAACCCGCGGTTCTCGGTCAGCCGGGTCGACATCGACCGGCCGGGGGAGACGTACACCATCGACACGCTGCGCGACCTGCGCACCGAGCGGGGGCCGGACGCCGAGTTCTTCTTCATCACCGGCGCCGACGCGCTCGCCAAGATGATCTCCTGGCAGGACGCGGACGAGCTGTTCACCATGGCGCAGTTTGTCGGGTGCACCAGGCCCGGCCACCGGCTGTCGCTGTCGAACCTCCCGTCTGACCGGGTCAGCCTGGTGGAGATCCCGGCGCTGGCGATCTCGTCCACCGAGTGCAGGGAGCGGGTGCGCGACGGCCATCCGATCTGGTATCTCGTTCCTGACGGGATCGTGCAGTACATCTCCAAGCGCGGGCTCTACCGCGAGTGAGGAGCCGGGCGTGCGGCTGGAGGCGGTCGGCAAGCGCTACGGCCTGAACCAGCGGTGGGTCATCCGCGGATTCTCCGCCGACGTGGCCGGCGGCCAGCTCATCAGGCTCGAAGGCCGCAATGGCAGCGGCAAGTCCACGCTGCTGAGCATCGCGGCGGGCGTCTGCGTGCCCACCAGGGGCAGCGTGTCGGGGCGCCCGCCCACCGGCTACGTCCCTGAGCGGTTCCCCGGCGGGCTGTCGTTCTCCGCTCGCGACTACCTGCTGCACCTCGGCCGGATCCACGGCGTGCGCGCCCCGGCGGCCGCGGCCGACGAATGGCTGGACCGGCTCGGCGCTGCCGACTACGCCAGGGCGCCGCTGCGCACGCTGTCCAAGGGGATGTGCCAGAAGGTCGCGATCGCGCAGGCGCTGCTGCCGCGGCCCGGACTGCTCGTGCTGGACGAGGCGTGGACCGGGCTTGACCAGGCGGCGCGGGCGACCCTCGATGCCGCGGTCGGGGAGCGGGTGGCGCAGGGCGGCACCGTCATGTTCGTGGACCATCAGCAGGACCGGCTGGCGGCCCAGGTCAGCCAGCGCTGGCTGCTTGGCCACGGCCCGGTGCGGGTGGTGCTGGGACCCGGCCCGGTACTGGAAGGCAAGGTACCGGCCGGCACAGTACCGGCCGGTACGGGGCAGGCCGGGATGGCCGCAGGGACCGTCGCCTGGCCAGGCCGCGGCCAGGTCGTCGGCATCGAACTGGCCGGGGTCGAGCCGGAGTCGGTGCGCGCGCTGGCTGGCGTGCCGGGACTGGCGGACCTGACCCGCCCTGCCGGTGATGCTGGTCAGGGCCGGATCCTGGTGACGGTGGCGGCGGGGGAGTCTGATGCGCTGCTGCGCCTGGTGCTGTCGTGGGACGGCGTGCGGGTCATCGCGGTGTGGCCGGCGGCAGGGCCATGACGGCGCTGCTGCGCTACCAGGCCGCGATCTTGCTAAGGTCGCACCGCTGGGTGTTCCCGCTCATCAGCTACGCGCTGCTGATCTCGGTGGCCGGGGTCGGCCAGAAGCAGGCCCTGAGCCAGGGACTGGTGTGGAGCGCGGCGATGCTGCTGCCAGTGCAGGCACTGCTCACCCGGTCGATGCTGACGGCCGAGCCAGCCGCCGCGCGGGCCTGCGTGGCCGCGGCGGTGGGGCCGGTGCGGGCGCAGCTTGCCGTGCTGGTGACCGCGCTGGCGGCCGGACTCGTGCTCGGGCTGGCCGGGGCCGGATACGAGCTGGCGACCTCGGGGGACCTGTCCACGCTCGGCGGCAGGGGGCTCGCAGCCACCCTCGGCGGTGGCCTCAGCAAGGCTCTGATCTGCGCGTTCGTCGGCTCGGCGGCCGGCGCGATCTGTAACCCGCCGGTTGTCAGGAACCAGACCGTCGCGCTGCTCGCCACGATCGGCGCGGTGATCCTGGCTCTGCTGGCCAGTTTCTCCCCGGCCAGCGCCGCGCTGCGGGCAACCGGGACGACGGCCGCGCCGCAGGACTGGCCGGCCGGCCTGCCTTTCCTCGCTGCTGCGGCCCTGCTCGGCGTGACCTGGCTGGTGTCGGTGCTGCTGGCGGCCCGGCGGGGCAGCTGAGATGGCCCAGCCGGTCCTGGTCATATATGAGGCCTGACGGGAGAAAACGGGGCACAGTGTGAGCGTCGCGGCTGCCGTGGCCGGATAGGCTGGCATCTGCGCGACAACAGTTGTGTACTGATCGTGAGATCGTAGGGCTAGGCCGAGTATCCCTGGGCCGAGGAGGACTGCCAGCACACGTGACTGCTACCGATAGGGCCGTCGAGCTCGTGGAGATCGCGGCCGCAGCCGCGGCTGACAAGCTCGCCTCCGACATCGTTGCCTACGACGTCAGCGAGCAACTCGTGATCACTGACGCCTTCCTGCTCTGCTCGGCCGCGAACGACCGCCAGGTGCGCGCGATCGTGGACGAGATCGAGGACAAGCTAGCCCGCGCTGGGGCCAAGCCGGCCCGCCGGGAGGGCGAGCGGGAAGCGCGCTGGGTCCTGCTTGACTACATCGACATCGTCATTCACGTGCAGCACGCCGAGGAGCGGGTCTACTACTCGCTGGAGCGGCTGTGGAAGGACTGCCCGGTCATCCCGCTGCCTGAGCCGGTAGGCGCGGCCGGGTCGCCGGCTGGCAGGCCGGGCGCTGGCGGCGGACCAGGGGAGCCTGGCCTCCGCGACCGGCGCTGAGGCGGCCCGTTTCTTATGAGCATCTGGTCGGGCGGAGAGGGCCCGGAGATCATCAAGCTCGTGCTCTGGCGCCACG
Organism: Streptosporangiaceae bacterium; assembly: GCA_035621915.1. Lineage (GTDB taxonomy): Bacteria > Actinomycetota > Actinomycetes > Streptosporangiales > Streptosporangiaceae > JAJYUU01. Next base: position 6,716 of record DASPWG010000145.1, read on the forward strand.
GTCAGACCACGTTCAATGTGGAGCGGCGTTTCCAGGGCCAGACCGACGTGCCCCTGAACGACGTGGGCCTAGCGCAGGCCAGCCAGGCGGCGCCGTACCTCGCGGCGCTGAGCCCGGACGCGATCTTCTCCTCCGACCTGAGCCGGGCCGCGGCCACCGCAGCGGCCCTCGCTGACCTGACCGGCCTGCAGGTTCAGCTCGACAAGGACCTGCGCGAGCGCGGCGGCGGCTCCTGGGAGGGCATGACCGCAGCCGAGATCCAGCAGCGGTTTCCCGAGGCCTATGCCGCCTGGGAGCCGCCGGACGGCGAGAGCGCCGCGGCCGTGGCCGATCGCGCCGAGGCCGCCATGCACCGGATAGCCGACAGCATGCCGGGCGGCGGGATCGCCGTGGTCGTCGGGCATGGCGGGACGCTGGGCTTCGGTGCCGCGCGGCTGCTTGGCATACCCGACGGGCTGCGCGCGCTCGGCCCGTTCGGGAACTGCCGGTGGTCAGTGCTATCCCGCAGGTACGGCAAGTGGCGCCTGCTTGAGCACAACGCCGGGGTACTGCCCGAGCCGGTGCTGGCTACCGAGGCCGTGCCGGACGCGGAGCCGGACGGGGAGGCCGGGCGCGAGGCCTAGCGCCGTATTTGGAACATCCGCTCCTGGCCGGCCAGCCCTCGGTTCATCCCCTCCTGTGCTTGTGCCGCCCGCATACGAACCACCCCCCCAAACCGCCCCCAAGGGGTCATAGGAGACAGGCAATACGAAAGCCCAGGCCGTGTGACCTGGGCTTCTTCGGTGGAGCTAAGGGGATTCGAACCCCTGACCTTCTGCATGCCATGCAGACGCGCTACCAGCTGCGCCATAGCCCCTCGGTACGACGGCGTGCGTCGCGGTGGAACGCAGATAGCATACTGGCTTCCGAACTCTGCTGCGCAATGCGCGGTATGGGGCTGCTCGGCCGCCGGGCTGGCAGCCGCCACGGATGCCAAGGCGAGAGCGCCGCTCCCGGCCTCCGAAGGGCAGCGCGCAGACGCGCGCGACGAGCGTGGATTACGGCCTGCAGTGGCCAGCTAGCTGAGGCCCCGATTCCAGCAGCCGGAACCGTAGCCTTCGTTTCGTCTACTGGCTACGATTCCAGATCGCGTCGCCGCTCACGGCGTCGAAGAACTGGATGCCCTCGGCCTTGATGGCGAACTTGATCTGCTGGCCTACCTTCACCTGGTTGCTCGGGTCCACGCGGGCCACGCCCTCGCCTGCCTGCTCGGTCGGATCCAGCGCGCCCTCGGCCCTGACCCGCCGGGCGTCGGTGGTGAAGTGGACCACTAGCTCGGAGCCGAGCGCCTCGACCAGGTCCGCGGTGCCGACCAGGGTGGGCCCGGCAGCCCCGTTGGCCGCGATCGGCAAGTGCTCGGGCCGCAGGCCCACGACTACCTTCTCGTTCGCGTATGAAGCCAGTCCCGGATGCGCGGCCCGCACTGACTGCGGCAGGTCGATTTCCTGGGATCCGAGCCGGAAGGAGCGGGCGCTCTCGGTCAGTGCCGCCTCGAAGAGGTTCATGGCAGGCGAGCCGATGAACGCCGCGACGAACAGGTTGTCGGGGTGGTCGTACAGCACCTGCGGGTGGTCTACCTGCTGCAGGACGCCGGCGCGCATGACGGCTACCCGGTCGCCCATCGTCATCGCCTCGACCTGGTCGTGTGTCACGTAAAAGGTGGCCACGTTGATCCGCCGCTGGATCCGCTGCACCTCCGCGCGCATCTGCACGCGCAGCTTGGCGTCCAGGTTCGACAGCGGCTCGTCCATCAGGAACACCGACGGCTCGCGCACGATTGCCCGGCCCATGGCGACGCGCTGCCGCTGCCCGCCCGACAGCTGGCCGGGCTTGCGGTCCAGCCAGTCGGACAGCCCCAGGATCTCGGCCGTCTCCTTGACCTTGGCGTCGACCTCGGCCTTAGGCAGCTTGCGCAGCTTCAGCGCGAATCCGATGTTTTCGGCCACCGTCATGTGCGGGTACAGCGCGTAGTTCTGGAACACCATCGCGATGTCGCGGTCCTTCGGCGTCACGTCGTTGACCGTCCTGCCGCCGATGCGCAGGGTCCCTGAGGAGATTCCCTCCAGCCCGGCCACCATCCGCAGCGCAGTGGTCTTGCCGCAGCCGGACGGGCCCACGAGCACCATGAACTCACCGTCGCGCACGTCAAGATCGAGGTCCTTCACGGCGTGGAAGCCGTTCGCGTAGACCTTGTTCACTTTCTCGAGGTCAAC
>DASPWG010000146.1:0-8351 GCA_035621915.1 Streptosporangiaceae bacterium
ATGTTGTGCGGGTCGCTGGCAATCAGCTGGTTCTCGATGTCGGCGGCAATCACGTCGTACGGTGGAGAGGTGACCTCGGCGAGCCCGCTCACTCGGTCCTCGGCATAACGGACGCCGCGAAAGGGCGCGAGGACAAGCCCCTGGGGGCCACCACCTGCGGGGGCCTGGCTGGACGGAAGGAGCGGCACATATGTCTGAAGGACCCGCAGGCCGTGGTGATTCCCGCCCGGATGATCCTGGTTCGCCACGAGATACTCCGGATTCGGGTTCGGGCAACGATGCCGACGTTTATCAGCTCTATCAGCGGGGCCTGGACCTGCTCGGCCGGGGCAGCGCCGCAGCGGCGGCCCAGCTGCTCGCCAGGGCGGCGGAGGCGGAGCCGCAGTCCAGGAGCGTACTGGAAGCCCTGGCGCGGGCGCAGTTCGACGCCGGTCAGTACCGGGCCGCGGCGGGGAACTTCCGCCGGATCGTGGACGCCAGCCCGAGCGACGACTACGCGCAGTTCGGGCTCGGCCTGGCCCTGGCACGCACCGGTGACCACGGCGCCGCGGCGGAGCATCTGGCGCTCGCGGCCGCGATGCGCCCGAACCTGCGTCATTACACCGACGCCCTGCGCAACGTGCGCGCGACCCTGCGTGCCAGGAACGACATGCAGAAGGGCAGCGCAGATTGACGGGAAACGGGAACGACACCGCGCAATCCCGTCCCGTCCTGCGCGGCAGCAAGGACAGGCTCAGCGAGCAGTACGACGCAGCGCTGCTCGATCTCGACGGTGTTGTCTATCTCGGCGGAGTACCGATCCCCGGCTCGGCCGGTGCGCTGGCGGAGGCGGTACGGCGCGGCATGCGGCTGGCGTTCGTGACCAACAACGCCTCCAGGACGCCGCATGCCATCGCGGCCCAGCTTCGCGGCATGGGAATCGACGCCACCGCGACCGACGTGGTGACGTCCGCGCAGGCGGCCGCGCGGCTGGTGGCCGGGCGCTTTCCCGCCGGGTCGCCAGTGCTGGTGTCCGGCGGCACCGGGCTGCGGTTCGCGGTGCGGGACCGCGGCCTGCGGCCGGTCACGACCGCGGCGGCGCAGCCCGTGGCCGTGGTGCAGGGCTACTCGCCGGACCTGACCTACGGACTGCTCGCGGAGGCCGCGCTGGCCATCAGGGCAGGCGCCTGGTTCGTCGCGTCCAACATGGACGCGACGCTGCCCACCACCCGTGGCCCGCAGCCGGGCAACGGCTCGCTCGTGGAACTGCTGGTCACCGCCACCGGCCAGCAGCCCGTAGTGGCCGGCAAGCCAGAACCGCCGCTGCACGCAGAGTCGGTGGAACGGGTCGGCGCCAAGCATCCGCTTATCGTCGGGGACCGGCTTGATACCGACATCGAGGGCGCGCACAACGGCGGAGCGGACAGCCTGCTGGTGCTGACCGGGGTGACCACGCCGGCCGAGGCACTGCTGGCGCCGCAGAACCAGCGGCCGACCTTCATCGCCGCGAACCTGTCCGGGCTGAACGCCGCCCATCCGGGAGTGGACATGACCGAGGGCGGATTCCGGTGCGGCGGCTGGACGGCGCGGCCGGGCGGAGAGTGGCTGGCGGTGTCTGGCTCTGGTGACCCGCTGGACGGGCTGCGCGCCTTGTGTGCCGCCGCGTGGGCCAGCCCGCCGCACGGCAGGGACCGGTCACAGGCCCTCGATGCCGCCCGGAGCGTAGTCCGCCAGGTCGGGCTTTAGGCGGCGGACTGCGCGTTTCTTCGCCAGGCGCATTGCCGGGCGGTATAGATCACCCTGCGGAGTGACCCCGGATCAACCGCTTGGCCGACGCATGCGGGTGCGCCGCTCCCCGAGACTTGATACCGGCGCCAGGTCGGGAGATGCCCGATCGCGCCAGGCTGGCCGGAGAATCCGGCCGGAAGGGGATCGCGAAAATGATCGAGGCACGGGGCCTCACTAAGCGATACGGCGGCACGCTGGCCGTCGACGATCTGTCCTTCAGCGTCGCGCCAGGGAAGATCACCGGATTCCTCGGCCCGAACGGGGCGGGCAAGACGACGACGATGCGGATGATCCTTGGGCTCGACCAGCCCACGTCCGGGGAGGTGACGATCAACGGTCAGCCGTTCAGCCGGCTCGCCCGGCCGATGCACGAGGTAGGCGCGCTGCTCGACGCGAAGGCTCTGCACGGGGGCCGGAGCGCTTACAACCACCTGCTCTGCCTGGCTCAGACCAACAACCTGCCTGCCCGGCGAGTGCGCGACGTGCTTGCCCTGGTCGGGCTGACCGAAGTTGCGCGCAAGCGCGCCAGGGGCTTCTCGCTCGGGATGGGCCAGCGGCTCGGCATCGCGGCCGCGCTGCTCGGCGACCCGCAGATCCTGATGTTCGACGAGCCAGTCAACGGGCTGGACCCGGAGGGCATCATGTGGATCAGGAACCTGATGAAGGCGCTGGCCGCAGAGGGCCGGACGGTATTCGTGTCCAGTCACCTCATGTCGGAGATGGAGAACACCGCCGATCACCTGATCGTCATCGGCAAGGGCAGGCTCATCGCCGACTGCACGGTCGCGCAGTTCATCGCGGCCAACTCTCAGCTCAGCGTGCGGGTCCGCACCCCGCAGCCTGACGTGCTGACGAAGATCGTGGCGACCGCGGGCGGGACCGTCCGCGACGACGGCGACGGCGTGCTGGTGGTGTCCGGACTCGACTCCCGGCAGGTTGGCGACCTTTCTTTCGACAACGGGGTGCGGCTGCACGAGCTTGCGCCCGTGCACGCGTCCCTGGAGCAGGCGTTCATGGGCCTGACCGCGTCCAGCGTGGAATTCCGCGCCGGAGCGCCAGGCCAGGAAGTCGCGGAGGTGGCCTGAGATGACCGCGCAAACAACTACGCCGGCCCTGCAGGGCCTGTCCCAGCCTGCCGGGCGGGCTAGCTTCGCCGGCACCGTCCGCTCCGAGTTCACCAAGATCAGGTCGGTGCGGTCCACCTACTGGACCCTGCTCGCGATGGCAGTGGTGTCCATCGGCGTTGGCGCACTGGTGAGCTTTGCCGCCTCCAGGAACCCGCATGGCCCGTACTTCGACCCGACGCTGCACAGCCTCATTGGCCTGTACTTCGGGCAGCTATTGATGGCAGCACTCGGGGTGCTGGTGATCTCCTCGGAGTACTCCACCGGGATGATCAGGACGAGTCTCACGGTGCTGCCGCGGCGGGGCACGCTGATCGCCGCCAAGGGCGTGGTGCTCGCGGCAGTCTCGCTGGCCGTTGGCCTCATCACCAGCTTTGCCTCGTTCTTCATCGGGCAGGCGCTGATGTCCGGCGATCACATCAGCACGACGCTTGGCCATCCCGGCGTGCTAAGGGCTGTGGTCGGCGGCGGCCTGTTCCTCGCGGCGTGCGCGCTGCTCGGCTTCGGACTCGGGCTGCTCCTCCGGCATACCGCGGGAGCGATCTGCGCGGCCGTGGGGCTGCTGTTCGTCCTGTCGCTGGTGGTCAATTTCCTGCCGCAGAGCTGGCAGAACCACGTCGACAAATGGGTTCCTGCTGTCGCCGGGTCTGTCATCTTTACCGTGCTGCCCAGCCCGCCCGGCAGCACGCCAACGTTCGCCCCGTGGACCGGTTTCGCGGTGTTCTGCGGCTACGCCGCGATCGCGATCGCCGCGGGCCTGTACCTGTTCCGCAAGCGGAACGCCTAGGGGATGTGGCCAGCTGGCAGTGGCCGTTGCGGGGCGCACGGCCACTGCCAGCTTTACTCGGGCTGGCAGCGCGGGCACCAGAACGTGATCCGCTCCTCGGGCGCGTCACCCTGGTCGGCCCGGCGGATGACAGTGCCGCACCGGCGGCAGGCCCGCCCGGCCCGGCCGTAGACCCAGTTCTGCTGGCCGCGGACCCGGCTGCCGGTGGTGATCTGGTCGATGTGCTCCTTGTTCGCGTCGAGCAACTGCCTGGCCACCTCCACCAGATCGGGCAGGTCCTCGATCTGGCCGACTGGCCGCCACGGGCTGATACCGCGCAGGAACAGCGTCTCGGCCTTGTACAGGTTGCCGATGCCGGCCAGGTTGCGCTGGTCCAGCAGCGCCTCGCCGATGGCGCGGCCAGGCTCGGCGCGCAGCCGTCGCACCGCCTCGTCGATGTCCCAGTCGGGTCCGAGCAGGTCCGGGCCGAGGTGGCCGACCGCCCGGTCCTCGCGGCTGGTCCTGATGACCTCGACGATGCCAAGCTGACGGCCGACGGCCTGCCAGGTTTCGTTGGCCAGCACCACCCGGACGCGGTGATCGCGCGGAAGGTAGTCGCGCACCGGGCCGATGCGCCAGGTGCCCTCCATGCGCAGGTGCGTGTGCACGGTCACGTCGCCGTCGACCCGGATCAGCAGGTGCTTGCCCCGCGAGACGGCCTCCGTGACGGTGCGTCCGGCCAGGCTCACGGTCGCATACCGCGGCACGCGGAAGTCCGACAGGACCAGGACCCGGCCCGCCAGCGCCTCGTGCAGCTGGCGTGCCGTCCGCCAGACCACGTCACCTTCCGGCATGGCCGGTCTCCCCGACTGTGTTACATCAGCTTGCGCAGGTGCAGCAGGTCGAACACGCTGCCCTGCACCTTCAGCTTGCCGGACAGCCACGCTCGCATGAAGCTGGCCGGGTCGGCGGCAATGGCGACCACCACGTCACTGTCGGCGATAAACCGCACCTGGGCAGGCGGGGTGCCATTGTCGGCCACCCTGACTGGCTCGGCCCCGTCTGGCCCGAGCCTGGTCACGAACGTCAGGCCCAGGTCAGGGACGCGGCAGCTCATGGTCCTGTCCACCAGGTGCTTGGCCCGGTCCTGCGCGTCCATCTCCGCGATCCTGCCGGTCAGGTTCTCCAGCGCGGTGCGGCATTGCTCGGCGGTCGCCATGATCCCTCCCAGGTCATTGTCCGTCGGTGCCCGCGTGCCGCGCAGCCGGGGGCGCGCTGGCGCCCGCAGGTGCGCCAGGCTGACGGCGGCGGGGGGTAGCGTTCATGTCAGGGCGGTGCAGAAAGTGGTGACGCGGTGGAACACGGGACTGAGTCGCACGAGACCGGGCCGGACGAGGCCGGATGGCCGGACTCCGGCTCAGCCAGCATGCACGACGACCCCGAGGATTATGCGGCCGACACTCCCGGTGCTGAGCGCGCGGCTGCGCCGCCAGGCACCGGCGAGCCCAGGGTCGATGCGGCGCTGCGGCTGCTGGACAGGCTGCCCGGATTGCCGGTCAGCGAGCACCCAGGGCTGTTCGAGCAGGTCCACGCCCAGCTCAGCGAGGTACTCGGGGAACTTGACTCAGGACCTGGCGGCCCGCCGGGCCAGCAGGCCAGCTAGTCACGCCCACGACCCGATGAGCAGGAGGCTGCGCCTTGATGCAGAACTCGTCCGCCGCGGACTTGCCAGGTCCCGCGAGCAGGCGGCCGAGCTGATCGCGGACGGCCGAGTGGCTGTCGGCGGGCAGCGTGCGGCCAAGGCGGCATCGCAGGTCGGGGTTGACGCAGCCATCACCGTGTCGGCGGGCAGCGAAGAGCCGGACTACGTGTCGCGCGGCGGCCGCAAGCTCGCTGGTGCGCTGGCCGCGTTCGGCGACCTCGCCGTCGCCGGGCGGCGCTGCCTCGACGCCGGAGCGTCCACCGGCGGGTTCACCGACGTGCTGTTGCGGTCGGGAGCCGCCCACGTGGTCGCCGCGGATGTGGGATACGGCCAGCTCGCCTGGTCGCTGCGGACCGATCCGAGGGTGACGGTGCTTGACCGGGTGAACGTGCGCAGCCTCGAGCCGGCGCAAGTCGGGCCGGCGCCTGACCTGGTCGTGGCCGACCTGTCGTTCATCTCGCTGACTCTGGTCATTCCGGCTCTGGTCAGGTGCGCCGCGCCCGGGGCGGACTTCGTGCTCATGGTCAAGCCGCAGTTCGAGGCGGGCAAGGACGTGGTGCGCGACGGCGTCGTGAGGGACCCGCGGCTACGGGCTGCGGCGGTGACAGCGGTCGCGGCAGCCGCCGCTGAGTCGGGCCTGGGCGTGCTCGGCGTGACGGCCAGCCCGCTGCCAGGTCCGGCGGGCAACGTGGAGTACTTCCTCTGGCTGCGCAGCGATGCGCCGCCGCTCGACCAGGAAGAGCTGAGCCGGGCAGTCGCGGCGGGCCCGCAATGAGGGCAGCACAGTGACCGGCGACCGGACCATCCTGCTGGTCGTGCACACCGGGCGGCCGGCGGCGCTGCACGTGGCCAGGGTGGTGGCGGGCAGGCTTAACCAGGCGGGCCTGACCGTCAGGGTGCTGGGCACCGAGGCCGAAGAGCTCAACCTCGGCGCTGCCGCCGCGGTGCCGGTCTCGTCGGCAGCGGCGGTCGGCACAGAGATGGTGCTGGTCGTCGGCGGTGACGGCACGCTGCTGCGGGCTGCCGAGCTGGCCCGGCCGGCCGGGGTGCCGCTGCTCGGTGTCAACCTGGGCCACGTCGGCTTCCTGGCCGAGGCCGAGCCAGAGGACCTCCCGGCAGCCGTGGACAGCCTGGTGGAAGGCAAGTACCTGGTCGAGCGGCGAATGACCATCGAGGTGGCGGCCAGGCTGGACGGTGAGCAGCTGGCCGCGACCTGGGCGCTCAACGAGGCCACGGTGGAGAAGTCCGCCAGGGAGCGGATGGTCGACCTGGTCACCGAGGTCGACGGCAGGCCGCTGTCGCGGTGGGGCTGCGACGGCGTGGTGTTCGCGACTCCGACCGGCTCCACGGCCTACGCGTTCTCGGCCGGGGGTCCTGTCGTGTGGCCGGAGGTAGAGGCGCTGCTGCTGGTGCCGATCAGCGCGCACGCGCTGTTCGCCGGCCCGATGGTGGTCTCGCCGCGCTCAGTCCTCGCTGCCGAGGTTATCGGGACAGGCGGCGGTCAATCTGAGACGGCAGGGGCGGTTCTGTGGTGCGATGGGCGTCGTAAGGTCGACCTTCCGCCCGGCTCGCGAGTCGAGGTCCGGCGCGGCGGCAGCCCCGTGCTGCTGGCGCGGCTGCCGCTGCGCACTGGCCCGGAGGCAAGGATCGGCGCGCCGTTCACCGACCGCCTAGTGGCGAAGTTCGGCTTGCCGGTGGCAGGCTGGCGCGGACAGGGCGGTTACGACGGATAAGGCAGGCAAGGAGCCGGGCGGCCATGCTGGAGGAAGTGCGGATCACCGACCTCGGCGTCATCGATGAGGCTGTACTCGAGCTGTCCGCGGGGTTCAACGTCGTCACCGGCGAGACCGGCGCCGGCAAGACCATGGTGGTGTCCGGGCTCGGGCTGCTCTTCGGCGGCAGGGCCGACCCGACCAGGGTCCGTCCTGGTTCCGACCGGGCGGTGGTGGAAGGCCGCCTCAGGATCGAGCCGGACGGCGAGGTGGCACGCCAGGTCAACGAGTCAGGCGGCGACCTCGACGACGACGGCAGCACTCTGATCCTGAGCAGGTCGGTGAGCGCTGAGGGCCGCTCGCGCGCGATGTGCGGCGGCCGGTCGGTGCCTGTCTCGCTGCTGACCTACCTGGCTGACGACCTGGTGGCAGTGCACGGCCAGGCAGATCAGCAGCAGCTGCTGCGGCCAGGGCGCCAGCGCCAGGCGCTCGACCAGTTCAGCGGCCCGGCCTTTGCCGAGCTGCTGGCCGGCTACCAGCGCGTGTATCACCGCCATCAGCAGGTCCATGCCGACCTCACCGAGCTGACGACACTCGCCAGCCAGCGCGCGCGCGAGGCCGAGGACCTGCGCCGCGGGCTGGAGGAGATCCAGCGCGTCGAGCCGGTGGAAGGCGAGGACATTGAGCTGGCGGCCGAGGAAGAGCGGCTCGCGAACGCGGACGCGCTGCACTCGGCGGCCACGACCGCGCACGAGGCGCTGCTCGGCGATCCCTCCAGCGGCAGCTACGACAGCGCCGACGCGGTCACGCTGCTGGCCTCGGCGCGCTCCGCGCTCGAGTCGGCGGCGCATCATGACCCGCAGCTGGCCGCGCTGGCCGGCCGGGTCAGCGAGGCGGCCTACCTGCTCTCGGACGTGGCCACCGAGCTGGCGTCCTACGCGCAGTCCATCGAGGCCGACCCGGCCCGCCTGGCCGCTGTACAGGATCGCCGCGCCGAGCTGACCAGGCTGGTCCGCGCCTACGCAGGGCCACCATCGGACGGGCAGCCGGCCGGTGACCTGGGTGCCGTGCTGGCCTGGGCCAAGGCCGCCAGCGCCAGGCTGGCCGAGCTGGACAGCGACGAGGACAAGATCACGGCACTGGCGCAGGAGGAGGCCGAGCTCGCAGCCAGCGTCGCGGAGCTAGCCGGCCAGCTGACGGCCGCGCGCATCCAGACCGCCGCCAGGTTCGGCAGCGAGGTCTCGGCCGAGCTGACGGCCCTGGCGATGCCGCATGCCAGC
>DASPWG010000147.1:0-5007 GCA_035621915.1 Streptosporangiaceae bacterium
CTCGGCCCGCAGCTGCTGCTGGCCGACGAGCCCGTGTCCATGCTGGACGTCTCGGTCCGGGCTGGTGTGCTGTCGCTGCTCGACAACCTGCGCACTACCGCCGACATGGGCATCCTGATGATCACCCACGACCTGTCCACGGCTGCGCACTTCGCCGACAAGATCGCGGTCATGTACCTCGGCCGCATCGTCGAGCAGGGCACCGCGAGCGAGGTGGTGCGCGACCCGCAGCATCCCTACACCAAGGCGCTGCTTTCGGTCGTGCCCAAGCGGGATCCCCGGGATCGCTCGGTGCCGCAGATCCTGACTGGCGAGACGCCGGACCCGGTGGACGTTCCCTCCGGCTGCCGTTTCCACCCGCGCTGCCCGGTTGCGGTAGACCGGTGCCGCGCGGAGGACCCGGTGCTGCGCGTGGCGCCGGGCAAGGAGCGCACCCCAGGGCACCCGGCGAGGCCGGTCCATCTGGCCGCCTGCCATCTGGCGTGAATACGCGGCGGTGATTACAACATCGTCACGGACCGGCGTATGTCCGCCATACGGACTAGTCAGATGGCTGCCTCTGTCCCAAACTGGGAGCGAAAAATGGTTAAAGTCTGGTTTCCGGTCGACCAGCCGATTCGCAGACCGTCCTTGCAGTGGCGTCCCTGGCACGAGGAGTAGCGGGTTATGCGCACGAGACAACGACTGGCCGTCGCGGTGGCCGCCCTGACCCTGTCCGCGGCCCTGGCCGCCTGCGGTGGCGGCGGCTCGAAGATCAGCAACGCGAACACGGTGCACGGAACGCCAATCCATGGCGGCACCGTCACGATCGCCGAGGTCGGCGTCTCGCCGAACCTCATCTTCCCGCTCCTTCCATCGACCAACAGCAATGGCTACAACGTCAACCTGACCGAGGGCCTGTGGCCCTACCTGGTCTACATCGGGGACGGCGCCAAGTCGGCCGTGAACCCGCAGGAGAGCCTGTACAGCTCGCTGACCTGGTCGCACAACGACTCGGTGGTCACGATCGTGCTCAAGCAGTGGAAGTGGTCGGACGGCGTGCCGATCACCGCGCGTGACTTCACCTTCGTCTACAACCTGCTCAAGGCGAACTACAACAACTGGCTCGGCTACATCCCCGGCCTGTTCCCGGTCGACGTGAAGCAGGTACTGACGCCGAACTCGCACACGGTCGTGCTCGACCTCACCCGGTCCTACAACCCGACCTTCTACACCGACGACGTGCTGTCGACGATCCCGCTGCTGCCGCAGCACGTCTGGGACAGGACCTCGCAGACCGGCCCGGTCGGCAACTACGACGAGACCACAGCCGGCGCCGTGGCCGTGTACAACTTCCTGCAGAAGGTCGGCACCGACATGGCCACCTTCGCGACGAACCCGCTCTGGCAGGTCGTGGACGGGCCGTGGAAGCTGTCGGCGTTCAACAGCTCGGGCTACTACGCCTGGGTGCCGAACAAGTACTACTCGGGACCGGACAAGCCTCTGCTGTCCCAGGTGGAGTGGACGCCGTTCACCGATGACACGGCGGAGATGGACACGCTGCGCTCTGGCACCAGCCTCGACCTGGCCCAGGTGCCGGCCAACGACCTCAAGCAGATCCCCGAGCTCGAGGCCGAAGGGTACAACGTCTTCGAGGTACCGACGCCTGGCGTGGCCGAGATACTGCCGAACCTGTGGCCGACCGGCTCCGGGCAGGCCGCCGGCCCGCTGCTCCGCCAGCTCTACGTGCGGCAGGCACTTGAGTACCTGATCGACCGGCAGCTGCTGGTGTCCAAGGTGTTCGACGGCTACGCCGACCCCGGCAACGGCCCGGTGCCGGTGGACTACGGGCAGCAGTGGGACTCGGCGGTGGAGAAGTCCGGCGGTCCCTACCCCTACTCACCCTCCAAGGCCGACGCGCTGCTCAAGTCAAACGGCTGGAAGGTCGTGCCGAACGGCATCTCGACGTGCATCCGGCCAGGAACCGCAGCTGGTGACTGCGGCGCCGGCATCACGGCCGGCCAGCCGCTGCAATTCCAGCTGCTGTACGGCTCTGGTACCGCGTCGTTCGACCAGCAGAACGCGGCCATCCAGTCGTCCGAGGACGCCGGCGGCATCCACATCACGCTGAAGGCCGAGCCCTTCGACACGCTGGTGGCCACGACCGGGACCTGCAACCAGCAGTCCCATCCCTCTAGCGCCTGCTCCTGGCAGCTGCAGCAGTTCGGCTACATCCCGTACTCCTCAGACCCGTCCGGCGCCGGGAACTTCAACACCGACGCCATCGGCAACTACGGCGGGTACTCCAGCCCGGTGATGGACAACCTCATCGACGCGACCGAGTACGGCTCCAGCCCCACGGCGTTCTTCGACTACGAGACGTACGCCGCGGAGCAGCTGCCATGGCTGTGGCTGCCGCTGCAGGCCGGAGTCTTCGTGTACAAGAAGGATCTCGCCGGGATCACGCCGACGGACCCGTTCCAGGCCACCTTGAACCCCGAGAGCTGGTACTACGTCAAGACCAGCTCATGACCTGGTACCTGATCCGCCGCGTTGGCCAGGCCATCGCGGTTGTTCTCGGCGTCATGATCCTGACGTTCGTCCTGATCCACGCCGAGCCAGGCAGCACAGCGCGCGCCACGCTCGGCCTGAAGGCGACGCCGGCCAGGGTCGCGCTGTTCAACCGGGTCTACGGGCTGGACAAGCCGATCTACGACCAGTTCGTGATCTACGTCAACAACGTGCTGCACGGGAACCTCGGCACGTCGTACTCGCTGCAGCAGCCGGTCGCCACGCTGATCGCGCAGCGGCTGCCGCGCGACGCGCTGCTGCTCGGCCTGTCCACCTTGCTGGCGCTGATCATCGGCATCCCGATCGGCATCTACCAGTCACTGCGGCACAACCTGCTGGTCGACGACGTGCTCGCAAGCACCTGGTTCACGCTGTACGCGGCACCCGACTTCATGGAGGCGCTGCTGCTGATCGCGGTCGTGTGCGTGCAGTTCCACTGGCTGCAGCCGAACTTCCCAGGCGACATCACGACGGTGGGCGGGCTGCTGGCCGACTGGCGGGCGCTGATTTTGCCGGTCGTGGTGCTGGCGATCAACACCGTGGCTGCCTTCAGCCAGTACGCCAGGTCCACCGCGATCCAGGAACTGGCCTCTGACTACATCAGGGCGGTGCGCGCCAAGGGCCTGCCGGAGCGGCTGGTGGTGACGCGGCACCTGCTGCGCAACTCGCTGCTGCCGGTCGTGACGATCCTCGGCCTGTCGCTGCCTGACATCGTCGGCGGCGCGATCATCGCGGAGGCCATCTTCAACTTCCCCGGCATGGGGCTGCTGTTCTGGCAGGCAGCGCTGAGCCACGACTTCCCGATCCTGCTCGGCACCACGCTGGTCGTCGGCGTGGCCACGGTCGTGGGCAACCTGGCAGCCGACATCGCCTACGGCGTTCTCGACCCGCGGATCCGCTATGCGAGCTAGCGAGGCATCCGCCGCGGGCTCGTCAGCGACGGGCGCATCGGCCACCGCGGCGCAGGCTGGGCGCGAAGGTGGCGAGGTCCAGTCAGGTCCGGCAAGCCGCAGCGGGCTCACCTTCAGGTCGTTCTGGCACAACAAGCGGGCGATGACCGGCGCCTGGATCGTGCTGTTCATGATCTTGTTCTGCTTTGTCGCGCCGCTGTTCTATCACCCGAACCTGACGACGGTGAACCTCAACCTCTCCAACGACCCGCCCGGGAACGGCTTCCCGCTCGGCACCGACGAGTACGGCACCGACGTGCTCGGCCGGCTCATGGTGGGCGGCCAGTCCTCGCTGGAGCTAGGGTTCTCCGTGGCGATCGCGAGCACGGTGTTCGGCGCGCTGTACGGCGCGATCTCCGGCATGATCGGCGGCGTCGTGGACGCGTTCCTGATGCGGCTCGTCGACACGGTGCTGGCGGTGCCGACGTTCATCCTGCTGCTGATCCTCGCGAGCATGTACTCGCTGAGCCTGGCGACGATCATCCTGGTGCTATCGGCGCTGTCCTGGCCGGGGGTGTCCAGGCTGGTGCGGGCCGAGGTGCTGCTGCTGCGGACCAGAGACTTCGTGCACGCGGCAACCTCCATGGGCTCCAGCCGCCGTCGGATCCTGGCACTCCACATGCTGCCGAACACGTTCAACGTGTTCATCGTGACGGCCACGTTCGGCGTCGCCGACTCGATCTACGCGCTCTCGGCGCTCAGCTTCCTGGGCCTCGGGCCGCCGCCGCCGTTCGCGGACTGGGGCACCATGCTGACCACCGGCGTCGACAACCTGTTCAACGGCTACTGGTGGCAGGTGTACCCGCCGATGGTCGTCCTGGTGGTGACCGTGCTGGCGTTCCGGCTGATCGGCGACGCGTGCACCGACCTGATCAGCAATATCCGTGGCTTGCGGCGCCCCAAGCCCCGCAAGTCCGGGCTGCTGCCGATGTCGACCAGGTATGAAACCGCGCTGATGCTCGATGACCCGATCGCGGAGTGAGGTGCTTTCGGCGGGCCCGCCGAAGGCACCTCGCATCCGGTCCGTGCGCTACCTGCACGGCCGCCGGGACGTGGACGACTACGCCTGGATGCGGGACCACGGCGCGCCCGCGATGCAGGCGTACCTGGCAGCCGAGCGGGCGTACTACGACGCTTCGACCGCGCACCTGGCCGGGCTGACCGACCTGCTGTACGGCGAGGCTGTCGCGCGCACGCCGCAGGGCAGCGACGACTCGGCAGCCTGGACGCTGCGCGGCTACCGGTACTGGCACCGGACGCCAGGCGGCGCCGAGGCCCGCCAGTTGCTGCGGGCACCGGCGCAGCCGGGACAGGCCGGCGAGCAGTTGCTGCTGGACGAGAACAAGCTCGCGGCCGGCACCGGCTACATGGACGTCGGAACCTGCGAGCCGAGCCCGGACGACCGGCTGCTGGCCTGGTCGGCGGACACCAGCGGCGCCGAGGTGTACCAGCTTCGGTTCCGTGAGATAGGGACCGGCCAGGACCTGCCCGACGTGGTCGAGTGCAG
>DASPWG010000148.1:0-2687 GCA_035621915.1 Streptosporangiaceae bacterium
GGTGGCGCAGGCGGCCGGTGACGGGTGGAACGAGGGTTACGCGCTGGGCACCCGGGCCGCGATCGCGGCGTCGGCGGGCAAGCTCAGGGAGGCCGAACAGCTGGCCAGCGCTTCGGTCAACGTGATGCGGCGGATCGACCATCAGTGGGGGGTCGCCCGGGGCCTGCTCGGCCTCGGCGACCTGGCCCGCCTCCGCGGTCACCCCGGCGAGGCGCACGCCCGGTACGTCGAGGCGCTGGCCATCCTCCAGGAGGTCGGTGCGCGCCCGGAGATCGCGCGCTGCCTGGCGGGCCTGGGCCGGGTGGCCATGGAACTCGGCGCGAACGAGCAGGCCAGGCGCCACCTGACCAAGAGCATCGAGCTCAGCCAGGCCACCGGGTCGCGCATCGGCACGGTCCGCGGCCTTGAGGCGTTCGCGGCGCTGGCCGCCGGCGAGAACCAGCCCGAGCTGGCGGTGCAACTGGTCGCGGCCGCTACCGCGCTGCGCGAGACCGTCGGCCTGCCGCCGCTGCCCGGCGCTCGCACCGAAGGCCTGCTCGCTCCGGCCCGGCGCCTAGGCGATGCCGCCGTCGCCGCGCTCTGGACCCGCGGGCTGGCGCTGAGCAGCGACGAAGCGATCGCGCTGGCCTTGGACAAGGACCCCTCGCCGCCGGCACCCGATGGCTACGGCCGGCTGCTGAACGCGGTAAAGGGGTACGAGGTGACGGCCGCGCCACCGAGCTCGCTGACCCCCCGCGAACACCAGATCGCGGCCATGGTGGCCACCGGGCGCAGCAATAAGGCCATCGCCGCCGAGCTGTCCATCAGCCCGCCCACCGTGGCCAGGCACATCGCCAACATCTCGGCCAAGCTGGGCTTCAGGTCGCGCACCCAGATCGCCGTGTGGGTCGCCGACCGGCCGCCGGCGGCTACTCCACTTCCTTGAGGATGCGCTGCATCTGTTCCAGCTGGTCCCGGAGCTCATCCATGCGCACGCTCAGGTCGGTGAGCCTGAGGTCCACGTGTTCCTGGGCGGTGACGGCCAGGTCGGTGAGCCGACGGTACTCGTCGGCCAGAGCGCGGTATTCCTCGCCGCCGGTCAGCGCCGTCCGCGCCTGCCTGGAGGCGCTGAGGTGCCGGGCGATCACCCAGACCGTGAGTACCACGGCCACCAGCAGCGAAACGACCACGGTGAGGTCATCATTCGGGCTCATCTCAGGACCTCCGCGTCACGATCGCTATCCTCGCCCAGGGTCCGCGCCGCGACCATGATGGTCTGCGGGGTCAGCTCTAGCGCGAATGGCGTTACCTGGTAGAACTTCATCGCCTTGCCGTCGTCAGAGAGCTCAAGGACAGCGGACACGAGCCCGGCGGACTGCAGCTTCCGCAGGTGAACCTGCAGCAGGGCGCGGCTTATCTCCAGCTCGCGGGCCAGCTGGCTGACGTAGTTGCGCTCCTCCGCCAGGGCGGCGACGACGCGCAGGCGGTGCGGGTTGGCCAGCGTCGCGAGCACCCGCAGCAGATCGTCGCCCGTCAGGTCGGAGACTTCCACGACACTCCCTCTAGCACCTGCCTAAGAAAATTAGCAGATGCAAGCCTGAATGTCGATCCCGTTACCCGTCGGATGCGCAACCGAATCACCGTCCTCGGCGTCATCATGATGCGCGATGGAAACAGAGGACCTGCCGGAGGCCTGGATGGGCACATTCTCTTTTACGCGGACAGCACGGCTGAGCAAGCGCGCGGCCGCCGCCTGGCTGGGTGTGCTGGCCCTGGCCGGGCTGGTGTGCGGCGGCGCGACCACGGCCCGGGCCAGCGACACGGTCGCGTCGGGCTCCTGGGGCGCCGGCGTGCCGTGGCACAGCGTGGGCCCCGGCTGGATTCTTGCCCAGGTGGCGAAGTCGATGTCGTCGGCCGGCCAGGAAACGCTGTACCTGGTCTCACCGGGCGGCCAGCGTTACCGGCTCGGCCCCGCTCCCGCCAATGCCGCGCTCGAGGACTGGTCAGGAAACGGCACGAACGCGCTGTTCTTCAACCAGAACCTCACCACGCCGACCGTGCCGGTCATCGTGGTCAACCTGCACACCGGACAGGTCAGCAGCTTCCTGGTGCAGTCCCAGTCCTACCCCGGCCTCTCGTTCTCCCGGCCCGAGGGGACGGCAATCCTGCTCCAGCCCGGCACGACGTCCAGCGGCGCGTACCTGCCGTTGGAGCGATTCAGCCTGACCGGGACGCTAGAGCTGTCCTACCCGACCCAGTTCCCGCAGGCGGGTGCGGTAGCAGGCGGCTACCTCGAGAACGCGAGCGGCACCGAGCTGGTCTTCCTCACCCAGAACGGCCTGGAGGTGGTGTCCAACGCCGGCCAGCCGATCCGTGCGATCGATACGCGCGGCGGGTCAGCGTTCTGCACGCTGCTGAACTGGTGGAACAACGAGAGCGTGCTGGTGGATTGCGACGGCCAGCTGCTGATCTACCCGCTGTCCGGGAGCCGCGCCGAGCAGCTGACCAGCTCGCGTGACATCGCCACCTTCGTCGAAGCCTTTCACCTGCCGAGCGGGACGTACGCGGAGGCCGCGGCCTGCGGCTCAAGCTGGCTGGAGAAGCTGAACACGAACGGCACGGCTACCACCCTCAGCATCCCGGGCGCCGCGGACGCCGGGAATGTCGAGCCCCTCGGCGCCTACGGCAACGAGCTGCCGCTGCTGGTC
>DASPWG010000149.1:0-7174 GCA_035621915.1 Streptosporangiaceae bacterium
GGGACGCGCCGCCACCCACAGCGCGCCGCGTCCGGAGGTAGCGCTGTACCGGCCATATCGGGCTAAAACCTATTCTCGATAAAATCGCTCGATTATTCTGTGTAGCCGTAGCGGGGCTATAACACCGCTGAAGCGACACAGTAGGTTTTGTAGGAAATCATTCTGTCCGATTTGCGCGCCTATGAGACCAGGTGCGGCCGGGACTGGGCGGCGGATCGGAGCTGGGCGGTGGGCCGGACCCAGGGCTGGGCGATGGAGCGGGGCGCGGCTGGGCGATGGAGCGGGGCGCGGCTAGGCGACGGAGCGGTGCCGGGGCTGGGCGGCTGGCCGACGTGGCCGGCTGGTCGTGACCACTGCCGGTTGCCTGGCACGATTGACTGACAATGACCCTTACCGATCGGCTGCCCGATGGCGCCGAGCCCGATGCCGTCTTCTCGGCGTTCGCTGACTGGGCCGGGGAGCAGGGCTTCACCCTGTACCCGCATCAGGAGGAAGCGCTCATCGAGATCGTTTCCGGCGGGAACGTGATCTTGTCGGCGCCCACGGGATCCGGCAAGAGCCTGGTCGCCACTGGCGCGCACTTCACGGCACTGGCCCGCGACGACCGGACCTTCTACACCGCGCCGATCAAGGCGCTGGTGTCGGAGAAGTTCTTCGCGCTCTGCGACATTTTCGGACCCGACGAGGTCGGCATGATGACCGGCGACGGCGCGGTTAACCCGGGCGCCCAGATCATCTGCTGCACGGCCGAGGTGCTGGCCAACATGGCGCTGCGCGAAGGCGCCCAGGCGGACGTCGGCCAGGTCGTGATGGACGAGTTTCACTTCTACGCCGACCCCGACCGCGGCTGGGCGTGGCAGGTGCCGCTGGTCGAACTCCCGCAGGCGCAGTTCGTGCTGATGTCGGCGACGCTCGGTGACGTGAGCAGGTTCGAGGCGGACCTGACCAGGCGCACCGGGCGGCCGACGGCAGTGGTCTCCTCGGCCGAGCGGCCCGTGCCGCTGTCGTTCTCCTTTGCCATGACCCCCTTGCACGAGACTGTGCAGGAACTGCTCAACACCCATGAGGCGCCGATCTACATCGTCCACTTCACCCAGGCCGCGGCGATCGAGCAGGCGCAGGCGCTGATGAGCGTGAACGTCTGCACCCGCGCGGAGAAGGACGCGATCGCCGAGCTGATCGGCCGGTTCAGGTTCTCCGCCGGCTTCGGCAAGACGCTGTCCCGGCTGGTACGGCACGGCATCGGCGTGCACCACGCGGGCATGCTGCCCAGGTACCGGCGGCTGGTAGAGACCCTGGCCCAGGCCGGGCTGCTGAAGGTGATCTGCGGCACGGACACCCTCGGCGTCGGCATCAACGTGCCGATCAGAACCGTGCTGTTCACCGGGCTGTCGAAGTACGACGGGTCAAAGGTGCGGCTGCTAATGGCCCGTGAGTTCCATCAGATCTCAGGCCGGGCCGGGCGGGCCGGATTCGACACCATGGGCCGGGTTGTGGTGCAGGCACCCGAGCACGTGATCGAGAACGAGCGCGCGCTGGCCAAGGCCGGGGACGATCCGAAGAAACGGCGCAAGGTAGTCCGGCGCAAGCCACCGCCTGGCATGGTGTCGTGGGGCCAGCCGACCTTCGAGCGGCTGGTCGGCGCAGAGCCCGAGCCGCTCCGCTCCAGCTTCGCCGTCAGCCACGCGATGCTGCTGAACGTGATTAGCCGCCCCGGCGACGCATTCCTGGCCATGAAGCACCTGCTCACGGACAACGATGAGGACCGGACGGCGCAGCGCCGGCACATATCCCGTGCGATCGCCGTCTACCGCGCGCTGCTGGCGGGCGGAGTCGTCGAGCGGCTGGCGGAGCCCGATGCCGATGGCCGGTGGGTCCGGCTCATCGTCGACCTGCAGAAGGATTTCGCGCTTAACCAGCCGCTGTCGCCGCTGGCGCTGGCTGCCATCGAGCTGCTTGACCGCAATGATCCGCAGTACCCGCTCGACGTGCTCTCGGTCATCGAGGCGACGCTTGACGATCCGCGGACCGTGCTAGCCGCGCAGCAGTTCAGGGCGCGCGGCGAGGCGGTGGCGGCGATGAAGGCCGAGGGCATCGAGTACGAGGAGCGGATGGAACTGCTGGAGTCGGTCACCTACCCGATGCCGCAAGCCGACCTGCTTGAGTCCGCCTACAACATCTACAAGCAGGGTCATCCGTGGGTCGCCGACCACGCGCTGTCGCCCAAGTCGGTGGCCAGGGACATGTACGAGCGGGCCATGACGTTTGCCGAGTACGTCCACTTCTACGGGCTAGGCCGGTCGGAGGGCCTGGTGCTGCGCTACCTGGCTGACGCGTACAAGGCGCTGCGGCAGACAGTGCCGGAGGAGGCCAGGACCGAGGAACTCGCGGACCTGATCGAGTGGCTTGGCGAACTGGTGCGCCAGGTGGACCACAGCCTGATCGACGAGTGGGAGAAGCTGCGCAACCCGGTCGACGAGGCACAGCACCTGGCCGCCGACCGGCCGCCGGCGGTGACCGAGAACAAGCGGGCGTTCCGGGTGCTGGTCCGCAACGCGCTGTTCCGCCGGGTCGAGCTGGCGGCCCTGCGCCGTTTCGACGAGCTCGGCGAGCTTGACGGCGAGGACGGGTGGGATGCGCAGGCGTGGGCGGACGCGCTGGAGCCGTACTTCGCCGAGCACAGCGAGATCCTGACTGGAGCCGACGCGCGTGGCCCCGCAATGCTGATCATCGAGGAGCTGCCTGGCGAGTGGCGGGTGAGGCAGATCTTCGACGATCCGGCAGGCGATCACGACTGGGGTTTCTCCGCCGCTGTGGACCTGTACGGCTCCGACGAGGCGGGCGTCGCGGTCGTCAGGGTGCTGGACGTCGGCCAGATCTAGGGCATGGCGGAGTTACTGATACCGGGGCGGGGTCGACCGGCATCCCGGATCGCGAGACCATGGGAGGCCCAGGCCTGTAGCGGAGCTTGTTGCAAGGCACGGAGGTCGTCATGGCACCTAATTCAGGCGTTTTCGGCCCACCAGAACCCGATGAAGAAGGCACCGACGTCCTGGGCGGCGCGGACCTGTCCGGCGAGGACGAGGAGTTCGGCGGGGCGGAACCCGACGAGGAGGACACCGACCTTCTCGGCGGGGCCGATCTGTCCGGCGAGGACGAGGAATTCGGCGCAGCGGAACCCGACGAGGAGGACACCGACCTTCTCGGCGGAGCCGATCCCGAGGAGGAGTAAGCGCAGCTGAGTGCGGGCGAACCCGGCGCTGGCGATGCCGCGAGGGCCCTGGGCCCGGCCGCAGAACGAGCTGGCACGAACCGTCGCAGCGACCGCACCGGGAGCCGGGCGGTGCTGGCCGGAGCCGACCGCGGGCCTTGCAGCACTGCTGGCCGGAGCCGGGCGCGGGCCTTGCGGCACTGCTGGCCGGAGCCGGCCGCGGGCCTTGCAGCACTGCTGGCCTGGCGCGGCGTCAGGGTGGCGGCCGAGCGCCAGGACCGGTTAGCCTCCGGCGCTCAGTTGCGCCAGCAAGCTGCGCGCTGCCCGGTGACCAGGTCCGTCGGGCGAGTCGCTGGACAGCCGACTCGCGGCCTCGGCGGCAAGCTGTGCTGCAAGCTCCCGATTGCCGAGCGCGAGATGCGCACGGGCAAGGTAAAGCACCGTTAGCCCGCTGTCCTGTCCGGTCGGGCCCCCGTACCGCTCTGTCTCCATCGCGAGGGTGAGCTCGAGGCAGTCCCTGGCGCGGTCGGGCTGGTCCAGCAGCAGCAGCGCATGGCCCTCATGCCGGCGACTGCGGATGGCCATCTCTGACGTGCTGCCGAAGACGCGATCCCGCGCGGCTCTGACCTCGTTCACCTCGGCTAGCGCGGCCTCGGCGAACCGATGGCGGGAACTGGTATCGGCAGCGGCGTGGGCCAGGCTCAGCAGCGCACGGGCGTGCAGCGAGCGCGCCACCAGCGTCACCGGATGAGACGCGCCGTACCGGGCCGCGCGAGCACGCGACTCGCGCTCGGTCAGCGTGACAGCCCTGGCCAGATCCTGGCCGTGACCGCGGATCCGGTAGGCAAACGCCAGGTTCGTCCTGGCCAGCCCGGTGAGATAGGCGTCATCGCCGTCGAGTTCATTGTGCGTCCTTAGTGCCCGCTGCAATCCGTCGACCACCTGAGCCGGGGCGTCGCCAGCCTGGACCCGTGACGTCAGCCAGTACTCCTCCAGGCGCTGCAGGTCCTGGCACGGCGCGCCCGTAACACCGCCGAAGAACTGCCTCATGTCGGCCCACCGCGGGGGTCGCTGCACGCTTGGCAGGCCGCGCAGGTAAAGCTGCATCGCGGTCCTGGCCAGTCTCACCACCGCGCGATGCCAGAGCGGGACGCTGCTGCCCTGCGCGGGCTCGGCCAGCGCGGGTGCTGGCAGCGCCGTCGCGGGTGCTGGCAGCGCCGGCGCGGGCAGCCCGGCCGACTGCCAGTCTGCGGGCCAGGCATGCGCCGTCAGCAGGCTCACCGCATACTCGCCGGCCCGCCGCTGCACGGCCGGCCGGCGGCCGCTGAGAACACTGAGTCCCTCGGCGGCACCGCTCAGCCACCCGGCGGCCTCGCTCACCGCTCGCGCCTGCGCGGCCGGCCCGCCATCCTGGCTGGTCATGAGCCCGCCGAGGCAGGGCCGGTGCGCGTGCCCTGGCCGTCACGCGCGGTCGCCGGCCCCTCCGCCGCCGGCGTTAGCAGCGCGAGCAGGCCGGTCATCGTAGCGCGCAGGTCCGCTGCCTGGCGGGGCGTCAGCGCAGGCCCGCGCGGAGTTCCGTGCAGAAGGCCGTCGGCAAGCTCCACCAGGGCCGCGCTCACCCTCGGGAACAGCGGGTCTGGCGGCCCAGCCAGCAGGCCCACGACCTCGTCCCTGACCACGTTGAACGCGCCGAGCGGCGACAGGCTGGCGTCGTCGAGAACCTGCCCGATGACCTGGCCGGCCAGGTCGGCGAGCCGGTGCGCCGCGACGGCCGCCGGTGCATCCATCCGGTGCCGGGCTTCTGCGCGTCGCGCCAGGATGGCCATGTCCTCGCGGACGCAGCCGGGCGCCGTCACGGGCTCGCATGCCGCGAGTACCGGCTGATCGGCCGCCCAGGCAGCCACTGTCCGCAGGTAACCGAACGTGATCTCCTGCACGGTCATGTCCATGGCGTCGGCGACGTGCAGCAGGCCTCCGCGGTAAGGCCAGAACGAGACGACCTTGGCCTCGGCGATGAAGGCTGCGCCCGGCGAGACGGCCGCGTCGGCGGCCGCCCACCTGGCGATCGTTTTGCTGCCCTGGACCTGGCCCCAGTAGTTGTACATGGTCGACTGCGCGATTATCCCCGACCGGGCCGCTACCTTGGCCAGGCTCGGCGGCTTCACCGGCGGCTGGCGCCAGCGCTGCCGGGAAACCCTCGGCGCCCGCTGCTCGTCGAGCAGGCTCGCGAGCGCGTCGAAGCACAGCGCGCGCTCCGGCCAGGAGCCCGAGCCCCGGTCGGCCCTGGCCTGCGCATACCAGCGGGCCGATCGCGTCCCGGCAAGCTCCTGAACGATCGTGCGCGCCACCATGCCCTCCCGCAGTGCGCCATGCCTGCTGCGCGGCCATTAAAACACGCCCATTCATGCGGGTTACGCCAGGCGCGGCACGCATCCGAAGCAAATAACTGACGCGCGGCTTCACCAGGTATGTTCCGGCTGCGCTAAGAATCCTGGTGCGGTAGGCGTCCCAGGCCGGGCTGAACGTCGAGGGGCTCATGCGTGACCTGCGCGACCCGCGCGGGCGCCCTGAGGGTGGACGCGGTGCGGGTAGCCAGGGCGCGGGCACTGCTCGGCTCCGCCCGGCAGTCCTAGCGGGCGGCGGCATTGGTAGCCTGACGGCACCAATGCGGGCAAGCACCGCAGGCCGTGGCGCTGGCGCGGGCCAGGCCGCAGGCCGGCCGCACCGGCTGTGCCAGGTGCTGCCGAGAGGGCAGGGCTGCTGCGACAGAGAGGTGTGCCACCGGCCATGGACGACGCTGCCGCCGACCCCGTGACTGCCACCCCGAGCGGCGGGGAGCGGGCTGCGCGGACCGGACCGCTCACGGGCCTGCTGGTCGCCGACTTCTCCAGGGTGCTGGCCGGGCCGTACTGCACGATGATCCTCGGCGACCTCGGTGCCGAGGTCGTCAAGGTCGAGGGTCCAGGCGGCGACGACACCAGGCACTGGATGCCGCCCGTGCGCGAGGGTGTCTCGACCTACTACCTGTCGGTCAACCGGAACAAGCGCTCGGTCCTGCTCAACCTGCGCGACGAGGCGGACCGCGCGGCCGCGCATGAACTGGCCCGCCGCGCCGACATCTTCGTGGAGAACTTCAAGCCGGGCGGCCTGCGCCAGTACGGGCTCGACTACGAGTCGGTGCGCGCCGCCAACCCAGCGGTCATCTACGCCTCCATCACCGGGTTCGGAGCGGGCGGCGGCGCGCACCTGCCTGGCTACGACCTCATCGTCGAGGCGATGTCCGGACTGATGAGCCTGCAGGGCGACGCGGACGGCCCTCCGTACCGGGCCGGCGTCGCGATCTTCGATGTCATGTCCGGGCTGCAGACCGCGATCGGGGTGCTCGCGGCACTCGACCACCGGCGCCGCACCGGCGAGGGACAGCTGGTCGACGTGAACCTGATGTCCGCCGCGCTGGCCGGAATGGTCAACCAGACGGGCGCGTTCGCCTCGGCCGGGGTGGTCCCGCACAGGATGGGCAACTCGCATCCCAGCCTGTTTCCCTACGAGCCGCTGCCGACCGCCGACGGGGACCTGGTCATCGCGGCCGGGAACGACGCGCAATTCCGCAACCTGTGCGCAGTGCTCGGCGCGCCCGACCTGGCCGACGACGAGCGGTTCGCCGCTAACTCCGGCCGCACTGCCAACCGCGACGAGCTCAGGCCGCTGCTCGTGCAGCGGCTGGCGGAGCGGACCGCCACGGAATGGTTCGACGCGCTGATCGCCGTCGGCGTGCCCTGCGGCCCCATCAATACCGTGGCGGGCGGCGTGGCCTTTGCCGAACAGATCGGCCTCGACCCGGTCGTCGTGGCAGGCACGGGCGATTCTGCCGTGCCGGGAATCCGCAACCCGCTGCGGTTCTCGGCCACCGCGGCTCGCTACGACCTTCCCCCGCCGGCCCTGGACGAGCACGGCGCGCAGATC
>DASPWG010000150.1:0-2353 GCA_035621915.1 Streptosporangiaceae bacterium
GGGCTTCTACCGGGTGCGGAACGGGATCGAGCCGTGCATCGCGCGCGGGCTGGCCTACGCGCCCTACTCCGACCTGCTCTGGATGGAGACCTCCAAGCCCGACCTCGACGTGGCCCGCGAGTTCGCCGAGGGGATCAAGAACGTCTACCCGGACCAGATGCTCGCTTTCAACTGCTCGCCGTCGTTCAACTGGCGCGCGCACCTGGACGAGTCCGCCATCGCGAAGTTCAGCAAGGAACTCGCCGCTATGGGCTACCGGTTCCAGTTCATCACGCTGGCCGGCTTCCACGCGCTCAACCACTCGATGTTCGAGCTGGCCAGCGGATTCGCCGCCGAGGCCATGCCTGCCTACGTGCGGCTGCAGGAAGCCGAGTTCGCCGCGGAGAAGCTCGGCTACACCGCCACCCGGCACCAGCGGGAGGTCGGCACAGGTTACTTCGACCTGGTCACGTCGGCGATCTCGCCCAACGCCGAGACCGTGGCGCTGGCCGGCTCCACCGAGGCCGAGCAGTTCCACGCGGCCTGACGCGACCCGGCGTTCTGGAGCAGGAACGCCAGGTCAGCTGTAGTTAGGCGGACCGGAGGGTCCCGGGGAACCGCCGGAATCAGCCGGGCCCCAGGGGGCCTGCGGGTTCCCTGGGACCTGAGGCTGCGGCCTGGTCTGGGCCCAGTCAGATAGCAGCCCGCCGCCGGTCATGGTCTGGGTTTCCTGCACGCCTGAGTACGTCGGCGCGTCCGCGTCGTAGACCGCAGGCCCGGCGGCAAGGAGGCTGCGCCGCCACCTGGAAGGGACGAACAGCGGGATGATCATGGCCAGGCCCGCAGCGGCCAGCACGCCCTCGAACAGCATGGCCTCGAACCCCATGCCGTAGGGGTGGGTCTTCAGCGGGATGTACTGGACCGCGCGGCGCACGCTGAAGAGGTACAGCCCGGTCCAGCCAAGCAGGGCGAGCCCCGGCAGCCCGGACGCGAGCGGGGAGACTCGCGGCACGGCGACGAGCAGCCCCGCGACCAGGCCGACGGCCAGCAGCGCGCCAAACCCCTCCAGGACGGCCCTGTGGGTGATGAGCGACCCCCCGCCCGCCGGCAGCGTGCCCAGGCTGGACGGCCCGATGAGCAGTTTCAGGTAGCCCCATGAGCCTGCGAAGAACACTGCGGCGGCGAGCACGATGGCCAGCAGGACACCGACCAGATGGCGCATATCCCTCAACCCCTTAGATTGTTCACAGATGGCAAGCTTACGGGTCAACGGGCCGGTTCGCTGCCGGCGGACGCCTCGCCGCTCGGCGTGGCGCGGAGCTTCTGTAAGCTTGCCACGTGCGCATTCACGCCATCTTCGGGGGAATCGGCGCGTTCGCCGTCAAATTCCGCTGGGTCATCATCGCCGCCTGGCTGGTCGCAGGGTTCGCCGTGCCGCACTTCCTGCCCTCTCTCAGCAGCGTCACCCAGGGCAACAACAGCGCCTTCCTGCCCGCCAGCGCGCCCAGCGAGAAAGCCGCTCAGCTCGCGGCGCCGTTCGGCACCACGAACCTGATCCCTATACCCGTGGTCGCCGCGGTCAGCCAGGGCACCCTCACCACCACGGACACGGCCTGGCTGACCGGCCTGCAGCAGGATCTGGGCACGGTGCCGACCGTGGTCAAGGTCCACGACCTGGGCCGGTCAGCCGACCAGCAGGCCGATCAGCTGCTGGTGCTCTCCGACGTCAGCGGCGGCAATGCCCCCGCGCAGACGACGCTGATCGACGACCTGCGCGCGCAGATCGCCAAGGCCGCACCGCCCTCCGGGCTGCAGGTGCACCTGGCCGGCGACATCGCCATCAACGTCGACCAGCAGGCCAAGTCCGGTAACACGGGGAACCAGATCGAGGGCCTGTCCGTGATCTTCATCCTGGTCCTCCTGCTGCTGATCTTCCGGTCGGCGCTCGCGCCGCTGATCACGCTGATCCCCGCCTTCCTCGCCGTGGCCATCTCCGGGCCGCTGGTCGGGGAGGCGGCGCGCGCGGGCCTGAAGGTCTCCGAGATCGCGCAGCTGCTGCTGATCGTGCTGGTGCTCGGCGCAGGCACCGACTACGGCCTGTTCCTAGTGTTCAGGGTCCGCGAGAATCTCCGGACCGGAGCCGAGCCGAAGGACGCGGTGGTTTCCGCGGTGACCCGGGTCGGCGAGACCATCACGTTCTCGGCCGCCACCGTGATCGCCGCCCTGCTCTCCTTGCTCGTCGCGACCTTCCAGATCTATTCCGAGCTCGGCATCCCGCTGGCCATCGGCATAGGCACGATGCTGCTCGCCGGGCTCACCCTGCTGCCCGCGTTGCTCGCCGTGTTCGGCCGGGCGGCGTTCTGGCCGAGCAAGA
>DASPWG010000151.1:0-5800 GCA_035621915.1 Streptosporangiaceae bacterium
AGCTCGATGCGCAGCGCGTCGCAGATCGCGGCCAGGATCTCGGAAGAGGCTTCCTTGCGGCCACGCTCCAGCTCGGACAGGTACGGCATGGAGACCCGAGCAGCCCTGGCGACATCGGCGAGGGTGCGGCCCTGCTCTAGCCGGGTGCGGCGCAGCACGTCCCCCAGCATGTGCCGCAGCAGCGGCCTCGACCGCGCCGCGCGATCGCGCTGGCTGAACGCCGCGGGACCCAGCATCACCGTCGCCTTCCTGGTGCGCGGCCAGCCTTCGCGCGGATGGCTGAAGCGCTCCTGGTCCAGGTGCCGTCACGCTACCCAGCCGGTGGCCGCGTGAAGCGCCGTTTCGCATACGGCGTAAGTTGCCGGGCTAGCAGCCGGCGGGATCCATGCGCGAGTCAGCGGCCCCGCTGGGGTATGCACCGGGTAACCGGGCGAGGGGGGCTCATGACGGCGCGGCCGCCACTGGCAGAGCAGCTGGATCTTCAGGCGCATCCCGAGGGCGGCTGGTACCGCGAGACATGGCGTTCGGCGCTGGCGTTCTCGCCTGAGGGTTACGGTGGCCAGCGGAGTCTGGCTACGGCCATCTACTACTTGCTGCACCCCGGCGAGCAGTCGCGCTGGCATGTCGTCCGGTCAGACGAGCTGTGGTTCTGGCACGGCGACGGCCCGCTAATCCTGCGGCTGGGCGGCAGTGGCGCCCGCCCCGCTGGGGTGCGCACGGTCATGCTCGGCAGTGACCTGCAGGCCGGCCAGCAGCCGCAGGCGGTCGTCCCTGGCGGAGCGTGGCAGTGCGCCGAGCCTGCCAGCGACGTGCCGGTGCTCGTCAGCTGCGTGGTGTCGCCGGGCTTCGACTTCGCGGACTTCCGGGTCTACTAACGGTCCCGCCCTGGCCTGCTCCCGTGCCCACGGCGATGGAGATCACCGGTCCCGGCCGTCCAGCCAGAGCGCCCACGGTTCGACCGAGCCGACCTGCAGCAGGCCCGCGACTGCCCAGGGGTCCCGCGCGACCCGCCGTCTGAGCTGATCCTCGTCGGCTGCCTCGACCACGTGCAGCGTCCGCTCGCCATCGCCGAGCGGTCCGCCGACGATGATGAAGCCGTCGTCGACCAGGCTGTCCATGAATGCGGCGTGCTCAGGCCAGCCGTCCTGCTCCCGGATAGGCAGCGAGGAATCCCAGCCGGGACCGTGCACCAGCGTCAGCGCAAAGTTCGCCATGCACAGAGGCTACGAATGAGCGCCGACACTCAGCCTGCCCGCCAGTGGCCGGTTCGGCGAACTGCGCTGCGTGTGGTCGGATGGACTCATGAAGGTCCGCATCGGCATCAGCCTTGGCCCAGCCGCGCGCCCGGAGCGGCTGGCAGAGACGGTCGGCATCCTCGAGGCGGCGGGCATCGACTCGCTGTGGCTGAGCGAGGTCGTCTACGGCCCGCTCGTGGAGCCGTTCATCGGGATGGCCTACGCCCTGGCGCAGTCGAGCGCGCTGAAAGTAGGCACCGGCGTAGCCGTCCTGCCCGGCCGCCACCCGGTGCTCGTTGCCAAGCAGCTGGCTTCGCTTGCGGCGCTGGCGCCCGGGCGGGTGCTGCCGGTGTTCGGCCTGCGGCCGGCCCGGCCGCAGGAGACTGCTGCCTTCCCGGTCGGCGGCAGCCGGGCGGCAGTCTTCGACGAGTCGATGGAACTCCTGCGGCTGCTGCTCAGCGGGGACAGCGTGACGTTCTCCGGGCAGTACTACAGTGTCGAGTCCGCCAGCGTCGGGCCCCGGCCCGTCAAGCCGCTCGACATCTGGCTTGGCGGCAGCGCTCCGGAGGGCCTTCGTCGCGCGGGCAGGCTCGCCGACGGCTGGCTCGGCAGTTTCCTGACCCCGGCGGAGGCAGGCGCGGCGCGCGAGCAGATCCAGGCTGCCGCTGCCGAGGCTGGCCGCGAGATCGAACCCGATCACTTCGGCATCAGCCTCGCGCTAGCGCCGGGACAGATCCCGGCGGAGCTAGTCGAAGCGGTGCGCCGGCGCCGGCCTGGCGTTGAGGCCGGGAGTCTGGTCCCGGTCAGCTGGCCGGCGCTGACTGACCTGATCGGCGAGTACGTGGCGGTCGGACTCACCAAGTTCGTCGTCCGCCCGGCGGCAGTGCTGCCCGAGGACGAGGCGCTGCACAAGTTCGCCGGCGAGTTCGCCGAGCACATGCTGCCGTTGCAGAACTGAAGCGCCTTCAGTCCCTGCCCTGCAGCCCAGACACAGATGCGCAAGCATGGCCGGATACGGCATCCTGCCGGTACCGGGCCGGCCGGAAGGGGCGGTGGGTGCGCAGCAAGATCAGCCTCGGGCGCTCACGTGGTACCGGCCTGGGCGCAGACGCGGCTGAGGCCCGGCATGCGCTGCAAGAGAAGGCGAAGCTGCGCCGGAGCTTCGGCCGGCTGGACGTGTTCTTCTTCCTCGTCTGCACCCTGGTGGGCGTCGACGGCCTGGGCGCGCTGACCACCAAGGGCGGCGCCGCATTCACCTGGATGATCGGCTCGGTCATCCTGTTCGCGGTGCCGTCGGCGCTGCTGATCGCCGAGATGGCTGCCGCGTACACCGACGAGGGCGGTCCCTACATCTGGGTGCGGATGGCGGTTGGCCGGCTGCCCGCCGCGATGAACAACTTCTTCTACTGGGTCAGTAACCCGGTCTGGGTGGGCGGGACGCTGGCCGGAACCGCCGCGGGTGCGCTCTCGGTGTTCTTCCGCGGCGGCGCGGGCTTCGCGGGCCCTGCCACCTACGTCATCGGCCTGCTGTTCATCTGGTCGTGCGTCGTGCTCACGATCTTCTCGGTCAGGGTCGCCAAGTGGGTGGTCGCGGGCGGCGCCGTCGCGCGGTTCGCGCTGTTCGGCGTCTTCACGGTCGTGGTGCTGACGTACGGGATCGAGCACGGCTTTCACGGCGTGTCCGGCCACAGCCTGGTGCCGACGTTCTCGGGATTCACCGCGCTCGTACCGCTGATCCTGTTCAGCCTGGTGGGCTTCGAGCTCCCCAGCGCCGCGGGCGAGGAGATCGAGAACCCGGTACGCGACGTCCCCGCGGGCATCGCCCGGACGGTCCTCGCGTCCGGCGCGCTGTACGGGCTGCCCGTGCTCGGCATCCTGCTTGTACTGCCGGTCGGGCAGGCCAGCGGCCTGGCGGGCTTCGCCGACGCGGTGCGGCAGGCCCTCACGGTCTTCGGCGGCCGGATCACCGGGCACGGCACCAGCCTGTCGGCGACGCTGACCGGGTTCGGCACGGTAACGGGCTGGGTGATGGGGGCGCTGATCGTCGCGGTGGCGTTCACCTCGGGTCTGACGTGGGTGATGGGATCCGACCGGGCGATGGCGGTGTCCTGCCTGGACGGCGCGGGCCCGCGCGAACTCGGCAGCTTCTCGGCCCGCTTCGGCACGCCGGTCCGGGTGAACATCATGTCCGGCCTGGTGGCGACGGGCACGTTCGTCGCGACAGAGCTGATCACCGGGGGGAACGCGTTCAAGTTCTTCACGGTGGCCCTGAGCCTGGCTATCTCGACGACGCTGATGTCCTACCTGGCGATGTTCCCGTCGGCGTGGGTGCTGCGACGCCGCCGGCCCACGGACCCAAGACCGTTCCGGGCTCCTGCCATCGGGCTGATGACAACCCTGTCGACGGTACTGGTGATCTTCTGCACGATCGAGTCGCTGTGCCCCGGCCTTGGCGGCGGATGGTTCGATGCACAGAACCTGCCAGGACCGCAGTGGCACCCGAGCGAGCGGTGGACTTACCTGGCCGGGGCAGGCGGGCCGCTGCTGGTGTTCCTGCTCATGGGCGCGGTGTTCTGGCTCATCGGCCGGCTGCAGGGCCTGGCTGGCGAGCGGGAAGCGGCTACCGGGCCAAGCGCCTGATCGGCTGCAACGGGCTCAGTCGGCAGCCCTGGCGATCCGGTCAGCCCGCCAGCAGTGCGATCGCATGGGCACGTCGATCGTCGTCGCGCCGGGGAACTGCGCCGCCAGCGCGGCTGCCGCGCGCCCCCGGCCGCGCTCGACGGCCTGCGGGTCTGCGGTAATGACGGCGCTGTAGGTCGTCAGCATCTCGACGATGTCCGCCGGTGCCATCGGCCGGGTATAACGAAACGTCGCCGTTTCGATATTAACGAAGGGGCTGCCATCGGGCAGCTGCACGAGCCGCCGCCCGTCTGGACCGCGCGGTGTCCGGTCGCGGGCGTCCACCGGCGCCTCGCCGAACCACTCGCCGGCCCGCAGCCACGGGATGTCACGCTCCCGGCCAGTCCAGATCAGGCCGAAGCGCCCGCCGTCGCGCAGCACCCTGGCGATCTCAGGCACGGCGCGGGCCGGATCCATCCAGTGCCACGCGGACGAGGCGAACACGCCGTCGGCACTGGCGTCCGGCAGCGGGATGGCCTCGCCGGTGCCCTCCGTCACCGCTACGCCGGGGGAGCGGGACTGCAGGACCGCGCGCATCCGCTCGTCCGGCTCGACGGCGATGACGTGCGCGGCCCTGCTAGCCAGCGCCCTGGTGAGCAGACCGGTGCCGGCGCCCACGTCGACCATGGTGCCGCGCCTGGCCGGGATGAGCCAGTCGACTGCCTCGCCAGCGGGTGGCGGCCGCAGCCTGTCGTAGTCCACCGCGACCATGCCGAAGGACGTGGAGCGCTCTGCCCTGGTAGCCATGCAGCCCACCGTATCGGCCTGCACAACGCGCCTCCGGCGTGCGCTGCGGGCGGGCCCCGGTCCGCCGTTCGGCGCGGCCTCTGGAATGCTGCCTGGTGACCGGCGGCCTGGCAGGCTTCCGTACGCGGCCGCGCGTGGCAGCGGACGGCGGCGGCCGCCGCTAGCGGACACCAATGGGAGGTCCTGTGGCCGATCCGGCCTCGCACGACGCAGGCGGCGCGAGGACCGTCCTTGATCACGTCGCCATCGGCACCCGGGTCGTCGCCGACGGCTGGCAGCTATTCGCCGGCCTGCTCGGCGGAACGTGGGCTTACGGTGGCTACTCGCCGGGCTTCTGGTGGGGGCAGGTCAGGTTCCGCGCCGGAGCCAAGGTAGAGCTGATCACACCCACTGCCGGACCTGACGCGGGCTTCCTCGAGCGCTTCCTGGACGCGCGGGGAGCCGGCCCGCACCATCTCAACTTCATCGTGCCCGACATCGAGCAGACGCTGGCCAGGATCACGGCGCTCGGCATCGAGCCAGTCCAGGTAAGCCTGCAGAATCCCCGCTGGAAGGAGGCGTTCCTGCACCCCAGGGACGCGTTCGGCATCGTCATCCAGGTAGCCGAGCAGTCCGGGCCGCCACCGGAACTGTCGCCGCCGGACCTGTTCCCGGCCTCCGGCCCGGCATCCAGCTTCGACCTGATCGAGCATCACGTAGCCGACATCGATCGGGCGACGCGGCTGTTCGCGGCGGCGCTTGAGGGTGAGGTGGCCGCATCGGCGGATGGTTCAGGCACTGCGACAGTGGAGCTGACCTGGCAGAACGGCGCGCGGCTGCGGCTGGTGCAGCCGCCCGCCCCGAGCCAGCACGCAGCAGACGCGGCGGGCAGCCTGCACTTCGCCCGCGCCTCCGCGCCGTTCAGCCCAGACGACCGTGCCGCGGCGGCGGAACTCTCGCGTCGGCTCGGGATATCCCTGCAACTCGGCGGAGAAGCGCGCGTGACACCCTGAATTCCTCCCCGACGGTGTGGGGCGGCACGCCCGCGCACGTTACTAGGGGATGGAGACCTGCTGGATCTGCGGCGGATTCCCTGGGCCGTCGCCGTTGCATTTCCCGTTGGCCAGCCCGTTGGCCCGGGCGTATGCCGCATTCACTGT
>DASPWG010000152.1:0-11388 GCA_035621915.1 Streptosporangiaceae bacterium
CGGGCTGCTGCGCGGTGTGGTTCCCGACCTGCGCGTGCTGACCGTCAGCGTCGACCCCGTGCGGCTGGCGCTGGCCCGGCCGGCCGGCTGGCTGCTTACCTCGGCTGCCGAGCTGGCGCCAGTCAGCGCGTCGGTGGCAGTCCCTGAGCTCGCAACTCTCGCCGCCGGGCTGAGGCCGCGCCTGGCGGGCGGGCTGGTGCGCGGAAACTCCGCATCGGCCATGGTGGCGGCGCTGAAGGTGCTCGCCATGGCGCATCCCGAGCTGACGGCGGCCGCTAGCCGGCTGGCCAGGGCCCTGCTTCAGGTGCCCGGCTTGCGCGGCGCGGGAACCCTGGCCGACGCCGACGATGCCGGCCTTCAGTTCCCTGGCTTCCGGCGCCGGTCGTGCTGCCTGTACTACCGCGTGCCTGGCGGCGGGCTATGCGGCGACTGCTGCCTGGCACGGGTGCCGGCCGGCTAGCCCAGCAGCTGAGCGCCGTCGGTATCCACCCGCAGCGCGAGCACCTCCCAGGCATCTTTTTCCATGGCCGCGAGGCTGGCTACGGCCGCGGCCTCGTCGGTGTCGGCGGCCAGCGCCAGCACGGCGGGGCCGGCGCCGGACACGGCTGCGGCGATACCCGCTGACCGCAGTCTGGCCACCAGCGCCGTCGTGGCCGGCATCGAGTCGGCGCGGTAGCGCTGGTGCAGGAAGTCCTCGGTGCCCGGCAGCAGCAGGTCTGGCCAGTTGATCATGCCCGCGACGAGCAGCGCGGCCCTCGCGGCGTTAGCTGCGGCGTCTGCATGCAGCACCTGCACCGGAAGCACCTGGCGGGCCTCCTGCGTGGGGAGCGGCACCGCGGGCACGCAGACCACCGGGGCCAGCTCGGGGTGCGGCTGCAGCCGGGCCACGGCCACCGGCACAGGGTCCCGCCCAGGCCAGGGCCCCTCCGGTCCCGGCCGCCAGGCGATCGTCAGGCCACCCAGCATGCAGGCCGCCACATTGTCGGCATGACCCTCGAGCTCGGCCGCCATGCCGAGCACTGCTGAGTCCGGCAGCGCCGTCCCTTCGTCCGCGGCCAGCTCCCTGGCGGCGAGCAGGCCGGCCACGATGGCCGCCGCGGACGACCCGAGGCCGAAGCCGTGCGGGATTGAGTTCTCGCAGGAAACGGCGAGTCCCGGGGGCTGCGTTCCCAGCACGTCGAAGACCGCGCGCATGGCCCTGACTACCAGCAGCTCCTCGCCGGCGTCGGCCAGCTCGGCGCCAGGCCCGTCGATCCGGATGTCGAGTCCGCCCGAGGTCACTCTCGCCACGACATAGTCACGCAGGGTCAGGGCGAGGCCGAAGGAGTCGAAGCCGGGACCGAGGTTCGCGCTGGTCGCCGGGACCCCGACCGCAACTCGCCCGGACGCCCAGGTGAAGGTCATCGCAGGTCGAGGGCGGCCGCCGCGGCGGCCACGTCGATGCCGACGATCGTCGGACCGCGCACGCCGGACACGGCGGTATCGGGGTCCTTCAGGCCGTGCCCGGTGAGCGTGCAGACGACGCTCGATCCCGGCCGCACGGTGCCCGAGCCGCAGTCCTGCAGCAGCCCTGCCACCCCGGCGGCCGACGCCGGCTCGGCGAACACGCCCTCCCGCTCCGACAGCAGCCGGTAGGCCGACAGGATCTGCTCGTCGGTCACCGCGGCGATCGAGCCACCCGACTCGGCGGCCGCGGCATCGGCAAGATGCCAGGATGCCGGGTTGCCGATCCTGATCGCCGTGGCGACGGTCTGCGGGTCAGGCACCGGGCGCCCCGCCACCATCGGCGCCGCGCCGGCCGCCTGGTAGCCGAGCATCCGCGGGGTCCTGGTGGCCTTGCCCAGCTCGGAGTACTCCCGGTAGCCGAGCCAGTAGGCGGCGATGTTGCCGGCGTTCCCGACCGGAAGGCAGTGCACGTCAGGCGCATCGCCGAGCTGGTCGACGACCTCGAACGCGGCGGTCTTCTGGCCCTGCAGCCGCTCCGGATTCACCGAGTTGACCAGGGCCACCTGGTGGTCGGCCGCGAGCTTGCGCACCAGCTCCAGGCAGTCGTCGAAGTTCCCGTCGACCTGCAGTAGCTTCGCGCCGTGCGCGAGCGCCTGGGCCAGCTTGCCGACCGCGATGTGGCCGCGCGGCACGAGCACCGCGCACTCCAGGCCGGCCCTGGCCGCGTATGCCGCAGCGCTGGCGCTGGTGTTCCCGGTCGACGCGCAGATCACCGTCTTGGCGCCGCGTGCCGCCGCGAGCGTGACCGCGACGGTCATGCCACGGTCCTTGAAGGAGCCGGTCGGATTGACTCCCTCCATCTTCAGGTAGACCCGGCAGCCGGTCTGCTCCGACAGCACCGGCGCGGGCAGCAGCGGCGTCCCGCCCTCCCCCAGGGTGACCACCGGCGCATCGGCCGGCACGGGGAGGCGGGAGCGGTACTCCGCGATGACGCCGCCCCAGGGCCACGACCCGGCCGGCGCGGTCACTCGCCCTCCACGCCCTCGACGCGCATCACGCTGTCCACGTTGCGCACCGCCTCCATGGCGCTCAGCATGGACACCGTCTTGGCCAGCGAGGCCTCCCTGGCCGAGTGCGTCATGATGATCAGGTTCGCGTCCTCGCCACGGCCTTCCTGCCTGACATCCTTGATGGAAACGCCATTCTGGGCGAACGCGTCGGCCACCGGCGCGAGCACGCCCGGCCGGTCGGCAACGTCCAGCTGCACGTAGTACCGGGTGATGGCATCGCCGATCGGCACCAGCGGCAGGCTGGCGTAGGTCAGGGAGTCCGGGCCGCGCAGGCCGGCCAGCATGTTCCGCGCGATTGCCACCGTGTCGCCGAGTACCGCGCTGGCCGTGGGCTGCCCGCCGGCGCCGGCCCCGTAGAACATCAGCCGGCCTGCCGACTCGGCCTCCACGAACACGGCGTTGTAGGCGTCGCGCACCGCGGCCAGCGGATGCTCTCGGGGGATCATCGCGGGGTGCACCCTGGCGGTGATCCCGCCGTTGCACCGCTCGCAGATGGCCAGCAGCTTGACCACGCAGCCGAGCCCGCGGGCGCTGGCGATGTCGGACGCGGTAACCGAGAGGATCCCCTCGCGG
The DNA here is from genome assembly GCA_035621915.1 of Streptosporangiaceae bacterium. Taxonomy (GTDB): domain Bacteria; phylum Actinomycetota; class Actinomycetes; order Streptosporangiales; family Streptosporangiaceae; genus JAJYUU01. The sequence continues at coordinate 3,090 of DASPWG010000152.1, forward strand.
TAGACATCGTCCGCGGTGACTTCGGTATGGAAGGCGATGCTGGCCAGGATCGCCGCCTTGGCGGCAGCGTCGAAGCCCGCCACGTCCGCGGTCGGGTCGGCCTCGGCGTAGCCGAGCGCCTGCGCCTCGGCGAGCGCCGCGCTGAAGTCCTCGCCTGAGGAGTCCATCCTGTCCAGGATGAAATTGGTGGTGCCGTTGACGATGCCGAGCACGCGGCGCACGTAGTCGCCGGCCAGCGACTCGCGCAGCGGCCGCAGCAGCGGGATCGCGCCGGCGACAGCCGCCTCGTAGTACAGGTCGACCCCGGCTTCCTGCGCGGTACGGTGCAGCACGGCCCGGTCGTTCGCTACCAGCGCCTTGTTCGCGGTGACGACGGACTTGCCGGCCTTCAGGGCCGCCAGCAGCAGCGACCTGGCCGGCTCGATCCCGCCGATCAGCTCGATCACGATGTCGACGTCGGGCCTGGAAACCAGTTCGGCGGCATCGGTGGTGAGCAGTCCGGCGTCGACGGGCACGTCCCTGGGCCGGCCCGGATCGCGCACCGCGACGCCGACGACCTCCAGCGGGGCTCCCGCCCGTGCCTGCAGATCGGCTGACTGCTCGGTGAGGAGCCGGTAGACCTGGGATCCGACCACGCCGCAGCCCAGCAGGGCGACCTTCAGCGGCGCGCGGCCGGACGTACTCCTTGCGGTCTGCACGGCTGCAGAGCTCCCCTCACCGACCCCGGCCGGGGGATCTGCCAGTCAGCGCTGACGGGCTGTCAATGCCAGGGATCTGCCTCGGCACAGCTTAGCGACGCACGTGACCTGGTACTGCCCGCGGTGCCTGCGCCCGAGTCTGCGATATCCCGGGGTGCCGGGTGCGAGTACGCGGCCGGGCTGCACCATTGCCTCATGGGCTGACGCAGCCCCATACGGATGCGGGGGCGGGCTAGGCCGACACCCTGACGAGCCGGATGTACTGGCCTGGGTTGCTGGCGGCCGCGTACATGGCCTGCCTGGCCGGCCCGCCGTTCGGCTCGCAGTAAAGCCTGGCCACCTCGCCGCGGTCTACCTGGACCGGGACGACCGGGCTCGCGCACCAGTCGATCGTCAGGCGGATGTCGTGCTTGCCCTGGCGCACCGGCAGGTCGACGCGCTGGCCGCGCCTGATGCGGCCTGCCTCCTGCCCGTCGATCATGATCTTGTAAGCGCGCAGCACGTCCCGGTACCCAGAGCCGGATCTGAGCACCGCGACGACACCGCCTCCGTCGGCCGATGCGGTGGCCAGGATCGCCGGATCGCCGGGCTTGGACAGGTACGCCGCAGCGCCGCGGTCCGCCAGCGCCGGATGGCCCGGGCTGCTGGCCGCTGAGCCGGCCGTGCTGCTCCCCCCAGAGTCGGCCGCATTGCTGGCCCCGAATGCAGCCGCGGCCTGGCCATTTCCGGCCTGCGCCTGCACCAGGACGCCGCCGACGGCACGAGCGACGCCGGCGCGCAGCGGTGGCGGCACGAGCGACCGGGGCCGGCCAGACGTCGAGAGCATGAGCGCGAGGGCACCGCCTACCAGTACCCCGGCGATGCCGGGCAGCCCGAAGCCTACGGTGATCGCGTGCGCCGACGCACCGGTGCGCGCCGAGGCGATCGTGACACCGATCATGAGCACGGCAGCGGACACCAGCACGACCGCGATCGCGACCGTCGCGCGGGCGCGGCCCAGGCTGGCGAACGGGGACGGCTGCCAGTCAGGGTCGCGCCACGCAGCACGTGCCGCGGCGACCGAGTAGGCGGCCAGTGCCGCAAGGACCAGCGCTATCAAAAGGTCCTTGACGCTCACGCTGGCCTCGCCTCTGCTATCAGCCTGAAAGGCAATGTAACAGCAAAAAGCACCTCAAGATAGGCGCGCTGAGCCATGGCCTGGGCGCCTGTTAGCCCAGGCCGGCGCGTCCGCCATCGGCGAAACGGGGCGGGGAACAAACGAAGCCCCCCTCCGCTTATAGCAGCTGTAATTGCGTAAGCACAGTACAGGGGAAGTGATTTTCCTATGGCCCAGACGCTCTCGCTGCCAGTACTGCCGCTCGATGATGCCGTGGTGCTGCCGAGCATGGTGGTCCCGCTTGACATCTCAGAGGCCGAGGCACGCGCGGCGATTGAGGCAGCTCAGCTTGCCGCCGAGGCGGCAGGTGACGACAAGCAGGCTCAGGTCCTGCTGGTCCCGCGGCCTGATGGCCGTTACACGCCCGTGGGCACGCTGGCCAGCATCGAGCAGGTCGGCCGGCTCCCGAGCGGCGAACGCGCTGCCGTGGTGCGCGGCCTAGCCAGGGTGAAGATCGGTACCGGCACTGTCGGTCCCGGTGCCGCACTGTGGGTTGAGGGCACCCTGATCGAGGAGCCCGAGCCCAGCCAGCGGGCTGCAGAGCTGGCCCGCGAGTACCGCGGCCTGGCGGCGGCAATCCTGCAGAAGCGCGGTGCCTGGCAGTACGTGGACGTGCTGCAGCGCATCACCGACCCGTCGCAGCTGTCGGACAGCGCCGGCTACGCCAGCTACCTGAGCACGCAGCAGCGGCTGCAGCTGCTCCAGATCGGCGACCCGCAGGAGCGGCTTGAGCTGCTGATCGGCTGGGCGCGCGATCACCTGGCCGAGCTTGATGTTGCCGAGACCATCTCCAACGACGTGAAGGAGGGGATGGAGAAGCAGCAGCGCGAGTTCCTGCTCCGCCAGCAGCTAGCCGCGATCCGCAAGGAGCTGGCCGAGCTCGATGGCAAGCCCGCGTCCGAGGAAGAGGACTACCGGGCCAGGATCGAGGCTGCCGACCTGCCGGAGAAGGTGCGCGAGGCGGCCCTGAAGGAGGCCGCGAAGCTGGAGCGCGGTTCCGACCAGTCGCCCGAGGCAGGCTGGATCAGGACCTGGCTCGACACGCTGCTCGAGGTGCCGTGGAACACGCGCACCGAGGACGCGTACGACGTCACCGGCGCGCGGGCCGTGCTGGACGCGGACCACGCCGGGCTGGACGACGTCAAGGACCGGATCATCGAGTACCTGGCCGTCCGCAAGCGGCGTTCCGACCGCGGCCTGCAGCTCGTCGGCGGGCGGCGCAGCGGCGCCGTTCTCGGCCTGGGCGGCCCGCCCGGCGTCGGCAAGACCAGCCTGGGCGAGTCCGTTGCCCGCGCGATGGGGCGGAAGTTCGCCCGCGTGGCGCTCGGCGGCGTGCGGGACGAGGCCGAGGTCCGCGGTCACCGGCGCACCTACGTGGGCGCCATGCCGGGCCGGATTGTCCGCGCCGTCACCGAGGCCGGCTCCATGAACCCAGTCATCCTGCTCGACGAGGTCGACAAGCTTGGCGCCGACTATCGGGGCGACCCGACGGCGGCCCTGCTCGAGGTGCTTGACCCGGCGCAGAACCACACGTTCCGCGACCACTACCTCGAGGTCGAGCTCGACCTGTCCGACGTGCTGTTCATCGCGACCGCGAACGTCGTGGACGCGATCCCGGCACCGCTGCTTGACCGGATGGAGCTCATCACCCTCGATGGCTACACCGAGGATGAGAAGGTCACGATCGCGCGCGGCCACCTGCTGCCCCGCCAGCTTGACCGGGCGGGCCTGGAGGCGCAGGACGTGAGCTTCGCTGACGAGGCGCTGCACCGGCTCGCGTCGGAGTACACCCGCGAGGCGGGCGTGCGAAACCTCGAGCGGAGCATCGCCAGGGTGCTGCGGAAGGTCACGGCTCAGGCCGAGACCGCGCCGGAGACCATCCCGGTCACGATCACGGCCGAGAGCCTGACTGACTACATCGGCTACCCGCGGCACACGCCCGAGTCGGCCGACCGGACAGCCGTGCCGGGCGTGGCAACCGGCCTGGCGGTGACCGGCACCGGCGGTGACGTCCTGTTCATCGAGGCGTCGCTGGCCGACCCGGAGACCGGCAGCACCGGCGTCACGCTCACCGGCCAGCTCGGCGACGTCATGAAGGAGTCGGCGCAGATCGCGCTGTCCTACCTGCGCTCGCACGGGGCCGAGCTCGAGCTGCCCGTCGGCGATCTCAAGGACCGCGGCGTGCACGTGCACGTCCCGGCCGGCGCGGTGCCCAAGGACGGCCCGAGCGCGGGGATCACGATGACCACGGCGCTGGCCTCGCTGCTGTCAGGGCGGCTGGTTCGCTCGGACGTGGCGATGACCGGCGAGGTGTCGCTCACCGGCCGAGTGCTGCCGATCGGCGGCCTGAAGCAGAAGCTGCTGGCCGCGCACCGTGCAGGCATCACGACCGCGCTGATCCCCAAGCGGAACGAGCCCGACCTGGAGGACGTGCCGGAGAACGTGCGCTCAGCGCTGACGATTCACCTGGTCAGCGACGTTCGCGAGGTGCTCGACCTGGCGCTGGAGCGGGCAAGCGCTCCTGCGACAGTCGCGGCGTAAGACGCGACCCGGCCTGCCCCGGACCTCAGCTGGGTTCGGGGCAGGCCGAGCCATATCTCAGCCGTTTCCGTCTTAAGACGGTTTTGGAAGGAACGCCAGCAGTCGCGGGGAAATCTCAGCGGGCACGCCGGCGCAGAGAGAACGGCATCAGGGCCGACTCGAGCTGCACCTTCAGGCTCATCTTGCTCTCGCCCTCGCGCCGGTCCTCGAAATGGATCGGCAGCTCGACGACCTTGAGCCCGCGCCGGATCGTGCGGTAGTTCATCTCGACCTGGAAGCTGTAGCCGTTGCTGCGCACGCTGGCCACGTCGATGGCCTCCAGCGCGGAGCTGCGCCACATCTTGAACCCGGCGGTGACGTCCCTGATGCCAAGGCGCAGCAGGACCCGCACGTAGGTGTTCGCGAAGCCGGACAGGGCCTTGCGGTGCCAGGACCACTCCCTGGCGAGGCTGGCCCCGGAGACGTACCTGGAGCCGATCACCACGTCGGCGTTGCTGGCCAGCAGCGTGCCGAGCATCTGCGGCAGGTAGTCGGGCGAGTGCGACAGGTCACTGTCCATCTGGACCACGAACTCCGCGCCCTCCGCCAGGGCGTGGCACATGCCGTCCACGTAGGCCCGGCCAAGGCCCTGCTTGCCGGGCCGGTGCATGACCTCGATCCGATCTGCGCCGTACCGCCGGACCAGCTCATCGGCTACCTCGCCGGTCCCGTCCGGAGAGTTGTCGTCGGCAACGAGGATCTTCAGGCCGCTCAGCGGCAGGCTCAGCAGGTTCTCGGCCATCACTGGCAGGTTGGCGGCCTCGTTATAAGTGGGGAGCACCACGGTGATCGCAGCGGATCGCCAGGGCTCGGGCAGCTCGACCGTATGACCGCCCAGCGCCCGGTCGCGAACTGCCATAATCTCCTCCACTGTGGCGATTTGCCACGAACCTCGGAAGCCTTACCTGGTAAGTGTAAGTACCCGCCACGGCTTGGCTGCCGCGCACCGGCGGCTGCACGCACGCGGGTGAGGGGTTGCCTGCGGCCCTGAGGTCCTGAGGCTCGCTGGACCAGCGTGGCCTGATGGCTAGCATGTCCATAAATATTGTAGGGATCACGCCGCGCCAGGCGGCGGCTCAAGCGTGCCGCCGCGCCATCCCCCGGAGGGCCCTGATGAGCCTGGTATTCCACTGGTTCCTGCCGACGTTCAGCGACGGCCGCGGCATAGCCGGGCGAGGTCACAGCATCCCGGCTACCGGCGCGACGGCAGGGCGCGGCCTCCGCGCGAGCGGCGCCCGGGCGGTCGTCAGGCCGCCTGACCTTGAGTACATGGCGCAGGTTGCCAGGGCCGCGGAGTACCTCGGCTTCACCGGGGTGCTGACCCCGACCGGGACCTGGTGCGAGGACGCCTGGCTGACCACCGCGGCGCTGATCGGCCAGACTCGGCGGCTCAAGTTCCTGGTCGCGTTCCGGCCCGGGCTGCTGTCGCCGACGCTCGCGGCCCAGATGGCGGCGAGCTACCAGCGGATCTCGGCCGGCCGCCTGCTGCTGAACGTGGTCACCGGCGGAGAGGAAGCCGAGCAGCGGCGGTTCGGCGACCACCTGCCGAAGGAAGCCAGGTACGCGCGGACCGGCGAGTTCCTGAGCGTGGTGCGCGGCGCGTGGAGCGGGCAGCCTTACGACTTCTCCGGCGAGCACTACCAGGTCAGTGGCGCGACCGTGCTCAGCCCGCCCGACCCGATCCCGGCCATCTACTTCGGCGGATCCTCCGGCCCGGCAGGTCCGGTGGCGGCCCGGCACGCCGATGTCTACCTGACCTGGGGCGAGCCGCCCGCCCAGGTGGCCGAGAAGATCGCATGGATGCGGGGGCTGGCAGACGAGGCGGGGCGCACGCTGCGCTTCGGCATCCGCCTGCACGTGATCAGCCGGGACAGCGCCGCGGACGCCTGGGCCGAGGCCGCCAGGCTGCTGGCCGACCTGGACCCGGCCGAGATTGCCGCCGCACAGCAGGTGCTCTCTCGCTCGTCGTCGACCGGCCAGCAGCGCATGCTCGACCTGCACGCCGGCTACCGCGCGGGCGGCGACCCTGCGGAACTGGAGATCTACCCGAACCTCTGGGCCGGGGTGGGCCTGGTCCGCGGCGGCGCCGGGACGGCACTGGTCGGCAGCCACGCCGAGGTGGCCGACAGGATCGAGGAGTACGCGGCGCTCGGTATCGAGGAGTTCATCATGTCCGGCTATCCGCACCTGGAGGAGGCCTACTGGTTCGGCGAGGGGGTGCTGCCGGAACTGCGCAGGCGCGGTACGGCCGCCGCCGCTGACGGGCCGGCGGACCTGATCGCCAGCGCCTGACCTCGACCCGCCCACCGCTAATTGCCCGCAAAAATGGCTGTTGCGCCGTTAGTGAAAGAGTTTTCACTCCTATTTCTCTGGCCACAACCGGCGGCAATCGTGAAACTGGTGAGCATGGCGGGAAACCAGCTCTCATCAATCAAGTACATTGTCCAGCTCATGCTCGAGAACCGGTCGTTCGACCACATGCTCGGGCTGCTGTACTCGAACAAGACCGGACCCGGCAACGTACCGTTCGAGGGGCTGACCGGTGAGGAGACCAACCCGGACGCGAACGGCAACCTCGTGAAGGTGTACCCCATCGACGTCACCCAGCCGGGCGCCTACTTCATGCCTGGCGCCGATCCCGGCGAGGGTTACGCGAACACCAACTCGCAGCTGTTCGGGACCGGTGCGGCCCCGACGCCGGCTGAGGCGACCAATCAGGGTTTCGTCAAGAACTTTGCCGCGGCGATCACCTGGGATCAGGAGAACAACCGTCCGCCGCAGGCAGGGACCGTTGCCTCCAACATCATGGGCGTCTTCCCGCCGACCGCGCTGCCTGTGCTGTCCGGCCTGGCGACTAACTACGCGGTGTGTGACCACTGGTTCGCCTCGGTGCCAACCGAGACGTTCCCGAACCGCGCCTTCGCGTGCGCCGCGACCAGCCAGGGTCACATGAACGACAGCGCCTCCTCTTACACCGTGCCGAGCATCTTCGGCAGGATGACGGAGAAGGATGGTTGCAGCTGGAAGATCTACGGCTACGACGATGAGCCCCTGACCAGGGGAAACTTTCCGGATACTCGCAGCGCGCCCGACACCTGCTTCGGGAAGTTCGCTGACTTCCAGAACGACGCACAGAACGGGCAGCTCGCAAGCTACAGCTTCCTGGAGCCGAGCTGGGGGTCGGACGGCAACAGCCAGCACCCGAACTACGACGTCGCGCTGGGCGAGGCGTTCATCCTGCAGGTGTACGAGGCGCTGCGCACCGGAAAGGGCTGGAACGAGACGCTCCTCATCATCACCTATGACGAGCACGGCGGCCTTTACGACCACGTGCCGCCGCCGACCAACGCCGTGGCACCCGACACCACCACTCAGGGCGAGGACGGTTTCAACTTCACCCGCTTCGGCGTCCGGGTGCCGGCCGTGCTGGTTTCGCCGCTGATCGCCAAGAACACGATCTTCAACGTGCCGCCTGGCGGCACGCCGATCGACCACACCTCGGTGCTCAGGACACTCGAGCTGCGCTGGGGCCTGGAGCCGCTCACGGCGCGGGACGCGGCAGCACCAGACCTCGGTGACGTGCTGACCCTCCCGACGCCGCGCACCGACAACCCGCTTGACGGGGTCGTGGCGCCGGTTTCGGCCGGAGGTAACCCGGCGGCAGGCGAGGTGTCGCACCTGGAGCAGTTGCACGCGCAGATGGTGGCCGATCTGCCGGTGCCCGACGAGCAACTGGTCGGCCAGCCCGCGCTGCCCAATATGGCCACGCCGGACGACTTCAAGAACTACATCGAGACCCGCACGCAGCGGTGGAAGGACGCGCGCGACGCGGGGCAGGCGCCCAGGGCCTGACTTACAGCGCCGG
>DASPWG010000153.1:0-42917 GCA_035621915.1 Streptosporangiaceae bacterium
AACCGGCCGACGCCGCCAACGCCGTGCAGGCCCTGGCCTCCCGCCTGCGCGCGGTCGCCGGCCGTGACCTCATAGAGTTCGGCCCGGGCGGCTACCGGATCGCCGTCGACGCCCGGCAGGTCGACGCGTCGGCGTTCGAGCAGCTCATCGCTACCGCCAGGAGCGAGCTTGAGGGTGGCCGCAGCGACGCCGCGGCGGCGCAGTTCCGCGAGGCCCTGCAGCTGTGGCGCGGGCCGGCGCTGGCCGACGTCGCCGATGCGCCGTGGGCAGCCGGGATGATCGCCCGGCTCTCCGAGCTGAGGCTGGCGGCCCTCGAGGACCGGATCGATGCCGACCTCGCCCTTGGCCGCGGTCCTGAGCTCGTACCGGAGGTAGAGCAGCTGGCCACCGAGCATCCGCTCAGGGAACGGCTGCGCGGCCAGCTCATGCGGTCGCTGTATGCGGCCGGCCGGCAGGCCGACGCGCTTGCGGTGTTCGAGGACACGCGCCAGGTGCTCGCCGCAACGCTGGGCATCGACCCGTCGCCGGGCCTGGCGGCGGTGCACCTGGCCATCCTGCGCAGCGAGCTGCCCGCCGGGCCGTTGCCGTGGCAGGTCAGCGAGCTAGGCGGCGACACCTCCGGGAGCCAGGACGCCGTCAGCGCGCGTGACCGCCTGGCCGGGAGCACCGGCGCGCCGGGCGCGGACAGCGCGGCAGCCGCGATCCGTGGTGTCCCCGAGACGGCCTACGGGCGGGGCAACCTGCCCGCGCAGCTGACCAGCTTCGTGGGCCGGGACGACGAGCTGAGCCGGGTAGCCAAGCTCCTGGGCGAGTCTCGGCTCATCACGCTGACCGGGCCGGGCGGCGCGGGCAAGACTCGCCTGGCCATCGAGGCGGGCGCGCGCCTGGACGCGCCGGGCGGAGTCTGGTTCGTGCCGCTGGCACCGGTACGCGACGGCGATGACGTCCCGCAGGCGGTGCTAGCCGCGATCGGCGCGCACGAGATGGCCCGGGTCTCGGGGCCGGAGGCGGCCCGACTCGCAGCGCTGGCCCCGCTCGACCGGCTCTGCGAGCTGCTTGCCGCGCGCGACCTGGTCCTGGTGCTGGACAACTGCGAGCACCTGCTGGACGCGGCAGCCTCGGTCGCCGTCCGAGTCCTGGCCAGCGCACCGGACGTCCGCATCCTGGCGACCAGCCGCGAGCCGCTAGGCGTCACCGGCGAGACCCTGTCGCCGGTACCGTCCCTGCAGCTTCCGGCGAAGGACGCGGACGCCGCCGAGCTTGCGGGTAACCCCGCAGTCCGCCTCTTCGCCGACCGGGCGGCGGCGGTCAGGCCCGGGTTCGCGGTCAACGACGAGACCTCCGCCGCCGTGGTCGCGATCTGCCGCGCACTTGACGGCATCCCGCTGGCGATCGAGCTTGCCGCGGCGCGCGTTCGGGCCCTCACCCCGGCCCAGGTCGCCGACCGGCTTGCCGACCGGTTCGCGCTGCTGTCCGCGCCGAGCCGGGGGACGCTACCCCGGCACCAGACGCTGCGCGCCATCGTCGACTGGAGCTGGGACCTGCTCGACGACGCCGAGCGCACGATCCTGCGCAGGCTGTCGGTGTTCAGCGGCGGCGCGACCCCAGAGAGTGCCGAGCAGGTATGCCTGCTCGGGGACGGGGACGAGCTGACCGCGGGCGGCCGGGACGTCGTCGACCTCATTGCCTCGCTGCTGGACAAGTCGCTGATCACGGCCGGGAGCGAGAGCCACGTGCGCTACCGGCTGCTGGAGACCGTTCGTGCTTATGCGGCGGAACGGCTAGCCGAGGCGGGCGAGACCGAGCAGGTCGCGGCCGCGCACGCCCGGTACTTCCTTGACCTGGCTGAGCGGGCCGAGCCGCAGCTGCGATCGCTCGGGCAGCTGGCCTGGCTGCAGCTGATGTCGGCCGAGCACGACAACTTCACGACCGCGCTGCGGCACTCGGCGCAGGCCGGTGACGCCGCGACCATGATGCGGCTCGTTGCCGCGCTCGGGTGGTACTGGGTCACCCACGACTACGACGCCGAGGCCGGGGAGTGGGCCGCGGCGGCCGTACGGCTGGCGCCCGAGAATGTCCCGGCCGAGCTCGCAGACGCGTACGCCCTGTGCCGACTGATGACCGTCATGACGGGCGTGCGGGACTCCGGCTTCTCGATCGAGCGCCTGCGCGAGGTGCTGGGCGAGCTTCCCGGCCAAGCCACGGACAGCACCAACCCGCTGCTCGCGATCGTGGCGCCGATGCTCGGCGCGATGACCGGCAACACCGACGTCTTCCAGACGGGGATGGACAAGGCCGCCACGCATCCTGACCCGTGGGTGCAGACGGCGCGGCGGATGGTCCACGGGCATCTGGCGGTCAACGCCGGTGATATCGAGTCGGCGGGACGCGAGCTATCGGCCGCCTACGAGTCCTTCGAGCGGCTCGGTGACCGGTTCGGGATGATGGTCAGCCTGAGCGGGCTGGCCGAGGTGGCCATGGCCGTCGGCCGGCCCGCCGACGCCGTCCGCTCGCTGGAGGAAGCCAGGTCGCTGGCGGAAGCTGGCATCGCCGGGAACTGGGCGCAGACGGTGCGCATCCCGCTCGGCCGGGCACGCGCAGCGGCGGGCGACGTCGCCGGCGGCCGGGCCGAGATCGAGTCGGCCCTGCGATTCGCGGAACGGATTGGCGAGCTGGACGACGCCGTGAACGGATACGTGTACCTGAGCGAGCTGGCCCGGAATGCCGGCGACCTCGGCGAGGCGCGGGCGCTGCTGGAGCGAGCGGCGGGGATCGTCGAGCCCAGGCTCGGGCGGCCCGACATCTTGTTCCAGGCCGCCACCGCGTTCACCAAGCTCGGCTGCGTCGCCGAGCAGGAGGGCGATCTGGCCGAAGCGGCCAGCTGGCACCGCAGGGCCCTGGATCTGCTGAAGGGCTCGGCGGTGATACTCATGCAGGGTAACCAGACGCTGGCCGTCGTGGTCGAGGGCGTCGCCGCCCTGACCGCTGCCCGAGGCGACCACAGTCGCGCGGCCCAGCTGCTGGGCCTGGCCCGCGCCCTCCAGGGCTACCGCAACGCGGCCAGCCTTGAGGTTCAGCGGGTCGAGGCGGCCAGCACGCTGAGCGAGCCGGAGTTCGAGGCTGCGTACGCGTCGGGCCGGCTCCTCGGCCAGCCCGACGCGCTCGCTCTGTCGTTTTAGCTAGGCGCGCCTGCGGTACATCCGCAGCGCCAGCGGGAACGCGACGATCACGATCCCGGCGGCCCACGCGAGCGTGATCAGGGGATGATCGCCGACCGGGCCGCCGATCGTGAGTGCCCGGACGGAGTCGGCAAGGTCGCTGACCGGGTTCACCTTCACCCAGGCCTGCAGCCAGCCGGGCATGGTGCGGGTGTTGGCCAGCAGCACGCTGCTGCCGAAGACCAGCGGCATGGTCCAGATCATCGAGATGCCCTGCACGGTCTCGGGGGTCGGGGCGACCAGGCCGATCAGGACGGAGATCCAGCAGACTGCCAGGTAGAACACGTACGCCAGGGCGTACGCGGCGACGATGTCCAGCGCGCCGGTGTGGAAGCGGAAGCCGAGCAGGCTGCCGAATCCGGTGAGCACGCCCATCACCACGCAGAACCGCACCGTGTCGCCGATCACGGCGCCGATGAGCGGCGCGGACCGGGCGATCGGCAGGCTGCGGAACCGGTCGAAGACGCCCTTGTGGATGTCGTCGCACAGCGCCGTGCCAAGTGTCATCGTCGCGAACATCGCCATCTGGCCGACCAGGCCGGGCAGCAGCTGCTCCAGGTACAGGTGCGTGCTGCCGGCCACGACGCCGCCGAACACGTAGAGGAACAGCACCAGGAACACGATGGGCATCAGGGTGACGTCCATCAGCTTCTCCGGCGAGTGCTTGAGCTGCATGACGTTGCGCCAGGCCAGTGTCAGCCCGTTGGCAATTGTCTGCCGCACGCCGATCCGCCGCCGCAGCGTCCGCTGCGGGACAGCCGGGGTGCTGATGACCTCGGCCGCGGCGGGGCTCGTCAACTGCATGGTCATGCCGCCCTCCCGTTGGTGATGCCGGCCGCGCCGTGGTCGGAGCGCCCGTGGTCGGAACTGCCGTCTTCGGCGCGGTGCCCGGTCAGGGTCAGGAACACCTCGTCCAGGCTTGGCAGCCGCAGTGTCAGCTCGGCCGCCGTGATCCCCTCGTCGTCCAGCCGCCGGACGACGGCGGCCGCCATCGCCGGGTCGCTGACCGGCGCCATGACCAGGCCAGTGTCGTGATTGACGTCCGGCCGCAGGCCGGCAATGTCGGCTACGGCGGCAGCTACCCGCGGGGTCAGCCCGGGGTCGGCCGCACGAACGGCCAGCGTCTGAGTGCCGGTCCTGGCCTTCAGCTCGGCCGGCGTGCCGGACGCGACGACCTCGCCGTGGTCGATGACCGCGATGTGGTCGGCCAGCTCATCGGCCTCGTCGAGGTACTGCGTGGTCAGCAGCACCGTGGCACCGGCCGCGACCACTCCGCGCACCGTGTCCCACATCTGCATGCGGGCGCGCGGGTCAAGCCCGGTGGTCGGCTCGTCCAGGAACACCACCTCGGGATCGCCGAGGAGGCTGGCGCCCAGGTCGAGGCGGCGGCGCATGCCGCCCGAGTAGGTCTTCACGGGCCGCCCGGCCGCATCGGCCAGGTCGAACCGCTCGAGCATCTGCCGGGACCTGGCCTTGGCCTCCGGCCGGCCGAAGCCGAGGAGCCGGGAGATCATGATCATGTTCTCGGTGCCGGTCAGCTCATCGTCTACTGACGCGTACTGCCCGGTCAGCGCGATGAGCTGGCGGACCTGGACGGCGTCGGTCACGACGTCGTAGCCGCAGATGCGCGCCTGCCCGCTGTCCGGCCGCAGCAGCGTGGACAGCATGCGGACAATGGTGGTCTTGCCGGCCCCGTTCGGGCCGAGGAGCGCGAGCACGCGCCCCCGCTCGGCCTGCAGGTCCACGCCGGCCAGCGCTCGGGTAGCGCCGAATGCCTTGGTCAGGCCATGCGCCTCGATTACTGGAGTCATCGGGTCACTGCCCCTATCTCGTCGTCGTCGTCATGGCCATGTTTGCCAGGGCCGCTGACACGGCGCGGACAGCCTGCTGACAGGCCGCTGTCAGGGACGTTCCTTGGACCCGGTGCCCGGAAAATGCCAGATCGGGCATCCCGCTCGCGGGATGCCCGATCCGTACCGGGCCGGCGCAGCGCGGGTCTGCTAATTCACGGACAGCCGCCCCTTGCTCATGACCGCGAGCCGCTGCGCCCGGCGCGCGATCGCCGTCTCGTGCGTGACCAGCACCATCGTCAGGCCGCGCTCGCGCCACAGCTTCTCCAGCAGCCCGATGATGTCCTCGCGGGTGTCCTCGTCCAGGTTGCCGGTTGGCTCGTCGGCCAGCAGCACCCTCGGGTCCTTCACCAGCGCCCTGGCGATAGCGACGCGCTGCTGCTGCCCGCCCGACAGTTCCGAGGGCAGGTGCCGGGAGCGGTCCGACAGGCCAACGCTGTCAAGCGCCTCGGCCGTGCGGTGGCGCCGTTCCGCCCAGCCGATGCCGAGCGGGATGAGCGCTGCCTCCACGTTGTCAGCCGCCGTCAGCGTCTGCACCAGGTTGAACGTCTGGAACACGAACCCGATGGACTTGGCGCGCAGCCCGGTGACCTGCGCCTCGCGCAGCCGGGTGAGGTCCTGGCCGTCCAGTTCGACGCTGCCAGAGGTGGGGTGATCCAGGCCGCCGAGCAGCTGCAGCAGGGTCGTCTTGCCGTGGCCGGTGCGGCCCTGCACGGCCAGCCAGTCCCCGTCGGGGATCTGCAGGGTCACGTCCCTGACGGCCGGCACGGTGTGCCGACCCTTCTGGTACAGCCGGGTGACGTTGGTGAGCGTGTACATCACGAGGTCCCTTCAGTCCACTCGGGCCAGCGCGTCGGCGGGCCGCAGCTGAGTAATCCGCCAGCTGCCAAGGCCGCCGGCGATCAGGCCGCCCACGATGGCCAGCAGCACCGCAAGCGCGATGACGGCGAGCGTGACCGAGGCCGACCAGTGCACCGGGATGGTCTGCGTGGTGTTGCCGAGGGCGCCGCCTGGGCCGATCACGACGGGGCCTGCGCCGCCGGCAGCGCCTCCCGTGCTGGTCTGGGCGAACTTCAGCCCGGTGTCGGTCGGGATGATCGCGGTGAGCTTCGGCGCGACCTTGTCGATGATCGCGGCGCCGGCCAGGCCGAGGCCGATGCCGACCGCGCCGCCGATCAGGCCGATGGTCACCGACTCGCCCATGACCTGGCCGATGATCCGGCGGCTGCGCCAGCCGATGGCCTTGAGCGTGCCGAACTCCCTGGCCCGCCGCGACACCGCCGACATCGTCAGCAGGCCGGCCACCGCGAACGCCGCGACCAGCACCAGGATCGACAGCCAGGTGCCCAGGTCCCCGGCTAGCTTGGCGGCGTTGCCCAGCGAGCCGTTGATCTCACTGGCCAGGCTGGACGGCGTGGTCACCGTCGCCTTCGGCATGAGCGCCTTGATCTCCTTGCTCACGGCCGAGATGTCCGCATCGCTGTCCACGGTGACGTAGATCGTGTTGACGTAGCCCTTGAGGCTGCTGCCGCCAGGGCCGAGGGTGCCGAGCGACTGCGCCAGGTTTAGCGGGATGTACACGTCGGGCGGACTGGAGCCCTCGGCCTGGGTGACGACGCCGATCACCTTGAACGTGTGCTTGGCGACGGTGATGTCCGAGCCGACCTTGAGGTTGTTGGCTTTCGCGTAGTCGGCGTCGACGATCGCGACGTAGGAGTTAGCGTCGGTGGCGCGGAACGTGCGCCCCGAGCTCAGGCTGGCGTTGCTCAGCGGGCCGAGGTTCTCGTGCGCCAGGTCCACGCCCTGCACCGAGAACTGGGTCGGCTGGCTGGCGCTGGTCGAGCTGATGGAGATCCGGCTGTCGCTCAGGGCCAGCCCGCCGGCCGCGGCCTTGACGTGGGCGAGCCTGGCAATCTTGTCGATCTCGGAGTAGCTGATCGGCCCGTTGCTGCCAATGGCCGTCAGGTTGTCGATGGTCTGCGCGCCGGATTTGCACACGCCGTTGACGCAGACCGTGGGCGCCTGGCCAGGTGCGCCCTGCTGGATGCCGAGCGAGAACTGGTGACGGCCCGCCAGTCCGGACCCTGCTGCGGGTGACTGCGTGACAGTGATGTCGGTGCCCACCCCGTACAGCGAGTGCAGCACGCTGGCCTGTGCGTTCTTGACCCCGGAAGCCGCGGCGGACACGGTGATCACCAGGCCGATCCCGAGTGCAAGCCCGAGCGCAATGACGATGGCCTGCCGGGCACGCCGCCCGAGCTCGCGGCCGAGGTATCTCAGGAAGAACGACCGGCCCCCGGCGTGCGCGGACCGCCCGCCGGGCGGCGCAGCCTGGACCTCGGTATCAGCAGACATGTGAGTGCTCCTGTTCAGATCGGCTGGGCACAACGACTATCCGGTGGCCGGTTGCACGGCGGTTGCACGCGGCGTAACCGCCGTGCAACCGCCGCCAGGGAATCGTCTTGGGCAACCGCGGCCCCGTGCTGGGAGGCACCCCATGACACCGGACGACGAATACCCGGACTTCCTCTGGCCGGACGAGGATGAGGAGCGGGACGACGCCCAGAACGGCCCCGACTCGCTGCGGCGGGGCGCGCCAACGATGCCGGCCTATGAGCCGCCGGCCAGCGGGCGCAAGCGCTCGGTCCTCGCGCTGGCCGGCACCGCGGTTCTCGCCTGCGGGCTCGGCGCTGGTGCCGTGCTGATTTACCGCCAGGTGCAATCGGCCTCGGCCCCCACCGCGCCGGTGTCCCAGGGCACCGGGTCGCAGGGCGCTGCGCCCGGCCAGAGCGGGGGCCCGGCCGGGCAGGGCAGCTTCACCCAGGTGGAGATGATCGGCAGGGTGACGGCGGTCGGGACGGGGACGATCACCCTGGGCGGCGGCCCGGCGCAGCCCGTGCAGGCCGCGGTGACGAGCGCGACCAGGTTCACCGGCTCGGTCCGCACGCTGGCGGGCGTGCGGGTGGGCGACGTGGTCGCGGCGCAGATCAAGATAGTCAACGGCGTCGGCAAGGTCGTGAGCCTGCAGGATCCAGCCAGCGAGTCTTAAGCAAATACTCGGCCGGAGGTGCTACCCGTGGACCTGCCAGACATGGCCGCGAGCGGCGACCCCGTCGCCCGCGATGCGGGCCGCGGGAGGGGTGCGACGGTGCGGGTCTTGCTCGTCGAGGATGACGCGGAGCTGGCCGGGGCCATCGCCGCCGGCCTGCGACGCCAGCAGCTGGCGGTGGATATCGCGCTTGACGGGGCCAGCGGGCTGGAGCGGGCTCTGGTCACCGGGTACGACGTCATCGTGCTTGACCGCGACCTGCCGGGCCGGCACGGCGACGAGGTCTGCGCGGAGCTGCTCGCGGCCGGCTGCCGGAGCCGCGTGCTGATGCTGACGGCCGCTGCCACGATCGAGGACCGGGTGGACGGGCTGAGCCTGGGTGCGGACGACTACCTGCCCAAGCCGTTCGCGTTCGCCGAGCTGGTGGCGCGGATCCGCGCCCTGCTGCGCCGCGCCCAGCCCGCCGTGCCACCGGTGCTGACCAGCGGGGACCTGTGCCTTGACCCGGCGCGGCGCAGCGCCAGCAGGGCCGGGCAGTTCCTTGACCTGGGGCCGAAGGAGTTCGGCGTGCTCGAGCTGCTGCTCGCCTCGCAGGGCAGGGTGGTCTCGGCCGAGGAACTGCTGGAGCGGGTCTGGGATGAGATGGCCGACCCGTTCAGCTCCGCGGTCAAGGTGACCATGAGCAGGCTGCGGCGCAAGCTCGGCGAGCCGCCGGTCATCGAGACCGTGGCGCAGGCCGGTTACCGGGTCCCGGTGTGAACTCCCCGATGTCACGCGTGCACGCGCTGCGGGCGCCGCGGCGCACGATCCGGCTGCGGCTGACGGCGATCTACGCGGTCCTCTTCCTGCTGTCCGGGGCAGGCGTCCTGGTCGTCACCTACGTGCTGGTGGAGCACTACATGGAGCGGCCAGTGATGGTGAAGGCCGCGCGGGTGCAGGCCGGCGCGGCCGCCGGCGGCGGGCCAGTCATCTTCGGCTCGCCCGTCGCTGCCGATCCAGGGCAGACCATCTGCGACGCCACCACCGCCGTTTCGGGCCCGAGTCCCGCTCAGCTCACCCAGTGCGCCGAGTATTTCAGGGCGCAGGCCGTCCAGCTGTCGGCGCAGGTGAGCACGCAGCGGGCCGACTACCTCAACACCCTGCTCATCGATTCGGGCATTGCGCTCGGCGCGATGACGATCGCTGCCCTCGGGCTGGGCTGGCTGGTGTCCGGCCGGGTGCTCAGCCCGCTGCGGACTATCACCCGCGCGGCGCGGAACATCTCGGCCAGCAACCTGCACGAGCGGCTCGCGCTGCACGGCCCGGACGACGAACTGAAGGAACTCGGCGACACCGTCGACGGGCTGCTTGGCAGGCTGGAGGGCTCGTTTGCCGCGCAGCGGCAGTTCGTCGCGAACGCCTCGCACGAGCTGCGCACCCCGCTCGCCCGCCAGCGGACCCTGATGGAGGTCGCGCTTGCCGACCCGGACCGGACTGTCGGTTCGCTCGAGGCCGCGTGCCGGCGAGTGCTTGCGGCCGGACAGCAGCAGGAGCGGCTGATCGAGGGACTGCTCACGCTCGCCCGCAGCCAGCGCGGACTCGACCAGCTCGAGCCGGTGGACCTGGCCGCCCTGACCCGCGAGATCGGGCTTGCCCGATCGGCCGATGCCTCGCAGCGCGACATCCAGCTGACGGTGGTGGCCAGCCCCGCCGTCTTCCCCGGCGACGCGCGGCTGGCCGAGCGGCTGATCACGAACCTGCTCGACAACGCCATCAGGCACAACCACCCTGGCGGCAGGGTCATGGTGCGGACGACGTCGGCACCGGGGCAGGCCGTGCTCTCGGTCACGAACGGCGGGCCGGTGATTCATCCGGCCGAGGTTCCCGCGCTGTTCGAGCCGTTCCGCCGCCGCGCAACGGCCCGCACCGCCGAGGGTGACAGCCTGGGCCTCGGCCTGTCCATCGTGAGTGCGATCGCGTCCGCGCACGGGGCGGACCTGCACGCCACCGCGCAGGCGAGTGGCGGCCTGCAGGTAGAGGTCCGGTTCCGCTGCCAGCCGGACGCCGCACGAGCCAGTTTTCCACAGCTCCCGGCCCCTGCCGGGGCCGCGGCGTATTAACCGGAACATTTCGTCGGACTATTTCCGACTAACTCTTCCGGATCATGGAAGACCGGGGCCGCACGCTGTCCATTTACCGGAATCCCGTTCGTTGTATCTACGAACCCGGCCGTGCCGGGCAGCGCGAATGCGGAGGCAGCGATGACGGAAGCAACCGGGGCCAGGGTCGACGTCGAGATGCTCGTGGACAAGGAATCCGGCCAGATGTGGGACCTCATCACCGATGTGGCCAGGATCGGCGAGTGGAGCCCGGAGTGTGTCGGAGCGGCGTGGCTGGACGGCTCGAAGCCGGAGCGGGGCGGCCGGTTCGAGGGCCACAACGTCTACGGCGGCGGCTTCACGGCCACCGTCACCTGCGTGGTAACCGAGGCGGAGCGCCCGGCGGTGTTCGAGTGGGTGGTGCTCGACCCCAGCGAACTCCCCGATCACCCGGGCTCGACCTGGCGGTACGAGCTGGCACCCGGTGACTCGGCAGGCCAGACCAGGATCCTGCACAGCTTCGTGCACGGTCCAGGCGTGACCGGCCTGAGCGAGGGCATGCGTAGCGATCCAGCCCGGGCGGAGCAGATCCTGCAGGGACGGCTGGACCAGCTGCGCAAGCACATGACGGTCACGCTCGAGGGGATGGCGCGCAGCTGACCGGCTCGCGGCGTCCGACGCGGGGGCCGGCGCGAGCCCATATGGCCGGCTACTCGCCAGGACTAGCTGACGCTGCCCCGGCCGGGGCAGGACCGGCGGCGAGCCGGCGCAGAGCACTGCGCACGATCTGCGGGTCGTAGGTGCTCCAGTAGGGCGGCAGCGAGGCGCGCAGGAAGCCGCTGTACCGCGCGGTGGCCAGCCGCGGGTCAAGGATCGCGATCACGCCGCGGTCCTCGACGGTGCGCAGCAGCCGGCCAGTGCCCTGCGCCAGCAGCAGCGCCGCCTGCGCCGCGGCCACTGTCATGAAGCCGTTGCCGCCGCGGGCGGCAACCGCGCGCTGCCGCGCCGAGGCCAGCGGGTCGTCAGGACGGGGGAACGGGATCCGGTCAATCACCACGAGCTGGAGCGCGCGGCCTGGCACGTCGACGCCCTGCCAGAGCGACAGGGTGCCGAACAGGCAGCTTGGCTCGTCCTCGGCGAACTTGCTGACCAGCAGCCCGGTCGAGTCGTCGCCCTGGCACAGCAGCGGCACGCCGATCTCCTCGCGCAGCGCGTCCGCGGCCTGCCGGGCCGCGCGCATCGAGGAGAACAGCCCGAGCGTGCGGCCTCCCGCCGCCTCGATCAGCTCGCGCAGCTCAGCGAGATACGCCTCCGGCAG
The DNA here is from genome assembly GCA_035621915.1 of Streptosporangiaceae bacterium. Classification (GTDB taxonomy): domain Bacteria; phylum Actinomycetota; class Actinomycetes; order Streptosporangiales; family Streptosporangiaceae; genus JAJYUU01. The sequence continues at coordinate 11,514 of DASPWG010000153.1, forward strand.
CCCGTCGCGCCCTGGCGGCGGCAGGTGCCGGGCGACATAGAGGATCGCGCTGCGGCGGTGGTCGAACGGCGAGCCGACGTCGAGTCCCGTCCAGGCCAGCGGCGCGGGATCGGGATCATCCGCCAGCTGCGGCAGCCCCCATTGGCGTGCCAGCGGCTCGAATGACCCGCCCAGCGTCAGCGTCGCCGACGTCAGCACTACTGTCCGCGGCGTGAACAGGCGGTCCGCCAGCAAGCCCGCGACCTGGAGCGGCGCGACCCGCAGGGTGTCGGGGCGGCTGGAGTCCTCAGCCGTCGGCCGGTCCAGCCAGACCACTTCCTGCCGGGCCGGAATGTCGGGGACAAACGCCGCGATCATCCGGCTGGCGGCCTCTGACACCTCGTCAAGCGCCACGGTTGCGGCCCTGGTCGCGGCCAGCTGCTCGGCATCCTCCTCGCCGCCCGCGCGGCCGCGAAGGTCCGCCGCGCAGGCGGCAGCCCCGTCCCTGACGGTCGCCAGCGCCACCTCGAGCTGCTCCGAGAGCATGTCCAGCCGTCCGGCAGGAGCGTCCGCAAGCGCCAGCACCAGCCCGTCGGCCGCCGCCCGCAGCCGGTCAGTGAGCTCCTCGGGAACGGTCCGCCCGCAGCGCCTGGCCGCTGTCTCCACCGCCGACCCTGACAGCTCGTCCGCCGCGACGCTGGTGACCCGGTCCACCAGGTCGTGCGCCTCGTCGATCACGACGACATCGTGCTCGGGCAGCACGATGAAGTCCTCCATCGCGTCGATCGCCAGCAGCGCGTGATTGGTCACCACGATGTCGGCGTCGCCGGCCGCCTCGCGGGCCCGCTCGGTGAAGCACTGCGAGCCGAACGGGCATTTCTGCGCGCCGATGCACTCCCTGGCGCTGACCGAAACCTGACGCCAGGCCCGGTCGTCCACGCCCGGCACCAGCTCGTCCCTGTCCCCGGTCGCGGTAGCGGCCGCCCATTCGTGCAGCCGCGAAACCTGCTTGCCGATCGCCGACACCGACCGCGGGTCGAACAGCGTCTCGGCCGGCTCCTCGTCCGCGGAGCCGTGTACCTTCTGCAGGCAGAGGTAGTTCCGCCTGCCCTTCAGGATCGCGAAGACCGGCTCGCGGCCGAGCGGGCCGCAGATCGCGGCCGACAGTCGCGGCAGGTCACGCTCGATGAGCTGGCGCTGCAGCGCGATGGTCGCGGTGGACACGACGACCGTCCCGCCGTCCTTACCGAGCGCGTGCAGCACAGCGGGGACCAGGTAAGCCAGCGACTTGCCCGTGCCCGTCCCGGCCTGGACGGCAAGATGCCGCCCGGACTGCATTGCCTCCTCGACGGCGCGCGCCATCGCCACCTGCCCTGGCCGCTGCACGCCGCCGATACCGGCCACCGCCGCCTTGAGCAGGACCTCGACATCGGGTAGCTCGGAGGGCACGAGTGACACGCTATCGCCTGCGCCAAGGCTGGCGAGCGGTCAGCAGCCTGCTGTGGACGAACGGCTGCGGCTAGCTGGTGATATCGGCGGAGGTCAGGCGGGCCCAGGCGAACGCGCCGAAGATGACGATGTACACGGCGAACGACACCAGCCCGCGCTCCACGCCCGACCAGTCGACCGGTGATGTCAGCAGCCCGCTCCAGGACAGCCACCAGTGCGTCGGCAGGTACGGATGCACCGCCGAGAGCTGCGGGACGGCGTCGGCGATCTCGCTGCTCACCACGACCACCACGAGTCCGGCGATGGCGCCGACGGGATGCTCGGTCAGCGTCGAGGCTGCCAGGCCGATAGCGCCGAGCGCCGCCATCGCGGCCGCCGCGTACAGCGCGACGACGGCGATCCGCAGCACCCCCGCGCCGAGCGAGATGGTGGTGCCAGACAGCAGCGTGACCGGCCCGGTGTGGAACAGGATCAGGCCCATGATCAGTGCCACCGCCGTCACCAGCAGGCAGGCGCCGGCCGCGAACGCGACGATCGCGGCATATTTCACGGTCAGCAGCCTGGCCCGGCCGGCCGGCACCGTCAGCAGGCCGCGCAGCGTCCCGTGGCTGGCCTCGCCCGCGATGGAATCGCCGGCCACCACCGCCATCGCGAGTGGCAGGATCACGGCCAGCATCAGCGGCATCACGACCAGCGCGAGGAACACCCCGTTTCCCGCCAGCTGGTTGAGGAACGCCGGGCCGCCCACGCCCTGGTCATCTGAGATCGTGAACCGGAATACCACGCCCAGGAACACCGGGATGACGGCCAGCACCCCGAGCAAGGCCAGGTTGCGCGGCCGCCCGTACACCAGCCTCAGCTCGGATCGGAAAAACCTCAGCCAGGCGGGAACGGGATTGGTCCAGCCGAACCCCGTCCGGTCAGGATGGCCGGGCGCCGTGGCCGGCCCGCTAAGACTCGACATTGAAACCCTCGCCGGTCAGCTCGACGAACTCGTCCTCCAGGCTGCGCCTCGGCGTTTCCAGCCCCGCCACCGGGACCCCGGCGAGCACTAGCCGCTCGCACACGAACTCGGGCTGCAGCCCGCCAAGCTCGGCCGTGACATGCTGGCCGTCCTGTCCGATCCCGGCCAGGCCAAGGTCTGCCAGCACCTTGGCGGCCAGGTCCGGCTGCGATGTGCGGATCAGCACCATCGGCGCGCTGTCGCTGCGCAGCTGGTCGAGCGGGCCCTGGAAGACCAGCCGTCCCGTGCGCATCACGCCGACGTGCGTGCAGATCTGCTCGACCTCGGCCAGCAGGTGCGAGGAGACGAACACCGTGGCGCCGTCCGCGGCGATCTGCCTGATGAGCGCGCGCACCTCGCGCGTCCCCTGCGGGTCGAGGCCGTTGGTGGGCTCGTCGAGGATCACCAGCTGCCGTGGCCGGAGCAGGCTGGCCGCGATGGCAAGCCGCTGCTTCATGCCGAGCGAGTAGGCCCGGTACCGCTTGTCGGCGGCCGCGAGCAGCCCGACCCGGTCCAGGGCCAGGCCGATCCTCTCGCTGGCCGTGCGCGGATCCGCGGTCGCGTCGGCCGCGTCCAGCCGTGCCAGGTTCGACCAGCCGGACAGGTAGGGATAGAACGCCGGGCCCTCCACCAGCGATCCCACCGCAGGCAGTGCCGCGGCCAGGCCCTCCGGCATGGTCAGGCCGAGCACCTGGAACAGCCCGTCAGTAGGCTGGATGAGGCCAAGCAGCATCCGGATCGTGGTGGTCTTACCGGAGCCGTTCGGGCCGAGGAAGCCGTAGACCGAGCCGACGGGCACCGCGAGATCGATGCCGTCGACGGCAAGCTGCCCGCTGCGGAACCGCTTGCTGAGGCCCCCGCTCGCGACCGCGCACTCATAGTCGAGTGGCAGCCGGCCGTGCGGCGGCGCGGCCGGGGCGCCAGCACGGCCAGCGTACGACTGCGGCAGGCGCTGACCGGGCCCGCGCCTGGCGCCGCCGAAGCTCACCTCGTCGGCGGGCGGGGTGCCCATCAGAGCGGCCCGCTCTTAGCGGGCGGCGCTGGCCGCGTCGGCGTACAGCACAGCCGGGGTGACCGCGCCCGCCAGGATCCGCCCGTTGCTGGTTACCAGGATCGACACCAGGCTGGTGCGCAGCAGCCGGCCGCTCCCCCAGCTGCCGCTGACCTTCGTCGATGCCCGCACCAGCGCCCGCAGCAAGGCCGGATCAGGCAGCGCCGCCGGCCCCATGAGGACGAACTCGGTGGAACTGCCCTGGCTGGAGGAGTAGCTCGCCTGCGGCCCGCCAGCCGTCGTCGGGTCTGCCAGCACCTGCTTGATCAGGGCGGCAACCTCAGGACTTGGCGGCGTCATCAGGACCGACAGCCAGCCCTTGCCCACCACCGTGGGCTGCCCGGTGGCCAGGTCGCCGACAGCTGAGGACGGCGGGGTGATCTCGGTGAAACCGCCGCCGTTGGTCGGGTTCACCGTTATGCCCTGGTTGACCTGGCTGATGAAACTCTTGATCAGGCGGGCCCGCTGCGCCGCGGGCATCTTCGCGGGCAGGCTCCCAGCGAAGCTCAACACAATCTGCTTGAGCGGCCCGTTCGGGACGTGCACGGACTTGGGCAGCGGTGTCAGCGGGGCGGAACTGTTGCCGACAGAGACTCCGGCCGGCAGCCCGGGAATGCCACCGGAGCTCAGCCCGGCGAGGCCACTGGAGCCAAGCAGGCCGGACGGCAACGTGTCCGGCACCCGCACCGTCTTGACAATGGCGCCGGACGGCGGCGCGAAGGAGAAGTTCGACGCGGCCGGGCGGCCGAACGACAGGGAGCTGTACCCGGCCTGAATCACCGGGCTTGCGACCCCGCGCGCGAACACCTGGACTCGCAGCCGCATGTAGTTGCGGGCGTCGATGGCGATGACGATCTGACTCACCAGCGAGCCGCTGGCCTTCGGTGCGATGACCAGCTGATAGGCCGCCTGACCGGCAACGGTGGCGTTCTGGCCGACCCGGATGCTGGTCGTCGGGCCCGCCGCGGCGAGCAACTGCCTGACGTCTGGCAGCTGCGCGCTCGGGCCTAGCCTGATCGAGCCGCGGCCACGGAGCAGGAGCTTCCCGGCATCGGCTGGTAGCAGGACGCGGGTCGCGGTCTGGGTCTTGCTGTCCCACAGCCATAGCTTGCTGCCGTCAAGCCGGAGGTCACTCTCGCCCATCGACACCGGCTCGGAGATCCTGACGTGGGTGGGGTTGAGGTACCAGATATTGATCGAATGGCTTCCCAGCAGGCTGGCCAGCCCGCCGGTCAGGCCCGCGACCGGCCCGGTGTCCGGCAGCGCCGGCAGGCCAAGCGACGTGCTCTCCTGCAGCGTCGCGGTCATCGGGCCTGGCGGCCTGGTGGCCGCTTGCTCAGCTCCGGCGAGTAGCTGTGCGACGGTCTTGGACGGCAGTGACGGCACGGACGCACTCGCCACGGCCGACACCGCAATGATCACCCCGACCGCGCACGTTGCTCCCGCCGGTACAGCCCACCGTGTCCGATTGCCAAGCCTGCGCACCTGCGTCACCCGCTGTCTAGCCGGTCTTCCCCGATTGACTCCACAATAGCCACCACGCACCGGCAAAAGTAGCTATCCGGGCGCGGGCGCACGGGCAGTATGGCACGGGCTACTGGCCGGTGGCGACAGTGGCGTCCGATGCGAGCGGATCGCCCACGTACTCATGCACCGAGTCCAGGTTGTCGTGTGCCGGATAATTCGCCGCGGCGGGGCCGTCGGCGAACGCGCGCAGTACATTCGCGGTCACGCGCTTGGTGAACCGCATGCACGCGCTGCTGATCCCCCAGTTGTACGTGGGGTAGTCGAACGCCTCGACCCACCGCATGGTGCCGACGTTGAAGACGCCCGCGCCGCTCTTGTGCGTGTAATAGGCGGAGTCGGAGAAGCTGCTGACGCCCTCGCAGACCAGCGGCGAGTGCGACAGCACCTGGATCGGCCGCTCCACCGGGTAGCCGGGGTTGACCCGGTCGTACTCGATGCCGATCAGGTTGTCGAAGGTGCTGCCCTTGCGCACCCCGGTGCCCTTGAACATCCAGGCGTTCGGCGTCAGCACCACGAAGTTGCTGATGGCCGGGTAGCCCTCGTACAGCGTGCCGATGACCGAGGACTCCGGGTCCGGATCGGGTGGCTCCCGCCAGTCGCTGGTCACCAGCGCGTTGTCGACTCCGTACATCGGGTCAAGCTGATAGCTGGTCTTGTAGCAGACCACCTGCCGCTGCGCCCCGAGCGGGGACGCCTGCAGCCGGGTACGGCGGAACATGGCGTTCGCCCCGAGGAAGGCGAGGTTGACTCCGCTGTCCCTGGCGGCGGTGACGATCGCGCGCTCCGGCGGCGACCAGTACTCGTCATGACCTGGCGAGATCAGCGCGCTCGCCCCGTCCAGCGACTGCGGGTTGCTGGCGATGTCCATGGCCGTCAGGTAGGCCAGCGGGATGCCGAGGCGCTCGGCCAGGTTCACGAGCTTGCGCTCGTAGACCATGAACAGGTACGCCCCGTCCATGTCGCCCGGCCGGTCCAGGCTCACCACGTAGGAGCGGTCGTCATAGCCGCCGTTCGGCCCGAGGTACAGGTCGTAGCTGCCCCAGGTGTTGTATGCCTGCCAGGTCGGCACCGCCTGCCTGAGCACCACCGCGCCCACGGCACTCGCCGACCGGACGGTCACCGGCACGTAGCGCTGCGCGCCGGAATGCGCGTCCAGCCGGAACAGGTAGGCCCCGGCAGGCCAGCCGTCGGTCGGCACCGTGAGCGAGACGCCCCACTGGGTGCTGATCGTGTTGGTCGAGTCATCGAACTTGGCGGCACTCTGCTGGGACCCGCGGATGGGGGCGGACTCCCACACCTTGCGGGCCAGGTCGCCGCCGTACCAGCCGATCCGGAACGCCAGCACCCGGAACTCGCGCGAGGTCGTCGAGACGTACAGGTCGATGGGCTGGCCGGGAAGGACGCTGGCCTGGCCGGCGTAACCGAGGATCGCGTCCGGAGCGCCGAGCTTGCTGATCCACCAGTGCGGGTCGCCTGGCAGCGAGTTCTCCGCGATGACGCGCGGATGGACGGCCGGGGTACGCGCGTGGCTGACCTTGCGGGCCGCCCCGGCATTAGCGGACGATACGGACTGAGCGATCTTGACGCCGCCCACCGCGGCGGCTGGCACCGCGGCCGCTGCCGCGGCGCGGCCCAAGAACGCTCTGCGTGTCCACGCCATGCGTATAGCATGGCCCACCCCGCGGAGTAGTAGGTCAAAGACGTGCAATACTTACGTCACTTTAGGTGACTGGAATGCATACTTTGACTGCGGAGCGTTACCAGCTACCGATTGGCAGCAGCAGGGCCGTGACCGCGACGGCCGCGAACAGCAGCGTCAGGTACACGATCGACAGATGGAACAGCCGGATGCTGCCGCTGGCGATGCTGTCGTCGCCGGTGCGGGCGAGCAGCCGATGCGCCTCCGCCAGGAACCAGCCGCCAAGGCCAAGCGCGCAGCAGCCGTAGATCCAGCCCGCGTATGGTGCTAGCGCCAGTGTGGTCGCCACCATCGCGTAGGAGTAGATCACGATCTTGCGGACCACGATTGCGGGCGCTGCCACGACGGGCAGCATCGGGACGTTCGCCGCCGCGTAGTCGTCGCGGAACTTCATCGCCAGCGCCCAGAAGTGCGGCGGGGTCCAGAAGAAGATCACTGCGAACAGCACCCCGGCCCAGATGCTGACCCGGCCGGTGACCGCCGCCCAGCCGACGAGCACGGGGAAGCACCCGGCCGCGCCGCCGATCACGATGTTCGACGCGGTCCGGCGCTTGAGGCCGACCGTGTAGACGAAGACGTAGAACAGGATGGCGCAGTCGGCCAGCACCGCCGCCAGCCAGTTGGCCAGCAGGCCGAGCAGCAGCGTGGACGCGGCGCCGAGCACGATGCCGGAGGCCAGTGCCTCGCCTGGCCTGATCGACGGGCTGCCTGTGCTGGCAACCAGCGGGCGCCTGGACGTGCGCTTCATCACAGCGTCGATGTCGCGGTCTATGTAGCAGTTCAGCGTGTTCGCGCTGGCTGCCGCGAGCGCGCCGCCGAGCAGCGTGACCGCGATCAGGCGCGCGGACGGCAGGCCACGGGCGGCAAGCAGCATCGTGGGCAGCGTCGTCACCAGCAGCAGTTCGATGATGCGCGGCTTGGTGAGCAGGAACAGGGCGCGCGCGATCGCCCCCGCCGAGCGCCGGGCGGCCGATCCGGCGCCCTCAGCCGGCCCGGCCGGCGCTGGCCGTGCCTGCGTTGACACGGTCTCCGCTGCGCCGCCGGCGTCAGCGATGCCGGGCCCGAGCGTGCCCGTCACGTGTGTCAATTGGCCAGCCTCCGCGACCCGTGCCGTCGTCTGTACGCGGACTTTCACCGAGCGCTGGCCCGGTCCCGGCCCTGGCTGCCAGCGCAGCGGGCCACCGCGTCAGCAGACACGTTACCCGGTCCGCGGCAAGCCTTAGCGAGCGACCCACGACGCCGCGTAGTGGGTCCCGACTCAGGAGGGATAAACTGCGGTCCGAAGTGCCAAAGGTCGTGCCGGAGGCGCGCTAGCAAGTACCCTGCCGGAGGCGCGCAAGCAAGTACCGTGCCGAAGGCGCGCCAGCAGGTGTACCGTGCCGGAGGCGCGCAAGCAAGTACCACGCCAGCCGGCCTGGGTCCCAGGCACCGAAGGTGGCGGAACGGCGTACACGGCCCGACGTGACAATTCGACTCTGAGCCAGGCTAGATTCGCTCGAAGGGTAAGCAAGCGCATGGACGGCACCCCTGCGGCCGGGCAGGCCGCTGCCGAGCCAGTGCCTGCTGCCGAGCCGGTGCCTGCCGCCGAGCCGAGCGCCGCAGCCGGGCCGCCAGTTGCAGGCGAGCCCCAATCTGCAGGCGAGCCCGAATCTGCAGGCGAGCCCCAGACTTCAGGCGGGCCGCAGGTCCCGGCCAGGCGGCGGATGGCGGCCAGGTCCAAGGCGATGCTGGCGGTCGCCGCTGCCGCCATCCTCGGCATCGGGGTCATCGTCGGCCTTACCTCAAGCAGCCAGGCGAAGCTGTCCCCGCGCCCGCAGCCGGCCAGGAACTTCACCCTCGCCCAGCTGGGCGCACCCGGCCACACCGTCTCCCTGGCGGCCCTGGATGGCAAGCCAGTGATCATTAACTTCTTCGCGTCCTGGTGCGCGCCGTGCAAGCGCGAGACGCCCATGCTGGCTGCGTTCTACCGCGCGCATGGCGGCAGGATCCTGGTCGTCGGGGTCGACTCGAACGATGAGGCGGGACCGGCGCTGAAGTTCATCCGGGCCGAGGGAGTCGGCTACCCGATTGCCTTCGACCCGTTCCCCGCGGCGCTGACGGTCTCCTACGGCGTGCTCGCGCTGCCGCAGACCTTCTTCCTGGACGCCAAGCACGACATCGTCCGCCACGTCGTCGGCGACCTGACCAGCAGTGACCTGAGCTGGTGGGCCGCGAGCCTGGCTGGGCAGCGAACGGGCTAGCTCCATGCCAGGCATGAACGGCGGGCTCAGCCCGACAAACCCGACCCTGGAAGCCGCCTTCAGGACGGCGCTGCTGCACCAGGGCGTGATCGCGCTGGCGGTCTTCGCGGTGCTGGCGATCAGCTGGGTCGGCTGCCGCGAGTTGCTCCCGGCGCGAGCGCGCGGGCGGCTGACCGCCCGCGAGGCTGCCCGCGTGCCGGAGCCGACCGCCCGCCAGATCCTGCGGATCGGCTTCGGCGTGCTGTGGATCTTCGACGCGATCCTGCAGGCACAGCCCCAGATGCCAGCCGGGCTGCCGTCTCAGGTGATCGCCCCGGCCGCCGTCGGCTCACCCGGATGGGTGCTGCACCTGGTGAACTGGGCTGGCACGGGCTGGTCCTACCATCCGGTCCAGGACGCGGCCGGCGCGGTCTGGATCCAGCTCGGCATCGGTGTCTGGCTCATCGCATCGGCGCGCGGCCGGTGGTCGAGGCTGGCCGGGCTGACGAGCGTCGGCTGGGGCCTGGTGGTGTGGGTCTTCGGCGAGGCGTTCGGCAGCATGCTGGCACCGGGCCAGAGCGTCCTGACCGGGGCGCCAGGCGGCGCGCTCATCTACTGTGTGGCCGGGGCACTGATCGCCATGCCAGAGCGCTGGTGGCGCGATGCCAGGCTCGGCCGCTACCTGGTACAGGCGATCGGCGGCGCACTCATCGCGCTCGCGGTCTTTCAGGCCTGGCCTGGACGCGGCTACTGGCAGGGCAGCCAGCATGGGCGTCCTGGCTCGCTGACCGCCATGATCCAGTCGATGGCGGCCACTCAGCAGCCGCATTTCCTGGCAAGCCTGGTTACCGACTTCGGCACGTTCGTGACCGCCCATGGCTTCGCGGTGAACCTCGTGGCCGTGCTGGTGCTGGCCGCTGGCGGTGCCGCGCTGCTGACCGGCCGCGCGCGGATCGCGCGGCCGGCTGTGATCATCCTGATCGCGTTCTTCCTTGCCGACTGGGTGCTGGTCGAGGACCTGGGCTTCCTGGGCGGCCTGGGCACCGATCCGAACAACATGCTGCCGCTCAGTCTGCTGCTCGCCGCTTCGCTCACCGCGCTGATCCACGCTCAGGTGCCGGCCACTGCCTCGGCCCCGGCAGCGATTACTCCCGCAGTGGGCACGCAGGCAGCGGGCACCCCGGACGCAGCACGCGAGCCAGCAGGCGGCCAGCGCCATCGGCGGACCTGGCGTGCCGGCCGGGCGGGCGCGGGCCTCACCATCGCGCTCGGCACGGCCAGCGCCAGCGTGGTGGTGGCGATCTGGTCGGGTGCGGTCATGGCTCTCGGCGCCGCGCCGATGGTCGTGGCCGAGGCCAACAGGACCGCCGATCCGATCATCGCGACCGCGCTTAACGGCTCGCCAAACACGCTGGACTCCCCGGCGGCAGCGTTCGACCTCACCGACCAGCACGGCAGGCAGGTATCGCTGGCCAGCCTGCGCGGCCGGGTCGTGCTGCTGACGTTCCTCGACCCGGTCTGCACCAACGACTGCCCGCTGCTCGCGCAGGAGTTCCGGGCAGCCGATCAGGTGCTTGGCAGCCAGGCCAGCAAGGTCGCGCTGGTGGCCATCGTGGCCAATCCGCTGTACCGGTCGCTGGCCTACACCCAGGCGTTCGACCAGGAGGAGCAGCTCACGGGCGTACCCAACTGGTACTACCTGACCGGCTCGCTGCAGCAGCTGAGCCGGGCCTGGAAGGACTACTACGTGACCGCCGAGGTGGAGGGCCCGGGCTCTATGGTGCTGCACCCGGACGTGGCCTACGTCATCGACGCGCGCGGCGGGCTGCGGGCCGAGCTGAACCTGGACCCGGGTCCCGGCACCGCTAGCTCAGAGTCCTCGTTCGCCGCCGAGCTAGCCCAGGCCGCCGAGCATGTCATGGGGGGCGCATGAACCGGCGCGCCCCGGTGCTGGCAGCGCCGGTGGTGGCAGCGACCGGGCTGGCATGTGCACTCTTGGCGGCCGCCGTGCTGCTTGCCGCCTGCGGCTCCACCCGGGCCGGGACGGCCGCCCAGGCCACGGCAGGCCAGCGCACGCTCCCGCTGGCAACGTCAGTGGTCAGCACGAGCGGCACGAGCTACGCCATTGTCGAGATGGGCGGCTCCGCGGCGCAGGAGAACAACTTCTGGCAGCTGTTCGCCCGGCCCGCCCGCGGGTCGGCGTGGCAGCTGGCCACGCCCCTCGGAGTCGCGGACAACGGCGGCCTCATAGCTGCTCCCACCGGAGCGACCTCGATGCTCACCGGGTTCCGGCCGAGTCAGGACCTGCTGTTCTCCCCGCTGGCAACCACCACCGACGCGGGGACTAGCTGGTCCCCGGCCAACCCGCTGCCTGGCGGGCTCGCCAACGTACCCGGATCGCTCGCCGCCGGGCCTGGCGGCCAGCTCATCGCGCTGACCGACGCGGGCCAGGTGCTGGCGCAGGACGGGCCAGGGGCTGCCTGGAGCACGCTGACCACGCTCCGGCTGCTCGCCGCCATGCCAGCCGGCCGCCCGTGCGGGCTGACCGGCCTGACCGCGGTCGGCTTCAGCCCGGCCGGGACGCCGCTGGTGGCCGGTGACTGCAGCCGGGCGGGAGCCATCGGCATCTTTGAGTCGACGCGAGCCCTGCAGGACGCGCAGAACTCAGCAGCTACGGCCAAGTCCTGGCGGCTGACCGGTCCCGGCCACGGCTCTGACGGCGCCACGGCCATCCTCGACCTGGCGACTGTGCCAGTTTCGCCGGGAGGCGGGTCGGTCACCACCGCCGTAATCCGAATCGCCTCGGGCAGGTCTGCCTGGCTGGCGGCGGCCTGGCTGCGGACGGACGGCCAGTGGTCAGTCTCGGCGAAGCTGCCAATCGGATCGGCGGCGGTGCTGTCCGCTGCGCTGTGGCCAGGAGGCGCGCTCGGCGTCGTGCTCTCCGGCGGTCAGGCGGCTGTCCTCACCGGCGGCGCGTCCGGCTGGCAGCACCTGCCGGCCCTGCCTGCGGACACTGCCGCCCTGGCCACGGAACCCGGCGGCCTTGCGGAGGCGCTGACGGCGGTCAAGGGCACGTTTCGCGCCTTCGAGCTCAAGTCAGGGTCGTGGCAGCTAGAGCAGACGGTCAAGGTCGCCATCCCTTACGGGTCCTCGAGCTAGGGCACGTCTGCACGAGGCACGCACTCAGCAGCCGATCGCTTCGACGGCCGCGCAGAACGCGGCCTGGAAGCTCTCCTGCGTGCGGACCGGCCCGGCTGGCGCCGGCTTGACGCGGTCGAGCGCCGCGAGCGCGCACCTGGTCACGTCCGCGGCCGTAGCCGAGCTGACCATTGCGTCCCCGAGCTCAAGCTCGTGCTGCAGGTTGTCGCGGCCGTGCCCCTGGACGACGTCGAGCAGCAGCAGCGGCCGGCCGACCGTGCGGGCCTCCGCGCAGGTGTCGCCGGAACTGGTGATCACCAGGTCGGCTGCCGCCATCAGATCGGGAACGCGATCGCTGAATCCGAACCCCTGCACTCTCGGCTGGTGCGCGGCGACGCCGGCCAGCTGGCGTTCGAGGCGCCGGTTGTGGCCTGCCACCGCGAGTACGTACACGCCGGCGTCACCGAGGGCCCGCGCCGCCGCCGCGAGCGGCCCGAGTCCCCAGCCGCCCGACATCAGCAGCACGCACCGCGCGCCGGGCGGAATGCCGAACTGGGCCCGGGCATCGGCCTGGCTCTGCGCGCGGTAGAACGCGGGCCTTACCGGCGGCGGCACGACGACGACCCTGGCCTCCGGCCGGAACCGCTGCACGGCTAGCTCGGCGACGGCCGCGGTAACCAGGTAGAGGTCCACGTTCGGCTGGACCCACAGCCGGTGCGGGGTGGCATCGGTGCAGAACACGACGTGCCGCATCGCGGGGTAGCGGGCGGCCAGCTCGCTCGCCGCGGCCGCGCCGGTCGCGAACACGGAGATCACCAGGTCGGCCGGATGGCCATCCAGGAACGTGCGCAGCTTCGGCACCACCTGACGCCGTGCTGACGCGTCGACCAGCATGGCCAGCCGGCTTCCGGTGCGCAGCGCGGAGAAGTGGAATGCGTCGTAGAGGCCGGGCACGTCGAGCATGGCCCGGAACACGCGCTGGCCGGCTGTCCCGCGGCCAGCGCCCATCATCTTCAGGGCATCTAGGGTGGTGGTCGTCCAGCCCTGCGTCCTGAGGGCACTGGCGCAAGCCGCCGCCAGCGCGTCGTGGCCCGCGCCGATCGAGCCGGACAGCAGCACGGCTGATCTTGAAATGTCGGTCGAGTTTCCTGCTGCCCCCGTCATGCGCATGCGTGCTTCCCTACCCGCACCGGAGCGTCAGATACCGGGCAAGGGTCAGCTCCCGCTCGGCTCTCGACCAATCCCGGATAATCGGGATTCCCCGTGGCTAGTCCTATATGGGCCAGATCGGCGTCGGCTGCTAGCCTGAGCGTCTGGCCCGGTGCTAGCGGGAAACCTGCGCTAGCAGGAACACAGTGCTGGCAGGAAACAGTGCTAGCAGAAAGCACTGGCCCAGGAATTATGGCCTGGATATTGGCGTGATACGCCGTCGCGTTGACGCATGTGTCAGTTGGACAGCTCTTAGCAGGCAGAATCCTTAGTGACAGCACCGGGAATGAGGTGAGCGCAGACATGGCCGACAGGCCGGCCGGCGCTGGATCGGATTCGTCCAGGCGCTGGCCCGCCGCCCTCGCGGCGGTGACCGTGGCCGGGCTGGCAGTCGCCCAGGCAGCCCCCGGCTTCACCGGCTTCCGACCGGTGCGCAGGCGCCTGTTTCCACAGCTCGCGGGTCAGGGCGATCCTGGCCACGTCGCGCTGACCTTCGACGACGGGCCGGATCCTTGCTCGACGCCGCGGTTCGCCACGGTGCTGGCCGACCACGGCGTGCGCGGCACCTTCTTCCTGCTCGGCAGCATGGTGGAGCGCGCGCCGTGGCTGGCCGCCGACCTGGCGGCCGCCGGACATGAGATCGGCGTGCACGGTTACGACCACCGCTACCTGCCCGCGCGCATGCCCAGCGCCGCACGCTCTGACCTGCGTCGCGCGACGGACCTGATCGAGCGGGTCACGGGCAGCAGGCCGCGGTTCTTCCGGCCGCCCTATGGGGTCCTGAGCGGACCGGCGCTGCTCGTGGCCAGGGAACTCGGCCTCACGCCGGTGCTGTGGGGCGCATGGGGCCGCGAGTGGACTCCCGGCTCGACGCCCGACTCGGTCTACCAGACCCTGGCCAGGAACCTGGCCGGCGGCGTGACGGTCCTGCTGCACGACTCTGACTGCACATCGCCGGCCGGATCCTCGCAGGCGGCCCTCGGCGCGCTGCCGAGGCTCCTGGCCGAGTGCGCTGATCGCGGGCTCCGGGTCGGCCCGCTGCGCGAGCACTGGCCCGTGCAGGTCACACGGCAAAGCGCCCGGGACCGGTAGTCCCGGGCGCTTTCCGGCCCCTTGACTTGATCGGACTCAGGCCTTCGCGTCCCGGCCGCGCGGCCGCACCACGGCACCGACCATGCCGGTCAGGCCATAGGTCAAGGCACCGTGCCAGAGCGCGGTGAACGCAGCGCCCCCGACACCGCTGCCATGCAGCACGGTAAGGACGAACACGATGATGGCGCAGGCCGCGCCGGGCATGGCCGCATAGCGCCACGGCTGGCTGCGGGCCCAGCGCAGAGCGCGGCTGCGACGCGAGCGCACTAGCGCGCCAGCGCCCGCGACGGTGAAGAACGCGACCGAGCCCATCGAGAGCGCGGTGGCCCAGGCCAGGTGCAAAGCAAACAGGTGCAGCAGCAGGTCAGCGCCGGCGACAACGACGCCGGCAGCACCGGCGAGCTTCCACGGCGCGTCGGACAGCGCGGCGCCGGAGACTGCCAGCTCCTCGCGGCGGCTGAGGTTGGTCTGGTAAGTGCTGGGTGGTGCCGACATGATGACTCCCGCGGGCGGACTCGCTATGACATGCTCAAGATATATCTTCAGCCTGTGGATGACAAGATATATCGCCTTGGCTGCACCGAACGCAGAGCCCCGCGGTAGGCGATCCTCAGTGTCCCTTCAGCTAACGTCCAGGTCGGTAGTGCTTACTAGGACGTGGTGGTCTGGCAGACAACTGGGTACCAGGCGAGACGGGCTCACCCGGCGCGGGCCGAACCGGCGCCAGTAGCTCGGGCATAAGCTGGCATGCACTTGCGCAAAGGGTGATGAGATGCAGGACGAGCACAGCAGCGAGGGTCAGCAGCCAGCGGCTGGCCAGCCTGGAATGGGCGGGTACCCGCCGCCGCCACCACCCCCGGCGTTCGGCCAGCAGGCCCAGGGCGGCTCCCAGCCAGCGGGAGGTCCCGAGCCAGAGGGCAGTCGCCAGCCGGAAGGAGAGCCGCAGCCGGGAGGCTATGGCCAGCAAGGCCCGTACGGCGAGCAGGGCGGCTACGGGTACGGATACGGCCAGCCAAGTTCGCAGACCCAGCCGATCGGCTACGGCCCCCCTGGCAGCTACATGCCAGCCGGCGGCTATGGCCAGGCGGGCGGGTACGGCGGGTTTGGCGGGCAGGGCCAGCCGGGCGGATACGGGGCATACGGCCAGCCGGGCGGCTACGGCTACGGATACGGCCCGCAGCCAAGGCGGCGGCGCGCCTCCAACGCGATCATCTACCTCCTCGTGGCGGCGATCGCGGCCGCTGCCGGCGCGTTCGTCGTGACGCTCTCGGACGGCCACAGCACGCCGAGCGCCAACATCAACAACGGATCGGGCTCGGGCAACTCCGGCGGATTCCCCTACCAGAACCCCTACAGCGGCTCGGGCGGAACCAACTCGGGCAGCGGCGTGAGCAGCGCGACCGAGCAGAAGGTCTACCAGGCCGTGGAGCCAGGGCTGGTCGTCATCAGCAGCAACCTCCAGTACCAGGGCGACGCCGCGGCCGCGACCGGCATGATCATCAGCAGCACCGGCCTGGTGCTCACGAACAACCACGTGATCGACGGGACCACCGGCCTCACCGCCACCGTGATGGGCAGCGACCAGCGATACAAGGCGCAGTGGCTCGGCTACGACAAGAACGCGGACGTTGCCGTCATCCAGCTTGAAGGCGCCTCAGGGCTGCGCACAGTGCCGATCGGCGATTCAAACTCGGTCAAGGTGGGCGATGGCGTGGTGGCGATGGGCAACGCCAACGGGACGGGCAACATCACCACCGTGACCGGCAGTATCACGGGCCTGGACCGCTCGATCACCGCCAGCGATGACGGCACTGGTGAGTCCGAGAACCTCACCGACATGATCCAGACCAACTCCCAGATCGTCCCCGGCGACTCCGGCGGCCCGCTAGCGAACACAAATGGCCAGGTCATCGGGATGGACACGGCCGCCAGCACCGACACCCTCGGGTCGAGCGGGCAGGACGTGGGATTCGCCATCCCGATCAACCGTGCGATAACCATCGCCAGGCAGATCATCGCCGGGCAGTCCAGCTCGGTGGTGAAGATCGGCTCGGCCGGGTTCCTCGGCGTCCTGGTCACCAGCGGGCCGCATGGCCAGCAGAGCACGCAGTCGAACCCGAACGCGCAGCTTCGGCAGCAGGAGGCGAACACGCAGGAAAGCGGCGGCGGCGACCAGTACCCGCCGACCAGCGGGTGCCTCAGCAACGATGAGAACGCGGGCGTGCCCAGCAGCATCGCGCCAGTGAACTCGGGCACCCTGGTTCTCGGGTCGCTGTGCGGCACTCCTGCCAGCACTGCCGGCCTGGGCTCGGGTGACGTGATCACGAGCGTGGCCGGGCAGGCTGTCTCGTCGCCAGCCTCGCTAGTGGGGATCCTGACCAACCTGCACTCGGGCCAGAGCGTGAGCGTGACCTGGGTCACGCCGTCTGATCAGACCGTGGACCGCAGCATGACGCTCGCGGCCGCACCCCCTCAGTAACCGGACGGCCGCGGCGCAGTCACGGTCAGGCCTGGCCGGCCGCAAGCCAGTCGAGCATTCGCTGCTCGCACTGGGCGATCTGGTCCAGCGGCACGTGCTCGTCCTGCTTGTGCGCGAAGGCCGGCTCACCCGGGCCGTAGTTGACCGCCGGTATGCCGAGGGCGTCAAATCGCGCCACATCGGTCCAGCCGAGCTTGGCCCGCGGCTCGCCACCCACCGCGGCCATGAAGGAAGCGGCCGCTGGCTTGCCCAGGCCGGGCCTGGCACCACTGGCCGAGTCAGTAATGCGCACCTCGAAGCCGGCGAACACCTCCCGCACGTGGTCGGCTGCCTGCTCAGGTGATCGATCAGGAGCGAACCGGAAATTCACCTCGATCACGCACTCGTCGGGGATGACGTTGCCGGCCACCCCGCCGCTGATGCCAACCGCGTTGAGGCCCTCGTGATAGGCGAGGCCGTCCACTACGGGCTGGCGGGCCTGGTAGGCGCGCAGCACGTCGAGGATGCCGCCGGCACTGTGGATGGCGTTACTGCCCAGCCAGGACCTGGCGCTGTGCGCTCGTTCCCCGCGCACGATGACGTCAGCCCGCAGGGTGCCCTGGCAGCCTCCCTCGACCACCGCGCCGGTGGGTTCCATGAGCACGGCGAAGTCGCCGGCCAGCAGCTCGGGGCTATTGCGGCTGAGCCGCAGCAGCCCGTTGCGCTCGGCCTCGACCTCCTCGCAGTCGTAGAAGACGTAGGTGACGTCACGGGCCGCGGCGTTCAGTTGTGCGGCGAGCCGCAGTTGCACCGCCACGCCCGACTTCATGTCGCAGCTGCCGCAGCCGTAGAGCAGGTCGCGGTCAAGATGGGACGGCAGGTTCCCGGCTACGGGCACGGTGTCGATGTGCCCGGCCAGCACGACTCGCTCGGCGTGACCGAACTCGGTGCGGGCCACGATCGCGTTACCGTCCCTGTGCAGGCGGAGGTGCGACAGCGGCGAGATTGCCTCGAAGATCGCGTCGGCGAGCTGCTGCTCATTCCCGCTGACGGACTCGACGTCGACCAGCTGGGCAGTCAGCTCCGCGGCCGCAAGGGAGAGATCGAGTTTCACCTGGCCGAGCCTAGCGGCCAGGTGGCGAGCTGACCCGCTAGCCGCGGGGTGCCGCCCGCTGCCAGCTTTCGGCCAGGCCGCGTGCTGCGGAGGTCAGCGCCCTGATGATGACGGCCACGGACGGCCGGCGTACTGCCGATTCGCGCGCGACCGCGTACAAGTCCCTGGCCGGAACTGCACTCGGCAGTTCCCGAACCGCGACCCTGGCATCGCCGGCTGCGAGGCTCAGCCGCGGCAGCAGCGCGATGCCGATGCCACGAGCCACCAGGCTCAAGATGGTGGCCAGGCCCTCGAACTCCGACGGCGGCGTCGCCACTCCGCCGGCCGCGGACAGCACCTGGTCGACGGCGCGCCTGGATGCCTCTCCCGCCGGCGTGGCCAGCCACGGCTCGTCGCTCAGCCTGCCGAGCGCCACCGGCTCGCGCACGTCGGCCGCCCAGTGCCCGCGTGGCACGACAAGGACGAGCGGATCGGTGATCAGCGGATAGAACCGGAGGGCCGGCTGCTGCCCGCTCAGCCGCCGCCCGCTCCAGTCATCCACGATGGCCACGTCCACCTGCCCGGTCCGGACCAGCCTGAGCACTTCCTCGCCGCCCTGAGTCTGGCGCAGCAGCAGGCTGAGGCCCGGATGGGCACGGACGGTCCTGGTGAGCGCGGGCGCGAACGCGACCGCGGCGGTCGGGAACGCAGAAATCGTCACCCGGCCGGCCGGCTGCGGCGCGGCCAGATCGGCCTCCGCCGCCTCGATCAGGGCCAGGATCTCAGCCGCCTGCGCCGCCAGCCGACGTCCGGCCTCGGTCAGCTCCGCGGCCCGCGGCGTGCGGTCGAGCAGCGCTGCCCCGGCCTCCCGCTCAAGCGCAGCGAGCTGCTGCGACACCGCCGAGGGCGTGTATCCGAGTGCCGCGGCGGTCGCCGCGATCGTCCCGCGCTGGGCGAATTCCAGCAGCAGCCGCAGCCGGCGCACATCGAGCATTCCCTGAGCCTAAGCCATGCTTACGCTCGGCAACAGAAATCTTCGCGTCCACTGATGCTACATCTCACTTATGCTGGTCAGTGAGCCAGTGCGGCCTCGGCCACGCTGGCTTACGACCGCATAGACACGTACTTCCTGCCCCGCAGCAAGGAGTTCCCCGCCATGCCCTGGGCTGGCCCGACCCCCGCTCCCATGACCGCAATCCGATCCGCCACACCCATCACCGCCACGCCCGTCATCGCGCCGCTGGCCAGCCCGGGCCCGCTGGCCGATAGCCAGACCTGCGTGCCAGTCTCGGCCACCCTTGCCGTGAACGACGCGCTCGCAGCCAGGGAACGCGCAGGGCAGCCAGTGCTCCCGCTCGGCTTCGGCGAGGCCGGGGTACCCGTGCACCCGCTCCTGATCGCCGAACTAGGCGCCGCCGCCGGTAACGGCGGCTATGGTCCGGTCGCCGGGTCGCCTGAGCTCAGGTCGGCCGCCGCCGGCTACTGGACCAGGCGCGGGCTGCCGACCGGCGCAGACGCCGTGGTTGCCGGCCCTGGCAGCAAGGCGCTGCTGTTCGCGCTGCTGCTCGGCATCGGATGTGACATCGCGGTGCCGCGCCCGAGCTGGGTCAGCTACGCGGCACAGGCCAGGCTGACGGGGCTGCGGCCGCACTTCGTGCCCGCGGCTGCGGGGCTCGGCGGGATCTGCGATCCTGATGCGCTGGCCAGGACGGTGCAGGACTGCCGCGCGGCCGGGCACGCGCTGCGGGCCGTCATCGTGACGCTGCCCGACAACCCGACCGGCACCCTGGCCACCCCCGATGCGGTGCGTGAGCTCTGCGAGGTGGCCGCACGATACGACCTGATCATCATCTCGGACGAGATCTACCGTGACCTGGTCCATGACGAGACCACGCCGTTCCTGAGCCCGGCGCAGGTGGCTCCCGAGCGCACGGTGGTCACCACCGCGCTGAGCAAGAGCCTGGCCCTCGGCGGCTGGCGGCTCGGCGTCGCCCGGCTGCCCGCGAACGACCTGGGCGCTGCCCTGCGCGACCGGATGCTCGGCGTCGGAAGCGAGATATGGTCGGCCCCGGCCGCGCCTATCCAGCACGCGGCAGCCGTCGCCTTCAGCGAGCCGCCGGAGATCAGGGAGCGGATCGCTCAGAGTCGGGCACTGCACGCGGCCGTCGCCCGCGGCGTCGCCGGAGTGTGCGCCGATGCCGGGATCACCGTTCCAGCGCCGCAGGCCTCGTTCTACGTCTACCCCGACTTCGAGCCGTGGCGCGGCTGGCTGCGCAGCCGCGGCATCGGGACCGGACCCGACCTCGCGCGGCACCTGATCACTCAGTACGGGCTTGGCGCGCTGCCGGCGAGCGCGTTCGGCGAGGATGAAGACGTGCTCCGCCTCCGGCTGGCCACGGCGATGATCTACGGCGACACCAGCGCCCAGCGCGAGGCCGCGCTGACTGCCGCCGACCCGCTTCGCCTGCCGCCGATCGCCTCGGCGCTGGACCGCCTGGCGGAGGTACTGGCAGACCTCGGCCCCTGACTGGCAGCCGCTGCCGACGCTCAGACGAAGGCGAGCAGCGTCGCAATGGCGATCTCAGGCCGGGGCGGGTTGCACGTCGGGCACTGCGGGCCAGGGCTGGGGACATTCAGCCAGAACCCGTCGACCAGATGCTGAGTGGCCCTGATCGCGGTCACCAGCTGTGCCGCCGTGACGAGGGCACCCGGCGGGTTAGTGGAAACGCCGGCCAGCAGGCCCACGCTCGGGCTTGCCAGCCTGGCCTGCTGGGCTGCCTGCGCGACGAAGCCGGAGTAGCTGGCGGCATCACGCTCCAGGCTCTGCGCCTGGAACTCGATCATGTCGGCGTGCTCGGCGAGCCGGGCCGGGAGGTCTAGCTCCAGGAACAGCTGCGCCCTGGGCGTCCGACTGCCTGGCGCCAGCACGGTGGTCAGGTTGAGGGCCGGCGCGACAATGAACTGCAGGCCGCGAGCCCTGGCGGCGCGCGCCGCACCGGCCGCCGCCGTTACCGGGTCGCGCTGCTCCCCGGCCGGGGTGAACGGCCACGCTTCCGGGTCGTACACGACCGCCTGCGTCCGCGCGGGCAGCCCGCTGTTCTGCACCGTCTGCACGAGCTGCGCCGCCGAGGCGAAGATGACCGCGGGCAGCGCGCCCGCAAGCGCCAGCGGCTGCTGTCCTGGCTGAACCAGCTCATACACCCTGGTCCGCGCCAGGCCAGCTGCCACCAGCGGGTCCGCCGCGACCTGTGCGAGTGCCTGCCTGGCCAGCAGCCAGGCAGGCACCTGCACCGGCACGTCGCGCGGACCGGCAAGCGCGCCACCGTGCGTGGCGCCGCTTGCGTCAGCCGCGCACCCCGAGATCACCACCGACCCCGCGGCCGCAAGCAACGCCACGAAGTGGCGGCGGGACGGGAATGGACCGGCCGCACTCACGATCCCGCCTTCAGGTGCACGTTCGCCGTCATGCCATCCAGGGGCGGATCGGGCCCGAGGCTCGTGACGGTGACGATGGCCTCGTACATCTCGCCCTCGGCGGTCGTCACCGGGGTCGCCAGCACCTCGCTGATGCTTCCCTGCACCGCCGTGAGGCCGGCGGCGGGCACCGAGACGCCCACCGCCTGCCCGGCACGGACCGCGGCGGCTGAGCTCTCAGGGACCAGGACGAGCACCTCCCAGCCCGGCGAGGTGCGCAACTGGATCACGGGCAGCATCAGCGACCCGGTCACCCCGGACCTGGAGCTGACCTCCGGATCCTCTGGCAGCAGGGAGAACAGGGGCGGCGGGTCTACCGGCGCGGACTGGCCCACGTAGTCGGCGATGCCCGCGGGCGCGGCGGTCTGACCGGGCTCGGCGTCCACGGCCGTGACGGTCCCGGCGGCCGGAGCGACGATCCGGCTCTGCGCGATGGCCTGCCGGTCCGCTGCGAGCTTGGCCTCGTCCCTGGCCAGCTGCGCGCGGTCGGCAGCGACACTGGCCGCGCTCCCGTCCTGCGCCGCCAGTTGCTCCTTGTCCGCCGTGACGGCCGCGGCGTCGGCGCTCTCGATGGCCGTTTCCTCCGGCGCGGCCTCGGTAGCCAGCAACTCGTTCTCGCGCACGTGCTCGCCCACGTGCACGAGCACCCGCGCGACCACGCCCGCAGCGCCGAAGTTGAGGTTCACCACTCCCGTGCTGGTCACCGAGCCGGTCATCACCTCAGCGTCGGCGAGCACTACCCGGTGCACGTACCAGCAGCACGCTAACGCGCAGGCGGCGGCGATCAGGAGCCCGAGCACGCGCTGCACGCCGGTCGTCTGCCTGGCGGGCCAGCGCCGCCGCGTCCCCCGCGCCCTGCTCCGGACGGCGCTCGATGACGGGACCCGCCGAGGATCGGCAATCACCCGCTGGTCGCGGAATAACGACGCGGCCACCCCGATACTCCTCCCCCTGACATTTCGCCGGTCACCGGATCTTACTGCAAGTCAGGAAACGCGAATTGGATGCTCGAACATTTAAGAAAAGGTTGACTTGACGATTAGGAACGGGGCTGCCTCGCAAAACTCACGTTCGTCCGCTGGAGCTCACTATGCTCCAGAAGGGCGTATAAGGTGCAGTTCAGGCCCCGATTACGATTCCGCAATGCGCATTAGGCGGCCCATCACCTGCCGCCCACAGTAATCTGCTGATTAGTCGGTCGCCGACAGGCCCGGCCAATGCGACATCGCCCGTAGTAATGGCGTCAGGGGGCCTGCTTCATGGACATTTCGCTGCTGGGGGCGACGCTGGCATTGCTGGCGGCGCTGACGGCCCTGTGCATCCTGCCGCAGCGGGCCGACAGCAGCGAGGACACCGGCGACGGCCGGGCTGTCGTGCAGATCCCGCGGCCGGTGCCGACGTCCCGGCACCGCCCGCGGACCTGGGCGTTCCTCGCCATCAGCGCAGCACTTGGCCTGGTGTTCGTCGGCCTGCGCCGGCCGTCGCTGCCGGACTTGTATGCGGCCGCCGTCCGCGCCGTCGCGGTGGCCATCACCCGCGACCCGGCCAGCGTGAACGGCTACATCGCCAGGCTGCGCCCCGCCACCCTGTTCCTGGCCGTCGCCTACATCGCCGGCATTTCGCTGGTCTGCCGAGCCGGTCTCGGCCGGCGGCTCGCGATGCTCGCCCACGCGCCGCTCTACCTGGCAATGTCGCTGCTCACCCATGCGCTCATGATCGTGGCCGGCGTCGCGACCGGCTGGCTGGTGGCGCCGTTCGGCATCGAGGCCACGCTGGTCAACCTGCTCATCGGCGGAATCGTGGTCACGAGGATGACGGTGACGGGCTTCATCATGCCGCGCGGCACCACAGTGCCGCGCACCCGGCCGCGCTGGGCCTGGGACAGCGTGCTGGCAGGCTGCGCCGTCGCCTGCGCGCTCGCGCTGATCGTCTGCACCTACGCGTTCACCTCCACGCTGTCCGGCGTGACCGGCGCCTGGCAGCTATTCCTGCCGCTGTACGCGGTCAGCCTGTTGTTCGCCGCCATGTTCGCGCCGCTCTGCCTGCTGTGGTGGGTCAGCCCGCGGCTGCCCGCTCCCGGCCGGAGCCGCCCGGCAGTCGACGTCATCGTGCCCGCCTACAACGAGGCCGAGAACGTGTCGCGCCTGCTGGCCTCGATCGACGTCGCGGCCGCCAGGTACGGCGGCCCGGTCCATGTCATCGTGTCGAACGACGGCTCGCGGGATGACACCGCGCCGCTGGCGGCGGCGGCTATCGGCCGCTTCGCGCACGCCACGGGACAGGTGCTCACCGCGCCCAACGGCGGCCAGTCGATGGCGCTTAACCGGGCTCTCGCACTGACGCGGGCCGGCATCGTGGTGCGGATAGACGCCGACTGCGTCATGGGCCCGGACGCGCTGGTCTACAGCGCGCCGTGGTTCGCCGACCCGGTCATCGGCTCGGTCGGCGCGATGGAGGAGCCGCGGACGGACAACGTCACCTGGTTTCACCGGCTGCGCGCGCTGGAGGCGCTGTTTCAGTTCCGCTTTGCCCGGCTCGGCCAGAGCCTGGTCGATGGCGTGGTCGTCATCCCCGGCACGTTCACGGCGTTCCGCCGCCAGGCCGCGATGGCCATCGGCGGGTATCCGGTGGGAATGAATGGCGAGGACAACGACCTGACCATGCAGCTTGGCCGGATGGGCCTGCGGTCGGTGATCGATCCGCGGATCCGCTGCTACGAGGACGTGCCCGCCAGCGCCGCCGAGTTCGTCGAGCAGCGGACGAGATGGGCGCGCGGCGGCTTCCACACCTACGCCAAGCATCAGCCGATTCGCAACGGAACGGCTGGTCCGAGGGTGTGGCTGTGGACCGTCAGGCGCAGCTTCTCCTGGTTCTCGCTGCAGGCCGGAATGGTCGCGCCGATCTTCATGGCTGAACTGGCACTGACCAACCCCGGCTACCGCAGCAGCGCCGGAGTGCTGGCATTGCTGTATCTGGCGGGCGGCGCGCTGCCACTCGTGGTGGCGCTGCCGCTGGCCGTCAGGCACCGGCAGTGGCGCAGCATTGCCTGGGCTCCGACCTGGTTCGCGTTCGCCTACCTGCGGCGGCTTGGCACCCAGGAGGCTGCTATCTCGCTGCCAACCCGACCCTTCCCGGCTCGCCGGATCGTCCGCGAGAGCCAGCGAACTGCCGGCCTTCCGGTGCCGGACCTGGCACGATCCCGCTGGTAGCGGCGGACCCAGCTAATCCGACTGTCAACATTGGCTTGCCTGGTCACTCCAGCCACATACTTCATTATGGGCTAATTCCGCCCCCCGCCTTGACACCGTCACTGTGAGCGACGTTCGATAAAAGGACTGGGGCTCGCACATGTCCGCCAATTTGGAGGCGACAGTGGCCAAGTGCTCGGCCGGCCGGCCTGGCGCCACTTGCAGTGACAGTTGCGGCCCGCCGCCGATTTACAAAACGACGCTCATATTGTTCAGCGCGATGGCTCGCGAGCCACCTATTCACCCGCCTCGCTCAGTTCGAGCGTTGCCGGATTAAGCAGCCCTTTCAGTTGGGCGGAAAGGGGATCGCTTGTTAGCGAAGGTCCTCGGATGGGGTGTCATCATCCTGATAATCATCTGGGTCCTGTCCAATCCAGGGGCTGCGGGCAACTCTGTGCACTCCTGGATCGGGGACGTCATATCGTTCTTCACGCACCTCGCCAGAGGGTGAGGCCGTAGCCACTCGAATCTAGGAGTTAGGTTTTACCCGCGCGGCCAGCAGCCTGCCCTGGCGAACTGCCTGGCTCGCAACGGTGCGGGTTCGCGTCGTGCTGATCTCAGCGTTTGATGGTGATCTGCTGGACCGAGATGTTATTCAGCGGGTTCGGGTCGGGGTTCTGCGACGCGGCAGCGGCCAGCACCAGGACCTTGCCAGCCGCGCTGGCCTTCACCGTGATGGTGAATGTTGCCGACTTGCCGCTGGCCAGCGAGGCCAGCGTCCAGGCGAACACGTTGGCGTAACGGGTGCAGTTGCTGCTGCACGCCGTTTCTGACAATGCGGCCGGCAGCACCACTGCCGCCACGACCTTGGTTGCGGTTGCGGGCCCGGCGTTGCTGACCGTCAGGGTGCACGTCCCGCTGCTTCCCACTGTCAGGCTTGCCGGGCAGGTGAGTGCGGCTGCGATATCTGCCTTGGTGGACGCGGTGGTGACGGTGACCGTGTACGGACCGGCAGTGGCGGTGCCGGCCGTGTTCGTGGCGGTGACCGCGTAGGAGAACGAGGTGGTGCCGCTTGGGACTGTGCCGGTGACCTGGCCGGTTGAGGCGTTCACCGATAGCCAGGACGGGGCGCCGGTGGCCAGCGCGTACGCGGGCGCGGGAGTGCCGGAGGCCTCGAAGGTGTAGCTGTAGGACTGCCCGGCGGTCGCGGTCAGCGGCGGACTGTCCAGCACGAAGGTCGGCGCCTGGTTCACCGTGATGGTCGCCTGAACCTCCGGGGCCGCCGTGTAATTGGCGGTGCCGCCCTGGTTGGCATCGATCACGCAGGTACCCGCAGCGGTGTAGGAAAGCGTGCTGCCGTTGGTGCCCGACACCGAGCAGACGCCTGCGCCGGAAGTCGAGTCCACCGTGAACACTACGGGGTCCCCCGACGCTCCGCCGGTGGCCGACAGGGTCACAGACTGACCGACCGTGCCGCTCGCAGGTGCGTTGAAGGTAATCGACTGCGATCCCGGGCCGACCGCGATCGTCTGCGTGACCTGCGGGGCGGTCGAATAGCTGGCGTTCCCTGCCTGGTTGGCGTCGATCACGCAGCTGCCCGCCGCGGTGTAGGACACCGTGCTTCCGTTGGCACCGGACACGCTGCAGACGCCCGCGCCGGAGGAATGGTCGACCGTGAACACCACGGGGTTCCCTGACGCGCCGCCAGTGGCGGTCAGCGTGGCCGACCCGCCCACGGTGCCGCTAGCGGGCGCACTGAAGCTGATCGACTGCGCGGCCTTGCTGACCGGGATCGTCGTGGTGACCGTCGGCGCTGCCTCGTAGTCGGCGTTCCCGGCCTGGTTGGCGTCGATCACGCAGCTGCCCGCCCCGGTGTAGCTCAGGGTGGTCCCGTCGGTGCCCGACACGCTGCAGACGCCCGCGCCGGAGTTCTGATCGACCGTGAACACCACGGGGTTACCAGAGGCCCCGCCGGTCGCCGATAGCGTCGTGGAGCCACCAACGGTGCCCGATGTCGGCGCGCTGAAGCTAATCGACTGCGCGATCTGGTTGACGTTGAAGCTCCCGCCCAGATAGGTCACGGCGTAACCAGCCGGAGCAGTGAGCCCCGAACAGCTCGAGGCGTCGATCGAGTAGGTGCCCACGGCCAGCGCTGAGCTGATAGCAGTACCGCCGTTGACGGTTCCGCAGGACACCGTGCCGGACAGGCTGAGGCCGGACGGAGCGTTGCTGGTCTGCGTGAACACCGGGCTCGATGATCCCAGCGGCTGCGAGCCGGAAACATCCACGGTGATCGGGTTGAGCGGCGAGATTACTGAGACGGTGCCCGAGTCGTTCGCCACATAGACGTTGCCGGTCACGGGGTCTGCCGCCAGCATCTGAGGCTGAGCGCCGGCCGGAACGGCGACGGTGGCGATAACGCTATCGCTCGCCTCACTGATCACCGAGACGGTGTTGCTGCGGAAATTGCTCACGTAGACGGTTCCGCTGACAGGGTCCACCGTAGCTCCGGTAGGCACCCCCGTTCCCGGGATGGGGATAGTGGCGGTGACGGAGTCGGTGGCGGCGTTGACCACTGCGACGGAGCCGAATTCTTCTGGCAGGTACGCCGTGCCGCTCTGGGCGTCGAGTGCGATCCCGCCGCTTAGAGGCGCGACATCGGCGGTGATGGTCGCGGTGACGGCATTGGTCACCTCGCTGATCACCGAAACGCCGGCTCCGAACTGATACGGTGCCCAGACGGTGCGGGTGGCAGGGTCAACCGCAAGCGCGGCGACGCTAACTGAGCCGCCGCCATTGGTTACCGAAAGGGGCCCGCCTGCCGTCTGGGTGGCCTCGCTGATCGCGGACAGGTCGTTCGCTCCTGCCGCGTAAACCGTGCCGCTGTCGGGGTCCGCTGCGGCCGCAAAGATCCCTTCTGCTTCGCTCGGGTCGGCGATAGTTCCGGAGATCGCGTTCGTGAGAGCGTTGATCACGGTCACCGTGCTCGTGCCGTTGGCCACGAAGACGAGCCCGGCCTGCGGATCCACTGCGAGCCCGTCGGGATCGCCGGGGACTGGCACGGTCGCCACGACGGAGTTGGTCGCCTCGCTGATCACCGACACCGTGCCGCTGCCGAGGTTGGCCACGAAGACGGTGCCCGTATCAGGGTCGGCCGCCAGGGCGTACGGCCCGCTGCCGACCCCGATGGTGGCGGTCACTGCGTAGATGGGCTGGCCGGGCATGTTCACGGCGAACCCGCCGCCGACGTAAGCCAGCGTGTACCCGGCCGGGGCGGACAGGCCCGAGCAGCTTGACCCGTCGATGGCGTACCGGCCGGGATCGAGGCTCACGCCGATCGCCGTGCCGCCGTTCACTGTGCCGCAGGACACGTTGCCGGTGACGGTGACTCCGGGCGGCGCGTCGT
The DNA here is from genome assembly GCA_035621915.1 of Streptosporangiaceae bacterium. Taxonomy (GTDB): domain Bacteria; phylum Actinomycetota; class Actinomycetes; order Streptosporangiales; family Streptosporangiaceae; genus JAJYUU01. The sequence continues at coordinate 39,499 of DASPWG010000153.1, forward strand.
TAATCTGGGCGAACGCCGGGCTTGCGGACCCGTATGGCTGCGACCCGGTCACGTCGACGTCGATCGTCGACGCCTGCGAGATCACCGAGACGGTGCCGCTGCCGCTGTTGGCTACGAAGGCGTTTCCGGTATCGGGGTCGACGGCAACTGAGTACGGGTTGCCGCCAACGCCGACTGTCGCGGTGACCGTATCGGTAGCCGCATCAATGACCGAGACGTCGTTGCTCAGGTTGTTGCTGACGTAGACCGTCCCGGTCACGGGATCGGCGGCCATGCCCACCGGGTCTTTGCCCACCGGGATCGTGGTCGTCACGGTGTCATTCGCCTCGTCTACGACTGCGACTGAGGCGGGCGTCCCGAAGAACTCCGGGACGTACATCGTCCCGGTCAGCGGGTCGACCGCAATGTAGCCGGTTCCTTCCACGACGCCTGACAGCGCAGAACTGATCGCATCGGTGGCCTCGCTCATGACAGCTCCGCCGCCCCCAGCGTTAGGCAGCCACACGTTCCCGGTGACCGGGTCGACGCCTATCTCCTGCGAGGAGAGACCGCTCACGGAAATGATGTTGATGTTGCTAACGGCCTGGGTCGCCGAGCTGATGATGGCCATGCGATTGACAGCAGGAACAAAGACGTTGCCGGTGCTCGGGTCGACGGCTATGCCGCCCGTCGCGTTCGGGACATTGATCGTGGCGGTCACCGTGTCACTGGCTTCGCTGATGACCGACACCGTGCCACTGCCCGCGTTGACCACGTAGACAGTGCCTGTGTCCGGGTCGGCTGCGATGCCGTCAGGATCGCTGCCGACCGTGATGGTTGCCGTGACCTTGTCAGACGCCTCGTTGATCACCGACACGGTTCCGCTGGCGGAGTTGGCTACGAAGACAGTGCCGGTGACCGGGTCCTCGGCCACGGCCATCGGTCCGCTGCCGACCCCGATAGTCGCGGTGACCGCATACCCTGGCTGGCCCGCGAGACTTACCGCGAACCCGCCGCCGACGTAGGCCAGCGTGTACCCGGATGGGGCGGACAGGCCCGAGCAACTTGTGCCGTCGATTGTGTAGCGACCCGCGCTGAGGCCTGCGCCTATCGCTGTGCCGCCGTTCACCGTGGCGCATGACACGCTGCCGGTGACGGTGACGCCTGGCGGTGCGTCGCTGGTCTGGGTGAACACCGGGCTGGACGACCCGGTGGCCTGCGAGCCGGTCACGTCAACAGTGATCTCTGACATCGGGGCGATGACCGACACGGTGCCGGCAGCCTGGTTGGCGACAAACGCCAGACCCGATTCCTGGTCTACCGCGACCGCGGTGGGGAACCCGCCCGTGCCGATGGTGCCGAGGACGGTCTGGCTGGCAGCGCTGATCAGCGAGACGTCGTTCGCGCCCGCGCTGGCGGCGTATATGACCCCGGTCGCCGGGTCAGCGGCGATAGCACTGGGGCTGCCGGCCGTGCCGATCTGGTCGGTGACCGCATCGCTGCTCTCGCTGACCGCAGCCACGTTGTCGATGTCGCTGTTGGCCACGTACAGGGTGCCGGTACCCGAGTCGGCCGCCAGCGCCACGGGACCTGCGAAGTCGGCTTCGGCCGTGGTCGTGACGGCATTGGAGGCCTCATCGATCATCACCAGTTGTCCGTCGGTGACCCAGATATCGCCGGTGCCGGGATCTGCCGCTACCGCGAGCGGGACGTAGGGCAGGGTGATGGTCGCGGTTACCGCATCCGAGCTCTCGCTGATCTCCGTCACGGTGTAGCTGGCGTCGTCGACGAGCTCACCGCCACCGACGACATAGACATTCCCCGTGTCGGGATCGACGGCTATGCCAGTCGGCGCGCCGCCAACGGTGATCGTGGCAGTCACCGTGTCAGTCTTCGCGCTGATCACCGATACCGTGCCACTGCCCGCGTTGGAGACGAAGACGTATCCGGTATCGGGGTCTACTGCGACGCCGGCCGGATCGCTGCCCACCGTGATAGTGGCCGTGACCGTGTCTGTGGCCTCGCTGATCACCGATACCGTGCCGCTACCGTTGTTTGCCACGAATACGGCCGCGGCCTCGGGGTCCGCGGCTACCGCATCAGGGCCGCTCCCCACCGGAATGCTGGCCGTGACGGAGTAGCCGGGCGACCACGCCCAGGCCGGCGAGGCCACGCCGACCACGGCGGCCAGCGGCAACGCCAGGCCGATTACTAAGAGTGCAGCGCGCCGCCGTAGCCGTGCGATGCCGGGTGACTTCCTGGCGCCGAGGTACTCGAGCATGACCATGGCCTCCCCAACGAGCCCATCCGCCACGACCGACACAAGGCCCATGCGCCCAGCGGAGACAGAGCGCCCGGTCGGCCACTGCCGGGGACGCTAGCCCTGGGGACGGTGTCGAGCATCGGGGAATCTCCCGATATTTAAGCCCTGCACATGCCACATCGTCCTCGCCTCCGCGACCTGCGGGCCGCACACCGCCGACAGGCGACGCGGCAGCGGGGCCGCGCCCATCCGGGCGCGGCCCCGTTTTTTTCATGTCCCGGCCGCGGCCCTGCTGGACGCCGGCCGGCCAGTCGGCGGCCCGTTTCCTGCATGATCGCTGGCCCCTGCATGGGTTTCGTTAGGAAAACCTCTGGGCACGCATGGGTCTCGTTTGGATCTCTTATTTTCCCTGCTCAGCACGGTTTCATGAGTCGTCTACCCATGCACTGCTAGGCGTCCGCTGGAGGACACCATGCAAGACCTGCTTTATATAGCGCTCACGATCGTGGGCTTCGGCGTGCTCTGGCTCATCGTCAAGGGGGTCGAGCGCTTTGAGCGCTGAGAACTGGATCGGCCTTATAGGCGGGATCTTCCTCACTATCTACCTATTCGTGGCACTCGTGCTTCCTGAGAGGTTCTGATGAGTAGCGCAGCCGCAGGCTGGCTTCAGGCTGCCCTGCTAGTCGCCGCCCTTGCCGCGTGCTACATCCCGCTCGGCAACTACATGGCTCATATCTTCACCACCGATAAGGACTGGAAGATTGAGCGCGGTCTCTACAAGGTCATGGGGATCGACTCCAAGGCCGACCAGAAGTGGAGCACCTACGTCAAGAGCATCCTGGCGTTCTCCGCGATCAGCGTGCTCTTCCTGTATGCCTTCCAGCGCCTGCAGCAGTTCCTGCCGTTCGACGAGCACATGACCGCTGTCCAGGCCGACACGGCCTGGAACACCGCGGTCTCGTTCGTCACCAACACGAACTGGCAGAACTACGCCGGCGAGGCCACCATGGGCTACCTGGTCCAGATGACCGGCCTCACGGTGCAGCAGTTCATGTCGGCAGCCGTCGGCATCGTGGTCGCGATCGCGATGATCCGCGGCTTCACCCGCAGGCACACCGACAAGCTCGGCAACTTCTGGGTGGACGTCACGCGGTGCGTGATCCGGCTGCTGATCCCG
>DASPWG010000154.1:0-42752 GCA_035621915.1 Streptosporangiaceae bacterium
GTGACAGGACAGCGGGCCGGCTTTTCGCCGCTGTTCCGGGTCAGGCGCCGGCCACCTGACCAGCCCCGGAGCCCGAGGGCTCGGCGTAATGAACCCCGATGATCTCGTCTCCGGCGAACATCAGGCTGGTGACGCTGCCAAGCGCGCACTGCCTGCGCCGCGGGTCGTGCCATAGCCGGCGGCCCTCGACGGCCTGCCTGACGATCCAGATCGGCAGCTGGTGGCTCACGCACGCCGCCTCGTGGCCGCGGGCGGCGTGCGCCGCGTCAGTCACGGCGGCCAGCATCCGCCGCGCGACGTCACTGTACGGCTCGCCCCATGACGGCCGGAACGGGTTGCGCAGCTGCACCCAGTGCTTTGGCTGCCGGAGCGCGCCGTCGCCCACCGCGAACCGCTTGCCCTCGAAGTAGTTCCACGGCTCGATCAGCCGAGGGTCGACTTCGATATCCAGCCCGAACTCGGCCGCGATCGGCTCGGCGGTCTCGATCGCACGCTCCAGCGGCGACGACCTGAGCACGGTGATGTCCCGGCCGGCCAGGTAATCAGCCGCCTTCTTGGCCATCAGCCGCCCGGCCTCGGACAGGTGATAGCCAGGGATCCGCCCGTACAGGATGCGCTCGGGGTTGTTCACCTCGCCGTGCCGGACGAGGTGGACGATGGCCGTGGTGTCGTCCGGCGGGTGGATCTCGCTGGTACTCATACCGGGCACAGCCTACCGGGGACCCTGTTTTACCTGGACCAGCCACCACGCAGCCTGAGGGTGCGGGCGCCGGCCAGAAGGCCGGCGCCCGCACCGTCAGGAGATCTCGATATAGCGCTGCCGGTCGGCCATGACCTCGCGCAGCTTGCGCAGCCTGACCTCGGCAGCCGGGACGTCCAGCTGGTCCAGTGCCATTGCCCGGTCCGCGTCGGCGGCCAGCGCGTCGGCCTCGCCGACTAGGGTCCAGTCGAACTGGAGCAGCTCGTCCAGGCCCGCCGAGCGCACCCGGTCCCAGACCTTGTCCTGGTTGAGTAGCGGCAGGCCGCGCACCGAAGCCGAGGTGTCCTCGATCGCCCTGACCAGCCGTTCCGCCGCGCGGAGGGGTTCCATGACCTCGGCGGGCGGGAACGGGTGCTCCCTGGTGGACGGCGGCACCCGGCTTGCCCGCCAGTCACTGGCCAGCTGCCTGATCCTCGCGGCGGCACCGGCCAGCCCGTGCCCGACCCGTTCCCTTACTAGCAGGTCGTCAGCGCGGAGCCTGCCCTTCTCGGTGTAGACGTCCGAGGCGAGCAGGCTGCGCAGCCGGTCGGCCAGGCCATCCGCCACCGAGGTCAGGCCCCTGAGTGCGCGGCCGGGGCGGGAACCGTACCGTCCGGGACCGCCGAAATCCCGGCCAGCGGGCTGGCCTGGGCAGCGGTGATGCCGATGTTGAAGGGCTCGCCGACCGCCATGTTGGGCGCCGAGACCAGGCCGCGCTCGGCCATCTTCATGGCCACGTAGTACCGCACGGCGTCAAGCTCGGACAGGCCGAAGGCGCGCAGTGAGATCAGCTCGCGCATCCGCTCGTCGCGGGGGCGCATGAGCACCTTCACGTCGTTCAGGGTCACGCCGTAGATCGACAGGAAGTCCTGCAGGTGGCCGCGGACGAGCTCGGTGATCTCGTGGATCTTCTCGTTCACCTGCTCCAGCGGCGTGACCTGGACCAGCTGGTTAACAGCCTGCTCGACGACCGGCCCCGCGTAGGCGTTCAGCGCGTCCGCGGTCAGGAAGTGCCCCTGGTAGGGCATGTGCGTGACCAGCTTGACAGCGTCTTCCTTGTTGTCCACGTGCACGTAGTAGTCGACGTCGTAGACAAGCTCGGCGAGTTCGGCGGACAGCGCCACGCCCTGCGCCTTGACCACGCTCTTGGCCCTGGCCACGAACAGCGCCTCGTACTGCCACGGCGACTGGCCGCCGTAGAAGGCCTGCTGAAAGCTGCCGAGCAGCGGGCGCTGCGGCGTCTCCACCGGGTACTGGCCGGTCTCGTAGACGTTGAGGATCGCGCCGCGTGACTTCAGGACGCAGAAGTGGTTGCTCTCCACGGTCAGCAGGCTGCCGTTCATTATGTCCGCGCCGGGATAGTGCCACATCAGGATGCCGGGGCCCATCATCTCGGTCCCGTCATTGGTGTTCAGGGTGCTGATGACATTGCGCATCGCCATGGTCGTGCGTCCTCCCGTAAGGGGCGAGGGCCTGGGCGCCCATCGTCCAACGCACATCCTTGCCGCAATGCCGTGACGCTGCCAGTGCTATCGGCACCAAACATGACATTCAGCACGGCCTCTGGTACCCGCACCAGCTGCGCCCGTGCTAGCCGAAAGCCGCCGCGCCCGTGCTAGCCGAAAGCCGCCGCGGCAGCCGCGGCGGCGGGCGGCAGCGCGTCGGCGATGCGGCTGAGCGCGGCGTCGTCGTGCGCCGCGGAGAGGAACCAGGCCTCGTATCCCGACGGCGGCAGGTAGACCCCGGCGTCCAGCATCGCGTGGAAGAAGGCGGCGTAGGCGGGCGCGGACTGACTGCGGGCCGCGCCGAAGTCACGGACCGGGTCGCTGATGCCGAGGAAGACCGAGAACAGGCTGCCTGCCTGCTGCAGCCGGAACGGCACCCCGGCCGCGGCGAGCGCGTCGCCGGTGAGCTTCGCCACCGTGGCAGCCGCGTCGTCGACCCGCCCGTACACCTCCGGCGTGCAAGCCCGGAGCGTGGCGGTGCCCGCGGCGGTGGCCAGCGGATTGCCCGACAGCGTGCCTGCCTGGTAGACCGGCCCGGAGGGGGCCAGCCTCTCCATGATCTCGGCCCGGCCGCCGAATGCCGCGGCAGGCAGCCCGCCGCCCATGACCTTGCCGAACGTCATGAGGTCACCCGCGATGCCCTCGTGGCCGTACCAGCCTGATCTGGTGACGCGGAAGCCGGTCAGCACTTCGTCCATGATCAGCAGCGCACCGTACTCGCCGCACAGGGCCGAGAGCAGCTCGTTGAAGCCCGCCGCGGGCGGCACGATGCCCATGTTGGCCGGGCAGGCCTCGGTGATCACGCAGGCGATCTCGGGGCCGCTTGCGGCGAAGACCTGGCGGACGGCCTCGCCGTCGTTGTACGGCAGGACGACGGTCTCCGCGGCCGCCGCCCCGGTCACGCCAGGCGAGTCCGGCAGCCCGAAGGTGGCCACGCCCGAGCCGGCCGCGGCCAGCAGCGCGTCGACGTGCCCGTGGTAGCACCCGGCGAACTTGATCACCAGGCGCCGGCCTGTATATCCCCTGGCCAGCCTGATCGCGGTCATCGTGGCCTCGGTCCCTGAGCTGACCAGCCGCACCCGCTCCACCGGCGTGCGCTCGATGATCTCGGCGGCAAGCTCGGCCTCGCCCTCGGTCACCGTGCCGAACGAGGTGCCCAGCGTGGCCGCCTCGCGCACCGCCTCGATGACGGCGGGATGCGAGTGGCCGAGGATCATCGGCCCCCACGAGCACACCAGGTCCACGTACTCGTTGCCGTCCACGTCGGTGAGGTACGGCCCGCGGCCCGAGGCCATGAAGACCGGGTCACCGCCGACCGACCCGAAGGCCCGCACCGGTGAGTTCACCCCGCCGGGCATCAGCATGCGGGCGCGCGCGAACAACTCGGCGGATCGTCTCCGCCGGTCGGGTCCTGACATCAGCCAGCCTCCTCGCAGGCATCGGCAAGAACCTCGAGCAGCCGCAGGCCGTCGGGTAGCTCGAAGCTGGCCGGGTGGCGTAGCCAGCGCGCCATCGCTCCGGCGTTCCGAGAAGGCGGAGCTAGCACGTAACTGTCCCGGCAGTGCCAGCGTAGTCCGGAGACGTCAGCCATCTCCTCCGGCTCACAGTCCAGGTGGCAGGACCACCATTCGCTCTCGTCGACCGGGGCGCCGCGGGTCAGGACAAAGAAATAGGCCCGGTTCCCGGCGCTGATTGCCACCGGGCCGGGCCGCACGCCTGACCGCTCCATCCGGCTCAGCGCCGTGACGCCTACGCCGGCCGGCACGTCCAGCACGTCGAAGACGCGGCCAGTCGGCAGGACCACGTTCGCGTCGGGCATCGCCAGCCACCACCGCGTGACGAGGTCCGGATCAGTGGTCGCCAGCATCTGCCAGGCAGGGGAGAGCGGATGCGCACCGGGTGACGGGCATCCGACCCGGTCGCACGAGCAGGCGCGTAGCACGTCGGCGGGACGCTGTGCGCGGCTTGGCGGGAAGGCACCCGCACAGACGGGCCACCCCATCGCCGCGTACCGGATCGCTGCGTCCGCCAGCCGACCTTCGGTCTTGCGGCGCCTGACCCGCAGTACAGCTTCAACCAAGTAGCTACGCTCCCGCCCGGCCGCCCGCGACCGTGTTTGCTCGATGATGCCGTGCTCGGTCCATCGCCAGCCGCCGACGCGGCCGCCGAGACCAACCTGATGCATAAGGGAGATTGCAAGGTGACTGTTGCCAGGATACTCACGCACTCCCAGTCGCGCCGTCGTCCTGCCCTAACGTCCCTGGCAGTTGACGTCCTGCTACCGTCCCGATAGAACGTGTTTCAGTTCTGTTTCCCAGATCCTACCGCTACGCCCGGAGGCTGGTATGCCGGTGCCCGATCAGCGTGACCCGGATATCACCAGGGCCGCGCTGCAGGCATGGCTGGCCGGCCGGCTGCCCGCCGCCAGGGACGTCGCCATCTCTGCGGTGCAGACCCCGGCCAGCAACGGGTTCTCGTCGGAGACGCTGATGTTCGAGGCGAGCTGGCGCGAGGACGGCGCCGAGCCCAGGCACGAGCGTCTTGTCGCCAAGGTGGCGCCGACCGGGTTCCAGATCTTCCCGGAGGCGCGGTTTGCCGAGCAGTACCGGCTCCTGGAGATACTCGCCGGCACAACCATCCCTGTCCCGTTCGTGCACTGGCACGAGCCCGATCCCGCCGTGCTCGGCGCGCCGTTCTACGTGATGAGCCGCGTCGACGGCGACGTTCCCGGCGATATGCCGCCCTACCATCAGGCCGGCTGGCTCACGGAGGCGAGCCCGGCCGAGCGCGAGAGCATCTGGTGGGCAGGGGTCAGCATTCTCGCGCAGGTGCACGCCCTGGACGTGGCGAGGCTGGGCCTGGATTTCGTCGACCAGGTCAGCTACGGGCCAACCGGACTGCGGCAGCGGCTGGCGTACTACGAGCACTACCTGGGCTGGGCCTACGACGGCACCGTGCCGGTCGCGCGCGACGCGCTGCGGTGGCTGCATGCCAACCGGCCAAGCGAGACCCGCGAGCCGGTCCTGCTGTGGGGCGACTCGCGGATCGGCAACATCATCTTCGCGGGCGGCCGGGCGGCGGCGGTACTCGACTGGGAGATGGCCACGCTCGGGCAGCCGGAGGAGGACCTGGCCTGGTTCCTGTTCCTGGACCGGCACCACAGCGAGGGCGTGGGCGCCAGCCGGCTGCCCGGCTTCCCCGGCCAGGCCCAGACCATCGCCAGGTACGAGCAGCTCACCGGCCGCACGCTGAATGACATGGCGTACTACGAGGTGCTCTCGGCGCTCAAGTTCGCGGTGGTCATGGCCCGCATCGGGCAGCTGTTCATCCTCTACGACCTGGTACCGCCGGACAACGACTTCCCGTACAACAACACCGCCACTCAGCTGCTGGCCAGGATCCTCGGGCTGCCGCCGCCAGGCGGCGAGATGACCGTGCCGAACATCTAGGGGTACCTCGCAGATGACGCTGTCGCCGCTGGACGACTTCCCGGTGCACCAGGTCGCGCTGCCGATCCGGCAGGTGGCGACCTCCGACCGCAACTTCTACGACCGCTACTACTTCAACTGCCACGCCGGGACCGACGAGCTGATGCTGATCATCGGCCTCGGCCAGTACCCCAACCTCGGGGTGACCGATGCGTTCGCCCTGGCCAGGCATGGTGACATGCACCGGGTGGTGCGCGCCTCGCGTGAGCTTGGCGGCGACCGCATGGATACCGCGGTGGGGCCGTTGCGGGTACAGGTCATCGAGGGGCTGCGCACCCTGCGGGTGGTGCTCGAGCCCACCGAGCACGGCCTGGAGTTCGACCTGACCTGGGAGGGCATCATCCCCGCGCAGGCCGAGCCCAGGCACTTCATCCGCCAGCAGGAGCGCGTCATCTTCGACTCGGTCCGGCTTGCGCAGACCGGGCGGTGGACCGGTTACGTGCGCAGCGGGGACCAGGAGTTCATCGTTACGCCCGAGCGGTGGCGCGGCTCGCGGGACCGGTCCTGGGGCGTGCGACCCGTCGGCGAGGGCGAGCCGCCAGGCATCCAGTCCAGGAACCCGGCCCAGTTCTACTGGATGTACGCGCCGATGCAGTTCGAGGAGTTCGCCATCCTGGCCATCGTGCAGGAGGATGCCGCGGGCACCCGGGTCCTCGAGGAGGCGGTCCGGGTCTGGCCGCACTCAGCCGGGCGGCCGCCGCAGCAGCTCGGCCGGCCCGAGTACCGGCCGGTGTACGCGCCAGGGACGCGTGAGGTGCAGACGGCGACGATCTCGTTCAGCCCGCCTGACGGCGATGCGCTGGAGGTGACGGTGCGGCCGGTCCTGCCTGTCTCCCTCATGGTCGGCACCGGCTACGGGCTGGAGCCGGACTGGAAGCACGGCATGTACCAGGGCCCCGGCCTGGTCGTCCAGGGCGCCTGCTACGACCTGTCCAAGCCGGAGGACAAGGCCAGGATGTGGGGGATGATCGACAGCGTCGCCGTCTTCGAGTGCCGCGAGGGCGGCACGACCGTCACCGGCTCAGGGCTGTTCGAGTACTGGCCGTTCGGGCCGCACGCACCCACTGGCCTGGCCTGAGCCTCCTGCCTGGCGGGCCGGGTCAGCAGCCCGGCCGTTGCGGCTCAGCGCAGCCGCTGCGCCACCTCGGTGGCCCAGTAGGTGAGGATGATGTCCGCGCCGGCCCGGCTGATGGCCGTCAGCGTCTCGGCGATCACCCGGTCGCGGTCCAGCCAGCCGTTCGCGGCGGCGGCCTCGACCATCGAGTACTCCCCGCTGACCTGGTAGGCAGCCACCGGCACGCCGGCTGTCGCGGCCGCCCGGGCGATCACATCGAGGTAGGCCAGGGCCGGCTTGATCATCACGATGTCGGCGCCCTCGGCGATGTCGAGCTCTACCTCGCGCAGCGCGTCGCCGGCCGCCGGGTCCTGCTGGTAGGAGGCACGGTCCCCGAACTGCGGCGCGCACTCGGCCGCATCCCTGAACGGCCCGTAGAAGGCCGAGGCGTACTTGGCCGAGTAGGCGCAGATGGCGACATCGGCAAAGCCGGCCGAGTCCAGCGCCGACCTGATCGCCGCTACCTGGCCATCCATCATGCCGCTCGGCGCGACCACGTGCGCGCCCGCGACGGCCTGCGCGACCGCGATATCGGCGTACCGCTCCAGCGTCGCATCGTTGTCGACCTCGCCGGCACCGGTCAGCAGGCCGCAGTGGCCGTGGTCGGTGTACTCGTCCAGGCACAGGTCGGCCATCAGCACGGTCTGGCCGCCGATCTCGGCGGCCAGGTCAGCCAGGGCCAGCTGGACGATCCCGTCCGGGGCATCGGCAGCCGAGCCGCGGCCATCCTTGACTGCCGGGATGCCGAACAGGATCAGCCCGCCGACGCCCGCCGCCACGGCTTCGGCGGCCGCCTTGCGCACGCTGTCCCTGGTGTGCTGGACCACGCCCGGCATCGACGGGACGGGCTGCGGCTCGGCGATGCCCTCCTTGACGAACAGCGGCTGGACCAGGCCAGCCGGCCGGACGGTGACCGGCGCCACCAGCCGGCGCATGGCCGCCGTCCTGCGCAGCCGTCGCGGCCTGGAAACGGGAAAGCTCGGGGTCATCGTGTCCTCGCAGGCTGCTACCTGATCCGGCGCCGGGCTCCACGGCGGCGCTCGCTTGGCTTGCGCACCGGCTCGCCGGCCTCGATAGCCGCGTCCCTGATCGCCGCGCCGTGCGCGGCCAGCGCGCTTACCAGGGCCGGGATCGAGGGCTTGTCTGCCACCACGTCGACCCGCAGGCCGAACTCGGCCGCGGTCTTGGCGGTCTGCGGCCCGATCACCGCGATCACGGTGACGGCGTGCGGCTTACCGGCGATGCCGATCAGGTTCCGCACGGTAGAGGACGAGGTGAAGAGCACCGCGTCGAAGCCGCCGCCCTTGATCGCCTCGCGAACGGGTGCGGGCGGCGGCGCCGCGCGCACCGTGCGGTAGGCGGTGACGTCCTCAGCCTCCCAGCCGAGCTCGGTCAGCCTGGCCAGCAGGCCCTCGGTGGCGATGTCGGCCCGCGGCAGCAGTACCCGGTTGATCGGGTCGAGCACGTCGTCGTAGGCAGGCCAGGCGTCGGCCAGGCCCTCCGCGGACTGCTCGCCCTCGGGCACCAGGTCCGGCATGATGCCGAACTGGCGCAGCGCCCTGGCGGTCTGCTCGCCGACGGCAGCCACCTTGACGCCCGCGAACGCGCGCGCGTCGAGGCCATACTCCTCGAACTTCTCCCTGATCGCCCGGACCGCGTTGACCGAGGTGAACCCGATCCACTGGTACCGGCCGGTGACCAGGCCCTTGACCGCGCGCTCCATCTGCTGCGGGGTCCGCGGCGGCTCGACCGCGATGGTCGGCACCTGCTCGGGCACCGCGCCCCTGGCGCGCAGCAAGTCGCACACCTCGTCGGCCTGCTCCTTAGTGCGCGGCACCAGCACCCGCCAGCCGAACAGCGGCTTGGTCTCGAACCACGACAGCGCAGGCTGCGCGGTGACGCCCTCGCCGACGACGGCGACGGCCGGGCCGCTGGCGGTCAGCAGGCTGACCCCGGCCGCCTTGAGGTCCGCGGCGATGGTGCCGAGCGTGCCTACGACCGTGTGCTGGTCGGTCGTGGTGCCGTTCCAGGTGATCGCGAACGGCGCGGTCTCCGGCCAGCCGGCCGCGATCAGCATCTTGCCGAGGTCCACCGGTCCGCTCTCGGCGCCGAGGATGACCAGCGTGCCGTCGCTTGCCGACACCCGGCTTGCCTCGCTTGCGTTGATGATCCGCACGTCGCCGGTGGCGTCGCCGGTGAGCGGGATGCCCGCATACTCGGGCACGGCGGTCGCGGCGGAAACTCCCGGTATGACCTCGAAGGGAACCTTCGCCTTGGCGCACGCGGCGGCGTCGGCGGCCGCATTGCAGAACATGAACGGGTCCCCGCTGAACAGCCGCACCGCGAGCTGCCCGGCCTTGGCGGCCTTGACCAGCATCTTCGGGTCCTGCAGCTGCGCGTCGGAGTCGGCCAGCGTGGCACCTGGCTTGAGCAGGTGGCCGAGCCGTTCGCCGATCCACGGCGCGGCTACCACCAGGTCCGCGCGGCCGATCAGGTCGGCGGCGCGTACCGTGAGCAGGTTCTCATCGCCCGGGCCCGCGCCCACCAGTGCTACCCAGCCGGGCACCGACGGCCCGCGGTCTGCCTTCTCGGGTGCTGTCCTTGGCTGCTTACCGGTCCTGCCGGTCGTGGGGTTCACCTGTCATCGTCCCCGCTGCTGATGTGCCCGCCTGACCCTGCCGTGCCTGACACGGCCGGACCGGGCACTGCCGTATACCGTCCCGCCCCGCGGCTGAGCAGCTCGCTGGCAACTTGCTGGCCGATGGCCTCGGCCATGGCCAGCGGTCCGCTCGCGCTGCCCCGAAGCGCCATCCCCCCGTCGGCTGCCACGACCAGGCCGCGCAGCCGAAGTACATCCGTCCCGGCAGCATACGCGCCTGCGGGGGCCGCACAGCCCACGCCGAGCGCGCCGAGCATGCTGCGTTCTGCAGTCGTCGCGGCCCGGCTGGCCGGATCGTCGATGCCGCTCAGGAGCGCAACGAGGTCTTCCCTGCCAGCGGCGCACTCAACCGCGAGCGCGCCCTGGCCGGCCGCCGGGAGCATTTCGTCGGGATCGAATACCTGGGTGACGGCGTCCAGCCTGGCAATCCTGGCGAGCCCGGCATACCCGAGCACGACCGCATCCAGTTCTCCCGACTCCACCTTTGCCAGCCGGGTGCCCGCGTTACCGCGCACCGGCAGCGGCTGCAGGTCAGCGCGCATCAGGAGCAGCTGGGCCGCCCGCCTTGGCGAGCCCGTGCCGATCCGCGCGCCGCGCGGCAGGTCGGCCAGCTTGGCGCCGCCGGCGGCGGCAAGCGCGTCGCGCGGATCGTCTCGGGCCGGCACCGCGGCCAGCGTGATGCCCTGCGCGGGCCCGGTCGGCAGGTCCTTCAGCGAGTGGACCGCGAGATCGACCTCGCCGGCCAGCAGCGCCGTCCGCAGCGCGCTGACGAACACCCCGGTGCCGCCGATCTGCGTTAGCTGCGCGGTGCTCGCGTCCCCGGCGGAGGTGATGCCGACCAGCTCGACCGCGCGGCCAGTCAGCCTGGTGATTGCGTCGGCCACCTGGCCGGACTGCACCATCGCCATCGGGCTGCGCCGGGTACCAAGCCGCAGCGCTGGCTCGCTCATCGTCCCTCCCCTGCGTTTGCATCGCCGTCGCCGGCCGTCCGCCCCTCGCCGGCCGCCTGTCGCACCTTCCCCTGCGCGGCCGGCTGTGCAGCCCTCGCCGGCCCCGCCGGAGGAGGCGCCAGCAGCGGGTCGGCTTGCGCGACCGCCTGGACGACCGCGGGGTCCAGGTCGAACAGGACCCGAAGGGCGTCCTCGTAGCTGTCGGCCGCTGGCGAGCCTGCCAGTTCCTTCACCCGCACTGTCGGAGCGTGCAGCAGCTTGTCGGCCACCCGGTTCATGGACCTGGCCACCTCTTCCAGCACCACCGCATCGGCGCCGCCAAGCCGCCCGGCCAGCCGGGCCAGTTCCGATTCCACCACGCTGGCGGCCTTAGCGCGCAACGCCACGACGGTGGGAGCCACGCGAGCCGCCCGGCCCGCCACCAGGTAGGCCTCCAGCTCCTGCGTCACTACCTGCTGGGCAGCCGCGATCTCCGCCTCGCCAGGACGGCAACCCTCGGGCTCGGCGGCGGCCAGCGTCTCCAGGTCGGTCACCGCCACGCCGGGCAGGTCGCCCACGCCGGGCTCTATATCCCGCGGCAGCGCGAGGTCGACCAGCACCAGCGGCCGGTCCCGGCCGGTCATCGCGGCCCGCACCATGTCCGCGGTGATCACGTGACCGGGCGCGCCGGTGCACGTCACCACCAGGTCTGCCGCGGCCATCAGGCCAGGCAGGTCCGACATCGGCCCGGTCTTCCCGCCGTGCTGCGCGGCCAGCCGGTCGGCGTGCTTGCGGGTCCTGTTGGCGATCACGAGGCCGGCCGCGCCTGCCCTGGACACGCTGGCCGCGGCCAGCGCGCTCATGGCGCCGGCCCCGATGACGAGCACGTGCTGGCCGGCTAGCCCGGACGGCACCCGTTTCCCATCCTGAAGGCCTGCGAGCTGGGACACGGCAGCCTGCAGGCCCACGCTCACCAGGCTCGCGCCAGCTCCGCCGACCCCGGTCTCGGTCTGCGCGCGCTTGCCGGCCCGCAGCGCCAGCGAGCCCAGGTCGGCCAGCGGGCGGCCCAGCGTGCCCTGCTCGCGCGCGATCCGCAGCGCGGCGCGCAGCTGGCCGAGGATCTGGCTCTCGCCGACGACCATGGAGTCCAGGCCGCAGGCCACCGTCAGCATGTGCTGCACCGCGCGATCGGCGTAGTGCACGTACAGGCACGCGGTGAGCTCGTCGTGCGGCACGCCGGAATGTCGCGACAGGAGGTCGCAGATGGCCGCGACGGCGCCGTGGAACGAGCCGGCCTCGGCGTAGATCTCCGTCCGGTTGCAGGTGCTCAGGATCAGCGCGCCTGCGATGTCATCGGCCCTGGCAACGTCGTGCAGCAGCTTGGCCAGCGCATCGCCCGTCAGCGCGGTGCGCTCAAGCATCGTCAGCGGCGTGCCCTTGTGGCTCAGGCCGACGACCAGCACGCTCATGTCGCTATCGCCTGCGCTCCCGTCCGGTAGCCAAGCTCGGCTATGTCCAGTTCCGGCTCGCCATCCAGGGCCGGTGCGGCGATGTCGGGCCGCCCGCCCGTACTACGGCGCTGTGCGTGGAAGGCGAGGATCTGCAACTCGATCGACAGGTCGACCTTACGCACATCGACGCCGGAAGGCACGCCGAGCACGACCGGCGCGAAGTTCAGGATGCTCGTGACACCGGCTGCTACCAGGCGATCGCAGACATTCTGCGCAGCCGACGCGGGGGTGGCGATCACTCCGATCGAGACATCGAAGCGCTCGACGACCTGCTCTAGCTCGGCGTCGCTGCGGACCGTGTGCCTGGCAATGACGGTGCCGACCATGTCCGGGTCGGAGTCAAGCAGCGCCGCGATGCGGAATCCGCGCGAGGCAAAGCCGCCGTAGTTCGCCAGCGCGCGGCCGAGATTACCGGCGCCGACGATCAGGACCGGCCAGTCCTGGGTCAGCCCGAGCTCGCGGGACACCTGGTAGACCAGGTACTCCACGTCGTACCCGACCCCCCTGGTCCCATAGGAGCCCAGGTGCGAGAGGTCCTTGCGCAGCTTGGCCGAGTTCACCCCGGTGGCGGCGGCCAGTTCCTCGCTGGACACGGTGGCCACGCCGTGATCGGCCAGCGCATACAGGGCGCGCAGGTAGACCGGCAGCCGCGCCACCGTCGCGTCCGGGATGCCATGACCGTTACCGGCGGCGCGGCGGCTTGCGGCCGTGCCACGGCCGGCGGACGCAGGGCGGCGAGACATGCGCCGTGGACTCCTGGGGGGACTCGACACTGAGAGGCATCCGGGCGGGGTCCGGATATTCGGGCTACCAATCACGGTACGCCCTTGTGAACGTTTGCACAAAGTCAGGTACGTTTGCGCTGCCCTCCGGCGCCGCCAGGGTGCCGGGCCTGCCCCGCCGTTCCCTTCTAACCCAGGGAACGCGCGGAGGCCCAGGTCAGCCGCCCAGGGCTGCCCGCAGCCGGTCTTCGCTGACCCGCCAGAAGTCGTGCTGGACGCCGTCCACGAATGTGACGGGAACCATGTCCGAGTATTCACGCAGATCATCTGGATTCTCGTTAATGTCGCGCTCGGCCCAGTCGACTCCGAGGTCGCCGGTCACCCGCGCGATCACGGCCGCCGCCTCCTCGCACAGGTGACAGCCGGGCCGAGACAACAGCAGGACCCGCGGCCCGCCGTCGCCTACCACCTGCCGCTCCCCCGCGACTCCCCCTTGCCGGCCGACGGCTTGCCGTAATCACGCAGGTAATCCGGCCGCTCGAACCCGGAAGTGTCATATCCGGGCTCGCCGAACAGGTCGGCGACCGAAGGGAACGGCGAGACCTTCGCCTGCTGGAGGCCAAGCTCGATGACGTTGGTGGCCAGCACGTACGGCCTGCGGTCGGCCTCGAACTGGGTGACGTACCGCTGCTGGCGATGCCACTCGTAGGCGTCCCGGCTGCGGTAGACCTCGTACAGGATGCGCTGCATCGGCGCCGACGGCACCGCGTGCACGATGAAGACGAGGGTGTCTGGCTCGTGGCCCCGGACGTCCGTGACCACCCGCTCGGTCAGCTGGTCGAACTCGGCGATCCGGTCCTCGAGCAGCGTGTAGATGGCGATCTGGCCGAACAGGTCGGCCCGGGAGGGCCGGCGGCCGTCGCCCCTGCCGTCCGGGCGGCCGTAGCCGTCTGGCCGGTCATAGTCGTCGCGCCGGTCGTGCCTGTCCAGCTCGTCGTAGCCGTCCTGGCGCCGGCCAGGCGCGTCCTGCCAGCTGTCGGAATGGCGGCTTGCGTAGCCGCCTGGGCCGAACTCTGCGTCCTGCTGGCCGAGGTCGAGATCGCCAGTCTGGAAGTCACCGGGCCCGTGCCCGGCGGCGCTGCCATCCAGCCGCCAGTCGTCGTACCCGGCGCGGCGGTCCTCGCGGTCATAGGTGTAGGAGTTGTCGTCCAGGCTCTGCGCCGGCTGCCGGCGCTGCGGGTCGGGCCGGTACAGGCCGCCGTCGCGGTAGACGCCCTGGCCCTCCCCGTCGAATCGCTCGAAGTCGCCGGTCTGGTCGATCGGGTAGCCGCCGGAACGGCGCGCGCCATCCCGCCCGTGGTTATCGCGACCGTAGTCATCGCGCCCGTAGTCATCGCGACCGTAGTCGTCCTGGCGGGCGTAGCCGTCGCGGCGGCCGTAGCCGTCCCGCCCGCCGAAGTCACCGCGAGAGTCGTAGGCGCCAGTGTCGGTATCCCAGGCACCTTGCCGGCTGCCGCTGCCGCTGCCGCCCCGCAGCGCCGCGATGTCGATTCGGCCCAGCCTTACGCCGGCGAGCAGGACGAGCACCGCGGCGGCGAAGCACACGAAGGTGAACACCGATCCCACTGGCAGGTGCTTGTGGAGCTTGGAGGTAACTAGCTGGGCCAGCGGCGGATAGGCGAGCAGGAAGGCTGCCGCTCCGGCCATGAGCTGGGACGGCAGCACGGCGATCCAGCCCGGCTTGCCCGACCGGTACAGCACAACGCAGATCGCGATCGCGGCGACGAGCGCGGTTAGCGGGGCGACCGCATACATCAGCATGTAGTCCGGCGGGAGCTGGTAGTAGACCTGGGGATTCGGCCACGACTTGGTGAACGCGACGGCCGCGAGCTGGTCCAGGGTCAGCACCACCACCGCGACGATGGCGAGCGAGGGGATGTAGACGCGGGCGCAGAACCTGGCCGCCAGGCTCTTGCCGGCCACCTCGGAAAGGCCGAGGACCGTGGCCAGCGGCGCGATCACCTGGCCGCCGATCTCCATGGCCCGGAACATCGCGGCGTCGAAGCCCGCCTCGTATCCGAGCGCCTGCGCGCCAAGGCTGATCAGCAGCCCGAGCAGGGCCACCGACCAGGCGAGCAAGTCAGCCCTGGGCGCGCGGAAGAAGCGCGCCAGCAGCACGCCGCTGCCGACCGCGGCCGAGATGGCGCCGAGGCCGGCCAGGAGCAGGGAAACGTGAGACATTGCTGCCTATGGTGCACGACTCCGGGCACTGATGCGACCAAAGAGCCAGAGCCTGAGAGCCCGGCCGACCCAGGACCGGGCGGCTACACGGCTCTTAGCGTAGCCGCGACCACTCCCGCGAGGCGCCAGGATCCGGCACGCCCGCCGGTAGGCTCGGTGCCATGACTGGCGAGTCCGGCAAGCCCGCCGGCATCCAGAGGCTGCGCAGGTCCCGGCGGCAGGCGCAGGAACTGGCTGGGGAGGCCGCTGCCGCTGCCGCGGCAGTCGAGCAGCCGGCGCCCGTGCCTGACCCCAGGGCAGCGGCGTTCTTCGACGTGGACAACACCCTGATGCGGGGCGCTTCCATTTACCATTTCGCCCGCGGGCTCGCGGCCCGCGGCATGTTCGGACCACGTGACCTGGCCAGGCTCATGTGGGGGCAGCTGGCGTTCCGGGTGCGCGGCGCCGAGAACGCCGATCAGATTGACGCCGCGCGCGAGGCGGCCCTGGCCTTCGTGGCCGGTCATCGCGTTGATGACATCGTCAGGCTCGGCGAGGAGATCTACGACGACACGATGGCCGACCGCATCTGGGAGGGCGCCAGGGAACTCACCCAGCGCCACCTGGAGGCCGGGCAGCGGGTGTGGCTGGTGACGGCCACGCCAGTCGAGCTTGCGAACATCCTGGCCAGGCGGCTCGGGCTGACGGGTGCGCTCGGCACAGTGCCCGAGTCGTCCCGCGGCGTCTACACCGGCAGGCTCGTGGGCGGCCTGCTGCATGGCCAGGCCAAGGCGGCGGCCGTGCTGGCGCTTGCCCGGCGGGAGAACCTGGACCTGGCCAGGTCGAGTGCCTACAGCGACTCCATCAATGACCTGCCGATGCTGGAGCTTGTCGGCCATCCGAACGTGGTGAACCCCGATCCCGAGCTGCGGGCCGAGGCCAGGCGCAGGAACTGGCCGGTGCACGACTTCCGGTCCGGGCGCCGGGCGACCCTCATCGCGCTGCCGGTGGCCGCCGGCGCCGGTGCGGTAGCTGGCGGCATCACGGCGGCAGTGGCACTGCGCCGAAGGCGCACCGGCGGCTGACCGTCCCCCGGCCGCACCGCCGCCAAGGGCACCGCCGTCGCGAGCGAACCCGAGCCCGCAGGAGCGCCCGACGACCTTATCCTGCATTACGTAGACTTTTGCTGTCCGTTAGGCCCGTTATGCCTGCACGTAAAGCGGGATAAGACGCGAGGCCGGGCCTCGCGGCGGCGTTACTCGAAGGCGGGACCGCGCTCGATGACCAGCTCGTCGAGCCGATCCTGGATGATGTCCCGCACCTGGTCGGCCAGCTTCGCGACAGTGTCGTCGTCTGGTTCCGCGGTCGCTTCCGACGGCGGCTGCACCGGCTCGGAGAACTCGATGATCCACTTGGACGGCAGCGGGATCGCGCCGACCGGGCCCAGCCAGGGGAACAGCGGGGTAACGGGAAAGTAGGGCAGCCGCAGCGCCCTGGCGACGGGCTCGGCGTTCCCGATCATCGGATAGATCTCCTCAGCGCCCACGATGGCGCACGGGATGATCGGCGCGCCCGCCTGCACCGCGGTACGGGCGAATCCGCCGCGACCAAAGCGCTGCAGCCGGTAGCGCTCGCTGAACGGCTTGCCGATCCCTTTGAATCCCTCGGGGAACACGCCGACCAGTTCGCCCGCGGCCAGCAGTCCGAGCGCTTGCTCAGGATTGGCCCGCACGTGCCCGCTGCGGCGGGCCAGCGTTGCCAGCACCGGCAGCGAGTAGACCATGTCGGCGCCGAGCACCCGGAGGTTCCTGGCCTGCGGGTGCTCGGCGAAGATCCCGGCCTGCAGCATGATCGCGTCCAGCGGGAGAACCCCCGAGTGGTTCGCGACCACCAGCGCGGCGCCGGTCGCCGGGATGTGCTCGAGGCCCCGCATCTGGATGCGGAACCAGCGCTGGTACAGCGCGAGCGCAGCCGGCATCATGACGGCGGCGTTGAGCTCGGGATCGAAGCCGAACGCGTCGACCTCGTAGCCGCCATCCAGGCGGCGCCTGGCGAATTCCGCCGCGGCAGCCAGCCGCTTCAGCCAGCCGCCAGGTAGCGACGGCTGTTCTCCGGTCACCTGGCCATCACCGCCTCGGCCTGCGTCGCCCGCAGCTGCCAGGTCAGCGCTATGCCGGCCCGAGGCAGCCAGTGCTACTTCTTGTTCCTGCGCTGCACCCGCGTCTTGCGCAGCAGCTTGCGGTGCTTCTTCTTCGCCATCCGCTTGCGGCGCTTCTTGATGACTGAACCCACGAGACCACCCTCGCTTGCTGATTAAGGCCGACGGGCATGGCCATGCACATGCTCGCCACATCGGGCGGCCGGGCAACATGCCAACGCCACAGCGTACCTCTGCCGCACCGCATTGCCCTGCATAGCCCCGCAACCAGACATCCGGGGGGCACGCCCCCGGAGGGCCCACGATCAGACATCATGCGCAGATCAGGCACACCCACAGGTCGCCGCCCCGACCCGAAGGGGCTGGCGTCGCGGCCGCTGCCGGGAGACCGGCGATCCGCGCCGCCGAGGATCTGCGTGGCCCCCTAGCCGGAGGGGACGAACGCATCGCGCAGGTAGTCGCTCACCGCTCGCTCCGGCACCCGGAACGACCGGCCAACCCTGATCGCCTCCAGCTCGCCTGAATGGACGAGCCTGTACACAGTCATCTTGGAAACACGCATGATCGCGGCCACTTCGGCCACGGTCAGGAACCTGACATCGCTTAGCGGAGTTGTGTCTGCTGCCATTGGTAGCCCTCTTCCGACCGAGCTGGCACGCCGCGCGGGAGCGGCGCATCAGTCACGCCCGCCTCCAGCGTAAGTCCTGTATGGAAAAGGGCAAGCCGTGCGAGCCCTGCCAATTCGGCGGCAGCCGAGCATCACGGGGCCCATTAGCCATTCCACACCGCCTTTACGGTGCGCATTCGTCAAAATCCGCAGCGCTATCCAGCGCCAAGTTCGCGGCCACGATCTCTTGCGGCCTCGATGGCGGCCAGGACCGCCGCGCGGACGCCGTGCTTCTCCAGTTCCCTGATCGCGTTGATCGTGGTGCCGCCCGGTGACGTGACCGCCTCGCGAAGCAGGACGGGATGCTCCCCCGAGTCGCGCAACATCGTCGCGGCGCCGAAGACGGCCTGCTTGACCATCTCCAGCGCGTTGGCCCGCGGCATCCCGAGCAGGATGCCGGCATCGACCATGGCTTCCACCAGGAAGTAGACGTAGGCGGGGCCGCTGCCAGAAAGCGCGGTGGCCGCGTCCTGCTGTGACTCGGGAATCCGCAGCACCTTTCCGACCGGCTGCAGTAGCTCCTCCGCCCTGCGCAGGTGCTCTTCCGCCGCGTGCGGCCCGGCCGATATCACGCTCATGGCCTCGTCGACCAGCACCGGGGTGTTGGACATCACCCGCACGATGGGGACGCCGGTGCCCAGCCTGCGCTCAATGAAGGCGGTGGTGATGCCTGCGGCGACCGAGATGACCAGCGCCCCTGGCTGCACCCGCGAGCTAATCTCCGCCAGCAGCGCGTCCATGTCTTGCGGCTTCACGGTGATGACCAGCGTCTGCGCCTGCCCCGCTGCCTCCGCCGCGGACATGACGGCGATGCCGTAGCGATCGCGGAGTTCCTGGGCCCGGCCGCTGCGACGGGCGGCAGCGATTATTTCGCCAGGCGCGACGACCCCGGCTCGCAGCAGTCCTGAAATCAGCGCCTCGCCCATCTGCCCGGCGCCGAGCACGGCAATCACGCAGGCAGCCTATCGGGAGGTCGCCGGCGTATACGGGCCGGTAGAGGCGCCCGAGCGGGGTGGGCGAGACGGCAGCGCGGTTACGGCAGCGCGGTTACGGCCGCGCGGTCACGGCGGCGGCTAGTGGCGCGAGCTGAGCGCGCGCAGGAAGAACGCCAGGTTCGCCGGGCGCTCGGCCAGGCGGCGCACCAGGTAGCCATACCAGTCGCTGCCGTAGGGCAGGTAGACACGCACCTGTGATCCCTCGGCCGCCAGCCGGGACTGCTCGTCGGGCCGGATCCCGTACAGCATCTGGTACTCAAAGCTGTCGGCCGCGCGCCCGCTGCGATCTGCCACGGCGGCGCCAATCCTGATCAGCCGCGGGTCGTGGGTGGCCAGCATCGGGTAGCCGGGACCCGCGAGCAGGATCCGCATGCAGCGCGCGTAAGACAGGTCGACCTCGTGCCTGGCTGCCAGCCCGACCCCCTCCGGCGCACGGTAGGCGCCCTTGCACAGCCGGACCCTGGACCTGGCCAGGGCCAGATCCTGGCAGTCGTCGGGGCTGCGGCGCAGGTAGGACTGGATGACGCAGCCAAGGTCGGGGAAATCGGCGCGCAGCTCGGCGACCAGCCGCAACGTGGCCTCGACCCTGGTGTGATCCTCCATGTCCACCGTGACGGTGGTGCCGGCGTTGCGGGCGGCCGACGCGATCTTGGCGAGGTTCTCCAGCGCCCGCTTCTCACCGTGCTCGGCCAGCCCGAGCCCGACCGCCGTCGGCTTGACCGAGACCTCCGCGCGGCCCTGCCGGGCCAGCCCGGCGGCTGACAGCTCGGCGAGCAGCCGCACGTATTCCTCGGTCACCGCCGCGGCCTGCTCCGGGTCGACGGTGTCCTCACCGAGGAAGTCAATGCTGACGAGCTTGCCGTCGTCCTGCAGCCGGCGAGTGACGGCGAGTGCGTCATCCGCAGTCTCGCCGGCGACAAACCGGTCGACCACCTCGCGGGTCAAGGGGGTAGCCAGGATGAGCGCACGGGCCTTTTGGCTGGCCGACAGGGCCAGCAGCGCTTGCCGGAGCACGGGGGATGACCTCCAGGAACGACGGTGTTCGCTGCCGGCTCAGATTACTCGCGCGAGCGGCCGATTAGGTCACCACGGGGACGTCTGAGGGTGATCTGGACATTAGCTCCGGCATCGGGCGAGACGATAACCTCCTGCGCGGCGGCAATGCCGTCGGCCTGCAGCGTCGCGTCGACGGGTACCGTGCGCTTGACCAGGGCGAGCGCGATCGGGCCGAGCTCATAATGCCGTGCGGCGGACCCGACGAAGCCGACGCTCGCGTCGTCCAGCAGCACGGCCTCACCTTGGGCTGGAAGCCTGTCCTCGCTGCCGTCCAGTTGCAGCAGCACCAGCCGGCGGGGCGGGTGCCCGAGGTTGTGCACTCGCGCCACAGTCTCCTGGCCCCGGTAGCAGCCCTTGTTGAGGTGCACCGCCGTCTCGATCCAGCCGACCTCGTGCGGGATGGTGCGATGATCGGTGTCCAGTCCAGGCCGCGCCCGGCCAGCCGCGATCCTGAGGGCCTCGTGAGCCCACGTGCCCGCCAGTCCGGCCCCGGCCTGCCGCAGCGCCGCGACGGTGTCTCCCAGGCCAGCCCTGGGCACGATCAGGTCCGTATCGTCCGTGCCCACGATCACGACGCCGCCCGCGATTCCCGGCGCTGCGTCGCGCCCTGAGCCGACCGCAGTCAGCACGGCATGCTCGGCTGTGACGTCCTCGACCTGCACGTCGAGCATGAACCGCATCGACAGGAGGAACTCGACGAGGGCGGCTGCCGTGCCCTGCTCGACGTGGATCCAGGTGGCGGTCCCGTCGTCTGTCAGCGTGAGGTGGTGCTCCACGTGCCCCTGTGGGCTCAGGATCAGCGCTTGCACGCTCTCGCCGGGCGGTAGGTGGTCCAGGTCCTGGGTGGTCAGGCTGTGTAGCCAGCCAAGCCGGTCCGGCCCGGTGACCCTGACGACGGACCGGTGCGAGCGGTCGACCAAGCCCCAGCCGCTAACCAGGGCTCGCTGCTCACCGTACGGGTCGCCGTAGTGTGCCGCGACGCCGGAATCAGGGCCGTCGGCCTCGACGGCACCAGGCTGCGCTAGGAGCGGGCTCTTCACAGTCATCAGGCTATGCGGTCACGGACGGGAGGGCTCCTCCTGGCGGCAGCCAGAACACAGGCCGAATATCGCCAGGTGACCGACGTCGGCCTGGAATCCCTCCGACTCCTCTAGCCCTGCCACGAGCGGTCGCACGGCCTCCTTGTCCAGCTCGATGATCTGCCCGCACCGGTGGCAGACCAGGTGCACGTGCTGCGCCTCTGTGGCCAGGTGGTAACGGGGAGCGCCATGGAACAAGTGGGTATGGGTAACCAGCCCGAGCTGTTCGAGCAGCTCCAGAGTCCGGTAGACGGTCGAGACGTTCACCCCGCGCGCGGTCTGCCGGACATCGGCGAAGATCTCCTCCGGCGTCGCGTGCTCAAGCCGGGAAACTGCCTCCAGCACGAGCTGACGCTGCGGGGTGACGCGGTAGCCGCTGGCCCGCAGCATCTCATCCCAGTCTTGCGACATGTCACGAGTTTAGGCCTCGCTGGCAGGTCTCCGGAGGTTCGGACGGGCGCCCGCACAGGCACCGCGAGGGCCGGCCACGCAGGCACTGGCCGGCCCTGCGGTAACGCGCTTGCCTGATGAGGGCCGCCTGACGTAGCGTTCGGCTAACGCAGGAAAGGAGGTGGTCCAACAGAATGCATAGATGTCGGACTTGCGAGGTGGCTGTCCGCTAGCCGCCGCCTGCGTGAAGCGCGGTACCTGGTTTTCCATGGGCCGCGCGTCAACGGCCGCTCCTTAAGTCGTTCGCAGTTTCTCTGCTCGCGTAAGCGGGCCGGTAGAGGCTGGGTTCGGCGGGGTTTGCAGCAGCAGTTGCGGCGGTCGGCGAATTCACGGCAGACACCGGGCCCCCGGGCCGACCGGCCTGTCCAGCCGGTCCCCGTGGTGCGCGTCTTTGACGTGCCGCACCGCGGGAGAAGCCCGGGGGTTCTTACTTGCCGCGGGATCCTCTTATGCCGATTTCCGCGGTGCTTTCCTGCGGACGCAGGAAAGCACCGCAAAGCCTGCCCGCTGACTCAGGCGACGCGCTTGAGCTGTGCGGATACGTGGGACTGCAGCGGCTGGCCAACGGCCGCCATGTCGTAGGCCCAGCCGAGGTCGGCGCCGATCAGGCCGTACAGACGCCGGCCGGCCGTGACCTCTTTCGCGGTGGCGGTGCGCACCACCGCGTCGGTCGCCAGCTCGATCTTGGTCCCGGTCTGCTGGCCGATGTAGATCTCGGTGATCCCGGTGGGGTGCGCGAGCACCAGCTCGATCGAGCCATCGGGCTGCGGCCGCCAGAAGCCAGCCTCCATGGCAAGCGGGCGGCCGATCTCACCCTCCTCCGTCAGCAGCCAGGTCCTGCTCGTGTAGATGAGGAACGGCTTGCCGTTGTGGCCGAAGCTGATCTCCTGACCGAAGTTCGCACTCTCGATCGTGGGGTAGCCGACCACGCCGGCCCCTTCCCAGCGGCCGAGCAGGAAGCTCAGCCGTTCAAGGTCCGGGTGCAGCTCGTAGTCGTCGCGCAGTCCGCCAGCGCCGTTCCCGTCGCCCACAGGCATGTCCATGCGCCGCTCCCGTGATCTGATGCCGCCGGTGTGGCCAGGGCCCAGGTTGCCCGGCTCTAGTCTGCCCGGCCGCGCCTGCCTGAGCGGCGGCTGTCGAGCCGGAACAGCGCCAGGACAAGCGCCAGGCATGCCACGGCGACCAGGCAGAAGGCTCCTACCAGGGCTACGCCGCTGATGAGGACGGTCATACCTGCGCAGTCTAGGCAGCGGCATTCCTGCCGGGCGCCTGCCACGCCGTCCGCAGCGCGATCCGCGCCACCGGCAGTTGGCGGCACGTCTCGCGCGAGGCGCTAAGGTGCCATTCATGGCCCCCCGCTCACTGGTGCTCAAGGTGACCGTAGGCAAGGACAACCCGGAGCGCTGCAATCAGGCCTTCACTGTGGCCGCGGCCGCGGCCGCCGCAGGCGTCGAGTTGTCGGTCTGGCTAACTGGCGAGGCATCCTGGCTTGCCGTGCCAGACGGATGCCCTGACCTGGATCTGCCACATGCGACCCCGCTGCCCGAGCTGTTCACCAGGGTGCTCGAGTCCGGCACGGTCACGCTCTGCACGCAGTGCGCGGCCAGACGGGAAATCGCCGAGTCTGACGTGATCAGTGGCATCAGGATCGCCGGGGCCGCCACGTTCCTCGCCGAGGCGCTGGCAGAGGGCGCTCAGGCACTGGTCTATTAGCGCCGCGTCGCTTGGCCGCGCGGTCCCGAACTGCCCGCACAGCGCACTCAGGTAGCGGTTGCCGCCAGGCGTTCGGCCCGGAGCCGGCCGGCCCACTCCTCCGAGTCGGGATCGAGCGGCCGGAGCGGACCGGCGGCCCAGCTGAGCAGCAGGTCAGCCAGCCCTGGATTGCGGGCAAGCGCGGGGCCGTGCAAGTAGGTGCCGAGGACGTTCCCGGCGTAGGCGCCCTCGGTGCCGTCGCCGTTCCCGACGCCGAGCGTGACCTGCGCGAGCGGCCGCGCACCCCGGCCAAGGTGCGTGACACCCTGGTGGTTCTCGAACCCGGTGAGCCTCGGCACTCCCAGCGTCGGGTCGACGTCGGCCACGATCTCTCCGACTCCGCGACGCTCGCCGCGGCCGCTGGTGGCGTCCAGGATCCCGAGCCCAGCGACGGGCTCGCCCTCGACGCCGCCGAACTGATGGCCGACCAGCTGGTACCCGGCGCAGACGGCGAACACCACTGCTCCGCGTTCGGCGGCCCGGTTGAGCCCGCCATCGGCCCGCAGCCTGTTAGCAGCCAGGATCTGCGGCAGGTCCTCGCCGCCGCCGAGCAGGTAGATGTCGCCGCCGGCGGGGACCGGCTCATCCGACTTCACCTCGACAGTGTCAACCTCGATCCCGCGCAGCTGGGCTCGCCGCAACAGCACGAGCAGGTTGCCGCGGTCCCCATAGGTGCTGAGCAGGTCCGGATACACCCAGACCAGCCGCAGCCTGCGAGCTCCGCGCGGCTCGTGCGGGCCCCCGCGGGCAGCATCAGGCGCGGCGGCCGGCGCGGCAGGGACGGGCGCATGCGGCGCGCCACTGGCGGCGTCGGGTGCCGGCGCGGGCCTGGCTGCGGACGTGTCGCGGTCACCAGGCCCCTCGCGGTCGCCATCATTCTCCGAGCCCGGCATCGCCGGGCCGCCACCTGCCGGGGATGACGCGCCGTGCGGTTGCTCGGCCGGCGGCGGCCGCCACCGCCCGGTCGCGGACAGCGCATGGCTAGCCGAGCCCGCTTCCTGCCCGGTGCGATCGCCCTGGCCAGCCGGGTCGACGGCCGGCCGAGGCGAGCCCTCCGCCGCCGTCACAAGTCGCTCCCTGTCCGCCGGTGCCGCGAGCCGTTCCGCGCCAGAAGCCGAAGGACTTGAGGCATGCCTGCCGCCAGGCTGCCGCGCCTGGCCGGGTTCCTCGTCGCCCGAGATGGCAGGCAGGATGAGCGTCTCGGCCGGATCTGATGATGCGTGCCGCCCGTTGCCCTGTGTCACTGCGCCACCTCCGGCATCCCTGTCACTGCATCGCCTCCGGCATCACTCGGTCCTTCCCAGCACCGCGCGGATTTGCTGGAACGCCGTGTAGTTGGCTATCACGTCGAGTTCGCCTTCCGGCACCCGGTCGATGGCGTCCTCGATGCCGTCGGCAAGCTCGAAGTCGACCTCGTCGGCCTCAAGCCGCACCGCGAGGTCCAGGCGCCGTTCCCCTGCCACCAGGATCGGCCGCCCGCGCAGCACTCTGTAGTCCACGTCCCATAGCCACGACGTGTCCTTGCCGTCGGGAATCTGGGCGTTGACGGCGAGCAGGACCGGGCCCGGTGCCGGAGCCAGCACATCGAATGCCTCCAGCCACCCGGCCGGGTTCTTCGCCAGCAGCAGCCTGACCCTGCGCCCGCGGCGCTCTACCTGGGTGTACCGGCCGGCCACGGAGCTGACCTCGCGCAGCCGCGGCAGAGCCTGTTCCACGGTGGCGCCGAAGAAGCCGGCCACCGCAAGCGCCACGACGGCATTGGACCGGTTCGCCCGGCCTGGCAGCATCAGCGCTAGCTCATGGATCAGGCCGGCGTCGTCGATCACCGAGCCGCCATTGAGCACCCAGCGCGTCGGCGGCCTGGCAAACCTGCATTCGTTGCATCGCCAGCCGAGTTCGTCGCGACGCAGATGCGACCCGCACTCCGGGCAGCACCAGGAATCCTCGTGCCAGCGCTGGCCGGCCGCGATCCAGGTGACGCGCGCGGCCGACGACGCCGCCCAAGCGATGAGCGGGTCGTCAGCGTTGGCGACCACCATGCAGCCGTCGGCCTGAGCGAGCGCCTGGCGCCAGCGCCTGGCCGTCAGCCAGATCTCCGCCGCCCTGTCCATCTGGTCGCGGCTCAGGTTGAGCAGCACCACTGCCCGCGGGTTGGTCGCGCTAATGACGGCGGGCAGGTAGCGCTCGTCAACCTCGAGCACCGCGTAGGGCGCGTCAGGGGCACGGCCCAGGGCGGAGGCCAGGCCCGCTTCCATGTTCGCCCCGAAGGCGTTGGAGGCCACCTCCTGGCCGAGCGCGCCCAGCGCGGCACTGACCAGCCTGGTGGTCGTCGTCTTGCCGTTCGTCCCCGTGACCAGGACCACCTGGCGGTCCTGCGCCAGTAGCCGGAGCAGGTCAGGCTCCACCCGGAGGCCGAGCACGCCGCCGATTACTGACCCGTCGCCGCGGCCGGTCAGCCGGGACACGCGGCCCGCCGCACCGCCTATCGAAGTGGCCAGGCGTGCACGTAGCGGGAGCTTGCTCATAATGGCCGATGTTATCGGGCCACAGGCGCGGGCTCGGCGGTTGCCAGGACGGCTGCCTGGTCGTCCGTGCCGACGATAAACCGGCGCGGCCAGGACAGGACGGCCTCCAGCCACCCGGTGACTCCCATCTCGCCAGCGGCCTTGCGCAATTGCCCGCGGTGGCTGACTCCGATGGCCACGGCTGCCAGGTCCTCGATGAAGCCGCTCTGGTCGTCCTCGCCGAGCAGGGCCGTCCACGCGACCAGCCTGTTGCGCGTCACCTCCATGGACAGCGGGTGACGGCGCAGCCCGCTGATGCGCTGGCCCACTTTGACGTCGGGCCGGTCGGCCAGACCGGGCAGGGCGTAGTCGAGCGGCGGCGCGAGCGCGAACGGGTCCGGCGCCGGGCCGTCCATGGGGCAGACCCGCTCCAGTTCGTGCAGCCACTGCAGCTGCGGGATCACCCACAGGGTGCCCGGCATGGTTCCCGCCCCCTTGCCACCCTCCAGCATGGCCGCGGCGTGCTGAGCGCAAGCGGCAGCAAGATCTCTAGGGTCGAAACGAGAGCGCAGCGCCTGCTCCCGTCCGCGCAGCGAGCGGTCGAGCGCGCTCGCGAGCAGGCACTCGCGCAGCCTCTTGTCCAGGCCCGCCCAGCGTTCTCGGAGCGGAACGGGCACCCGCGGCCGCGCCCGGTTGGTCAGGTGGGCGAGCACGTACGCCTCCGACCAGACCCGCAGCCAGGCATCGTCTGGTGAGCTCGCGAGGATCTCCGCGGCGCGGATCTCGACCAGCGTGCACGGCCTGCCGCTGCAGCATGCCTGACCGCAGGCGGCAGAGCGGCGCCCGGCTAGCGGGACCTCGGCAGTCGCGGCGGATGCTGGCAGCACGGCGGCGCGGGCCTCACGGAAACCGCCATAGGGCACCCTGATCCGCACCGGCCTGTCCATTCCGTCGGCGAAGGCAGCGGCCTCGCCCGGCAGCATGGACACCACGTGACGGGACTGGTTGTCGTCCAGGTTCATGGCCGCGCCGACTAGCTGCCGGTCGTCGCTGGCGGGGAGCCGGTGCACGACCTTCAGCGCGGTGTTCTTCACCGCGTCAGGCACCAGCTTGGCCGGGATCTGCTCCGCGATCACGATGCCCTCGCCATAGGCCCGGATCTCAGCCAGCATGCTGGCGAACAGCTCCACGGCGTGCCCGCTCGCTCCCTCCCGGCCTGCCCGCAGCAGCCGGTGTGCCTCCTCCAGCACGATCACGTGGCGCAGGCCCTGCCCGGCCCCGCTGCCCGCGTGCAGCCGGAGGTGCTCGACGAGCCTGATCAGCAGGGTGCCGATGAGGAATGCCTTGTCCTCATCGTTCGCGACGCCCTCCAGCGCCAGCACCACGTTCTGCCGGAGAAGCTGGCCGATGTCGGCGGGGTGGCCGCCCTCGAAGAACCGGCCGGCCGAGCCGGTCCGCAGCGAGCGCAGCCTGACCTCCACGAAGCCGCGGACGTCTGCCTGCAGTTCCGGGCCGTAGCCGACGTCTTCGATCACCGCCAGCGCCGCCGCCTGCAGCCTGGCGAGCGTCGGCACCAGCGGCGGCACCTCGGTGTCCGGCCTGCCCGCGCCGGTCTGCGGGTCCCAGCCGCATTCCTCGTACGCCCGTTGCAGGGCCTGCGACATGATCTGCGGGAACGGCTCGTGGGCATCGAAGGCGGCCAGGAACAGCGCACGGACCATGTCGATGTGGGACTGGACTGGGTATCCGGGCTCGGGTGCCAGCGGGTTGACCGAGAGCGGCACGGCCTCCGGGTCGGTCGGGTTGACCAGCGTGACTTGCCCCGCGCCGAGCCGCGCGGCCATGGCCGCGTACTCGGACTTGACTGGCTCGATGGCCAGCCAGGTGATGCCGACGGAGCTGAGCTGCTCAAGCAGGTGGCGCACGGTCTGCGACTTGCCAGCGCCGGTCGCCCCGGTCACGAGCGCATGCCGGTTCAGGGTGGCCAGCGGCACCCGGAACGAGCCGACCGTCCTGTCCTGGACGTCGAGGATGTCACCGAGCACCACCGACTGCTCGCCGCCTACCTCGCTGGTGACGTCGAAGTAACCCTCCTGCAGCACGCGGACCCCTGGCACCTCCCGCCGCGGCAGGCCGGTCAGCGCCGCGAGGGCGCCCGCCGTGGCGGCGAACGGCACCGCGGCCCCGTCGGCCGGGTCGGCAAGCTTGGCCGCCAGCACATCGGCGAACTCCTGCGCGCCCTCGGCGCAGCGCAGCCGGTACGGATGCGCGCGCAGATCTGCGGCACCGACCAGCAGCGGCGCTATCAGCCGCAGGTCCGGCTCGGAGGACGCGCCGACCAGGACCCGGACGTTCCACAGGCCCGCCTCGCGGTAGGCGTCAAGCTCGGCGAGCCGGCGCTCGGCACGGTCGGCGTCGAACCTGGCCTGCTCCTCGTCGTAACGGCGCAGCACGGTGAGCTGGTTGCGGAGCTCGGCGGTCTCCGCGTCCAGCAGGTCCGTCGGGTCAGCGACGATCAGCCAGGCGAACGGCCGGCCCATCAGCGTCTGCAGCGCCGACTCAAAAAGCGTGGGCAGCCCGGCGCTGTCCTGGCCTTGGCCCTCCCGGCTCGCGGCCTGCCCGCCCAGCCCGCGCCACCCGGCGTCGGCTGACGAATTGGCGCCCGCCAGCGGCACCTGCCGGCCGGGACACGCCACCCACACGAGCTGGTCGAGGTCGGCGAGCATGTTGCCGTCGACCGGAGCGCCACGCGCTCCCCACGGGAACAGCATCTCCTCGGCCTGCGCCAGCCCCGGCCGGCCGCCGTCGCCTGCGCCCGGGGAGCCGCTCAGGCCAGCTTCGCCGGACCCGGACCAGTCGCCTGGGCGATCGGCTCCCGCGCCGTCGGCCTGGCCACCAGCCTCTCCGCCGTCACCATCCGGCCCCTTGCCGCCATCAGGTCCGTCGCTACCCTCGGCCCGGCCGCCGGCGGCCGTCGGCTCACGCGCATCGTGCTCGGCAACCGGCCCGGCGGCAAGCGAGGCGGTCAGCTTCGGTAGCGGCCCGGCGTTGGTGATCAGCTCCAGCGGCGCCCCGCCACCACGAGACAGCCAGCCGGCGATGAAGGGCCGACGGCTCCTGGCCGCGTTCAGGACCGCGGGCAGTACCGATGCGTAATCCCGCTCTGCGGTGCCGCCTAGGCAAGCCGCGCTGACTGCCTGGACGCGGTACCAATGCCCGGCAGCGCCGCCGCTGATGCCCGAGGTCGGTGCCATGTCTGCGTGCTTACCAGGCCGGGCGGCGTGCTGCTAGCAGATTGGGCGGAATTGTGCCCGCCAGTGGAGGCTGAGCGCCAAAGGTGAGTACTCCCGGTTTGGCTATAGCCAAACCGGGAGTACTCACCTTTGCGACTGCGGCACGCCCAGGTGGCGGCGCGTGCGCGTCCCGCTAGAGCAACGCTGTCCCTGATACGCAGGTCACCACGCCGCCGCCGACCCAGACGGTGCCGTCATCGTCCTGGGTGATGTGCACGCGGCCACGCCGGCCGAGCGCCGTGCCCTGGCTGGCCAGGTAGGGAGCGGTAGCCCGGCCGGTCGCCAGCAGCCACTCCGCCAGCGAGGCGTTCAGGCTGCCCGTGACCGGATCCTCCACGGCTGCGACGCTCGGGGTGAACGCGCGGACCTCGAACGCGGCCGCCGAGCCGGGCGGGTATGGCCCGGCGATGCCCAGGTCCAGGTCGACCGCGCCCGGCCGGACCGCGAGCACCGCCTCGGCACTCGCCAGCAGCACCGCGACCCAGCCGGGGCCGTTGTCGGCCCACTGCAGGTCCACGATCTCATCCCGGCCGATGCCGAGCACCTCAGCGATGTGGTCGGCCAGTTCATCCTCGACCGGGCCGCTGCGCACCAGCGGCGGCGCCGCGAACGCCAGCCCGGCCGCGTCCTGGCGCACCCGCACCAGTCCCGCCCCGCATTCCTGCATCACGACGCCTGGCGTTCGCGGGGTCCCGCCGGTCTCGAGCCAGGCGTGGCAGGTGCCGAGCGTCGGATGGCCGGCGAAGGGCAGCTCGAGGCTGGGCGTGAAGATCCGGACCCGGTAATCGGCGCCGGGATCTCGCGGCGGCAGCACGAACGTTGTCTCCGACAGGTTCGTCCAGCTGGCGAACCGTCGCATCTGGTCGTCGGACAGGCCGTCGGCATCCAGCACGACGGCCAGCGGGTTGCCCAGATAGGCATCAGCGGTAAAGACATCGACCTGGCGAAACTCACGCGTCACGAACTGCATCGTATCGGCCGCGCTCAGGCTGGCCGGCCCAGAAAGGCCCGGCCACGGCCGGGTCGGTCATCAGACTGACCGTCGTGTGGGTGATCCGCCCCGCTGGGGAAGATAGCCATGGTTGCTACGGCCTGATCGGGGACGCGAGGATGAGCAGCCGCCTGGACTACGCCGCGGCCACCACGACGGAACGCCCCGTCCAGGGGCGGCAGTCCTGGTGGCCGCCAGTTCTTGCGTGGCTCGGGGCGACCAGCATCGTGTTCGGTACCTGCCTGGCCTATCACTGGTCGCCCTTCGCTGCGGCTGCTACCTGGGCGCATGAGGACGGCAAGCACTACCTCTCGATCGCCGGGAACGGCTACACCCTGTATGCCTGCGGCACCCGGCTGAACCCGGTGTGGTGCGGTAACGCCGGATGGTTCGCCGGTTACCCGTGGATCGTCGGCGGCCTGCACCTGCTCGGCCTGCCACTGGCCGGGACCGGGGTCGCCGTATCCTGGCTGGCCAGCCTCGGGACCCTGATCGTGCTGTGGAGATGCTTCCTGGCCGACCGCCCTGCCCTGGCGGCAGGAGTTGCGTTGTGCTACGCCGCGCTCGCCCCTGGCCTGGTATACGACTACGCGACGTTTCCGCTGTCGATGACCAACTTCTGCGCTGTCACGGCGTTTGCGCTACTGCACCGCCGCCGGCCGCTGGCGGCCGGAATAGCGGCCGCAGCCGCGGCGCTCGCCTACCCGGTTGGCCTGGCCGTCGCGCCGGCCAGCGCGCTGTGGCTGCTCACCAGGCGCGGCGTAGCTGTAAGAGAACGGCTGCGACAGTGCGGTCTGGTTCTGGCGCCATTTCTGGCCGGGCTCGCGGTGTTCGCCCTTGTCCAGCGGCTGTCGACCGGCCGGTGGGATGCCTACCTGCTCGAACAGCAAAACTACGGGCACAAGCTGCGCGATCCGCTCGCTGCCGTCGCCAGCGCCATCCAGACGCTACTGCACTGGCCGCTGCTGACGCACCCGTCGGTCGCGAATCTCTACAACATCGCCGGCGCGATCTCGCTGCAGGCGCTGCTGGTCTTTACCGTGATTGTGCTCGTGCTCACCGAACTCGCTGTCCGGCGCGGCGCAAGCCTGCATGCGGACATGCTGATCGCGATGTGGGCAGTCCTGGCCTGGCTGCTGCTGTACTCGACCGAGAATGTGGATACCTATCGCGGCGAGGCCGCGCTGCTGCCCCTCGCTATCCTCGTCCGCCGGCTCCCCTGGGCGCTATCGATACCGATCACCGTGATCGCGCTGTGCCTGGTGTCGCCGATCACGCATATGTACCTGCTGGTGCTGCCCTGAGCTGGCCGGGAGGCTGGCGGTCTGAGTCCGGCACGCGGGTCTCAGCGGTCTTCGAGCTGAGACTCCCGTTTGGCCTGCTGCACGAGCCGCACGGCCTTCGCCGGGCGCCAGACGACGAAATACTCAGGCTCACTTCAGCAGACTCCGACGTAGCCGGCGCCGTGCCGTGAAAGCCCCTGGCTCGTCGCGATGTCGCGGTGGGACAAGGAACTTCGGCCGGTTGAACTCCACGATCGAGCATCCGAATCCGATGAAGACGATCATCGCGACCGCGGCCGCCGAGAGAACTCCGCCGACAATCCTGCCCCGCGCGTGCAGTGACAACGCCAGGGCGAATCCGGCCAGGAAAACCGCCATGAAGCCCCAGGCGAGCCCGAAGGCCAGGCCGCCGCGATCCATCCCGGCACGCAGGTCGGGGTCCATCAGCGCCGTGGACCGCCGTTGTGACCACGGGACGCCCTCGCCACGCCATGCCCGCACTGAGACACGGATTGCGTACCAGGACGTCCATGCCAGGATCGCGGCAACCAGCCAGTAGGCCACTCGCACGCAACACACCTTCCGCTCGAACTACCCCTGGCGGCGTAGTTTGCTAGCGCATCGGGAGACCAAGCCTGGCTGCCTCGATCGCACTGGCTGCCTTGGCCGGCCGCCAGACGACAAACAGCCCGACCTGCCCAGACACCGTCGTTATCCGCAGCCGCCGCCGGGGCGAGCCCGGTCCGCTCGGCTCCACATCGGCGCTGGCAATATCTGGCCAGCCGGCGCTCAATGCCACCCGGCCGCCCACGTGCGACGGCTTGAACACCAGCCCTTGATCCGTCAGGTACAAGCGGCCCTCGACCGGGCGGCCGTCCACGATGTAGTTGGCCACGAAGCTGGCCAGGACATTCTCCCCTGGGCCGACATTGCCGGCCGGGGCGCTCACTGCGGGCCGCCCGGCACCGCTATCGCTTGGCCGTGACTAATCCCGGCTCCGCGCAGAGCAGCGGGGCTGGCGCTTCGGCGCGGCCGAACTGTGCGCGTCGCAGCCAGCAGCCTCGGCACGCCAATGCCCCGCTGATCGCACGCGAGGATAACCACCGCTACCCCGCTGGCCTCCTGCACCCGTTCGCCTCCCTGCAGAACTCTCGGTGCTGTCCCAGACTCAGGCGATCCACGATGAAGCTGTGCCAGCGCATCAGCAGCACGCGGTCGCTGCCAGCCTTATCGAGCACGGCAATCATCGCGCAGCGCCGCAGACAAAGCACGTACTGGGTAAAACACCTGATTCGCGGCCCGCGAGCAACCGTCCGCGGCCGCCGGCCCAGCGGCCACCACCCGACCTCGCTCGCCGGCCGGCCGTGACCCGCGGTTAGGACATCGGCCTCGGGCCGCCAGGCGGCCGGGCCGGGTCAGGCCGGGAGGCCGGAACATCGGGCATCGTGGCGAGCGTCGCGGTCGGCAGCGTCATGATCGCGGGGTTCGCGTCGGCCAGCAGCACCTCCCGGCCGCCGGGGCCCGCCCGGCACACCACTACCGCGGTCTGCGGCAGGTGCTGCAGCTCGTGCGGCTCGATCACCAGCTCACGCGACCGCTGCAGGGTGCCCGCCACCGAGCTGCTGGTCCCCAAAGCACGCGATGTGCTCACGCCCCAGGACGTGCTGGTGCTGATGCCCTCGGTCACCGATCGCGAGTCCGACCACGCCGACGAGGTGCTGGCGTCCCGGCTGGCCGACCCGGTGAAGTCGGCGAACGGCGCGAACGAACCATGCCGGCTCCGCCCGCGGCCCCGGCTCCGCCCGGCAGTGAGCGTGGCCGAGCCCGAGTCGGCCACCGAGTCGGCGGTGCCGACGGTGCTGGTGTAGGAGTCCCCGACAGTGTCGGTCACCGAAAGGCCAACGGTGTCAGTGAGCTGGCTGACCACGAAGCGGTGCTCGGACCCGATCTGCTCGGCAGCAGCCCGGGCGTCCTCGGCGTTGCCGAGCCGCATGAAGGCGACCGCGGCGTTGCCGCGGCCTAGCCGTTCCCTTATCTGAGCCGGGATCGCCCGGTAGCCCATCACGAGGCCGGCGCCGGCGGCCTCTGCCGCGTCGCACAGCCGGTCGAGCGCGTCACCGGGCAGCCGCTCGGCGCCGAGCACGCAGACGGTCTGCTGCCACGGGCCGGTCTGCGCCGCCGGCGCCTGGCGCAGCAGTTCGGTGAGCGCCACGGTCAGGTAGCTCGCGAGCACCCGGTTGCCGGTCGCGGTTCCCCGGCGGTCTGGCCATGCGATCCGCAGCGGGCTAGGCA
Source organism: Streptosporangiaceae bacterium (assembly GCA_035621915.1). Taxonomy (GTDB): domain Bacteria; phylum Actinomycetota; class Actinomycetes; order Streptosporangiales; family Streptosporangiaceae; genus JAJYUU01. The sequence goes on from DASPWG010000154.1 coordinate 33,408, forward strand.
GCAGGTCGGCCGGCGCGGTGCCGAGCGGGCTGAGCACCGCCAGCCGGGCTTCGAGCGTCCAGGCCCGGTCGACGACCAGGTGCTCGGCGCCCCGGCCGAACATGCCGCCAAGCGCACTCAGCTGCTCGGGCAGCAGCGCACCCGCCGCCAGCTGCTCGCGCGGGCCGCCGGCCTGCGCCAGCGCCCGCAGGGCCGCGGTGAGGCGGGCCATGCCAGCCTCGGGTCCGAGCACCGCCAGCAGCCGGCGAAGGAGCGCTGCGTCCCGAGCCGGGTCCGCCGCGACCGACCCGGCGGGCTCGGCGGCCGCCGCCGTCAGCGCCAGAACCTCGGCAAGCGCGTCGGGGCCAAGCCACAGCCCCAGATCGAGCTGCGGCAGATCGGCGGGCAGCACCCAGACCAGCGGGCTGATGCCCAGCCCGCTAGCCAGCGCGACCAGGTCCGCGGCGACACCGCCTTCGGTCAGGTCCAGCACCGTCACCTCGCCGCCGGCGGCCAGCCGCGGGCCGGCCAGCATCGTCAGCAGCGCCGACCAACCGGCGCGGGTGCCGCCGGCCACGTCCAGCCGGCTGACCTGCGCCGGCAGCGTGACGGGGTACCAGTGCGGCTGACGCCGGTACGCCGCGCTGCGCTGCTGCCAGTCGCGCGAGCTAGTGGCTTGCTGCCGCTGCCGTGCCGCCAGCTGAGCCCGCTGGACGGCCGCGATCTGACGGACGCGCTCGTGCTCGGCCGCGATCTGCGCCCGCAAGGCTCGCCGACCGCTCGCAACCGCTAGCAGGCAGGCACCGGCCGCGACCGCCGCGGTGGCCAGGGCCAGCCCGGCCAGCCCGGCCCGGAGCACCCCGGCCAGCCAGCACCCGGCCGCGGCCACCGCGATGCCGCCGCAGGCTGCCGTTCCCAGCCAGGCTGGCCTGTCCAGCAGCGCCTGCTCGCGGCGCTGGGCCGCGAGCCAGTCCGCATCGACTTCGGCCAGCGCCTGCCGCCGCGGCGGCTCGGGCCGCGGGCCCGGATCGGGCAGCGCGACCGCATGGCACCAGCCCAGGTACACCAGGTCGGCCCGGAGGCGGCCGCGCGGAGCGCTGCGCAGCGACGCCTGCGCCGGGCCGGTCATGGCAGCCCCGCCGTCCGCAGCGGCGTGACAGCGCATCCGGTCACCAGCTGGCCGCGGCTCAGAACGGCAAAGGTCCCGGCCGGCTGAGCGGTCAGCACCGCTACCGCGTTCTGACGGCTCGCCGTCATGTCAGGAAACGCGGCGGCTCCGGCGTCCTGGCCCGTTCCGGCGGCCGCGGTGGCGGCGGCCAGGCCGAAAGCCTCGCCCGGCGCGTCCGGCGCGCCGTTCGTCAGCGCCGTTATCAATTGAACGGCCAGGTCGGGACTCACCGGGCCGACCGCGACTGTGGCCCGCACCGCGCTGGCCAGCTGGCCCGCGGCCGCGTCGCTGGCGGTGCTGAGCAGCAGCGCGGCACCGGCGCCGGAGCCGAGTTCGAGCAGCTGGCCCAGCCTCCGGCCATCGGCGGCCTCGCAGCCATGCACCCATGCCAGCAGGTCACCGCGCAGTCCCAGGTCGCGCAGGCTCGCTGCCAGGGCTGCCAGGGCTGCCAGGGCCGCCAGGGCCGGCAGCCCAGCCACCGCGCCACGGCCGGCCGCGAGCACCACCTCGCGGCTGAGCATGGCCTGCCCGAGCGCCGCCATCACGGTGCCAGCATCATCGGGGCCAGCACCATCAGGGCCAGCACCATCAGGGTCAGCGACAGGCAGGCGCAGGACCGGCACGGCCAGCGAGCGCGCGATCGCGGCCAGCACCGAGCACGGCGCGCTTTCGGCCGGGCTGGTCGCAGCCAGGTCGGCGGCGATCACGGTCTTCCGGCGGCGGATGGCTGCGCTGGCGGCCGCAAAGCAGACCTGCTCGATGCCAGCGGCGTCGGAGCCGGTGACCAGGATCCCGCGCTCGGCATCGGCCCACGACAGTCCGACCCGGCTGCCGATGCCAGTCTCGATGCCAACCGCGCACCCGGTGGCGGTCACGGTACGCCCGGCGGACAGTGCGGCGACGCCGTACCGCCGCCGCACGGCGGCGATCAGCCCTGGCCGCCAGTCCCGGCGCACCGGGCCGGGAAAGGCCGCAGGCCCCGACCGCGCCGTGACGGCCCGCCAGCTCAGCCAGAGCAGGGCTCCGGCCTGCGCCGAGCCGGCCAGCAGCGCCAGCGGCAGCTGGCCTGGCTGCAGGTGCCAAGCACCGCCGAGCACGGCAGGCGGGTGCGGTAACCGGCCTAACCGGGTATGCGTGCCGGACAGGTAGCCCGCCAGCCGCGCCGGCCAGCCGGCGAAGCCAGCCACGGCAGGCCGCACGCCGCCGCCGACCGTCAGGCACAACCCCGCGGCGGCCGGAACTGCGAGCCAGTGCAGGCGCCACCTGGCGACACGGCCGATCGCGACGAGCGCCCCAGTCAGAGCAAGCGTGACCGGCGCGAGCAGGAGTTCGGCTAACAGCGCGGCGGTAGCCAGCCCGGCGGCAAGCTCGCGGCGCCCCGTCCAGCCTGGCCGAGCCGGAACGCCGTGGCGGTGCGGGCCGGAACCGGACCCGCGGGGCGCGTGCTCAGCCGGCCACGCCAGAGCGTTCCGGCCGGAAACCCTCGACTGCCCGTGCTGGGTCCTCATTTCGGGTCAAGGTTCCCAGTCCTCCGCGGCATCTGTCCATGAATCTGGCAAACTGCCCGCGCTGTTGTCCGGCACCGGCGGCTGGGGCGAGTGCAGCACCAGCCGGAACATGTCCGCCCGCAGCACGGCCGTCGTCAGCGCGACCGGCCTGGCGAGCTTCTGGTCGTCGAACCGGACCGTGACCATCATGGCGGGCTGCCCCGCCGACAGGCGCAGGCTGCGAGCCACCGAAGGCGGCGGTGCCTGCATCTCGACATGCAGGGAGCTTGGCGCCCCGGTCACGGCCGTGCGGTCAAATTCGGGACCAGACCCGAGGGCCTCGGTCACCCCGGTCAGTTGCATGAGGTTCAGGGTGGCAGGGAGAGGCTGGCCGGCGTCTGGCCGAGCGGCGCTGGCGTCTGGCCGGCCGGCGATGTCGCCGGGTACGTAGGTGGTGCACAGAGCGGCCGGCTCGCCCCCCGCGGTCCACAGGAACCTGACGACGCAGACCGGGCCTGCCGCCGACACTCGCAGCGCCCAGCTGATGTCCTCGGGTGGCAGCCGCCAGGTCACCTGGCGGCTGCGGCAGGTGAACTCGCCGCCCATCGCATCGACGTAGGACAGCAGTCCAGGCACGCCCTCAAGGCCGATGATGTACTCGGCCGGGCTGGCCCGGTACAGCTGGCCATCGGCCAGCCGCCTGACCATGTGCCGGGCGATGAGCTCATCGACGGCAGCATCGATCTCCGCCGCGCTCACGCTGTAGCGGCGGGCGAGCGCGGAGTGCCTGGGCAGCCGCCAGCCAGGCTCGTGATGCACGAGCGCGGCCGCGAGGCGGTCGGCCAGGACGCTCACCGCGTGCCGCGTAGTGTCCTGGGTCACCACGCCGCCGCGTCCACTGCGACCTCGCTGGCCGGGCAGCGCCGGCACCCGCCGGCCCTGCGGCCAGCTAAGGACGTCATCCGGCTGCGCTGGCGTCCGCCGCGCCGCGGCGGCGGTGTCTTCCTGCCCACCGACAAGTGACAGGTCGGCGCGGTCGGGATCCATTGCCTTTCATTCCGCGTGTCGCCGCGCGCGTGCGGCGATCACTCGCCCGAGCAGAATCAGCACAAGCACGAAGACCAGCAGGATGAGGGCGGCGTCGTAGGACAGATCGACCGCGCTCTTGTAGGGCTGGTCCCAGAAGTTAAAGATCGCGTAGGTGAGGAACCCGACCGGATGCTGCGTCAGCGTCAGCGTCGGGTTGGTCTCGTTCCAGCCTGCTGTCATCAGCAGCGGCGCGGTCTCGCCAACGGAGATCGCGATGGCCACGAGCAGGCCAGTGATGATGCCGGGCACCGCGGCCTTGAAGACGATCTTGCGGAGCGTCCAGTTTGGCGCGAGGCCAAGCGCCTCTGCGCCCTCGCGGTAGCTGGTAGGCACCTGGGCCAGCGACGTCTCGGTGGCCTTGGTGATGTAGGGCGTGACGATGACCGACAGCACCAGGATGGCGGGGAGCAGGCCGAATCCCCAGTGCAGCGCGATCACCAGCGTCAGGTAGCCCACCAGGCCCAGCACGATCGAGGGGATGCCCGCCAGCACCTCGTAGGCGCCGCGGAGCACGCCACGATGCCGGCCCGCAGCGAATTCGGCCAGGTACAGCCCGGTCAGGATGCTGATCGTGCCGCCAACGACGATCACGCCAACCGTGATGTAGAGGGTGCCGAGGATCGCCTGCTCCAGGCCGCCCTGGTCGGCACCGTAGGTGTCGGTGGTCAGCACGCTCCACTGGAAGTTCGGGATGGCGCGCACCAGGACACCGCCGGCCAGCCAGACCGTTGGCGTGATCACCGCGGCGAGCGCGGCAAAGCACAGCACCCAGAACGCGACGTTGGCGACCTTGCGGCGGACTGGCACCTCTGGCCAGCCGTCCTGTGAAAGGGATCGGGCGGGTCCGGCGGCTGGTGCCGGTATGGAACTCATGGTCAGAACCCCCTGCCAACCGGCAGAGCCGTGCCAGACACGCGGCGGACGAGCATCCGCGCAATGATGTTCGCCGCGAGCGTGATCACAAGCAGGATCAGGCCGAGCGCCGCGAATGCGCTGATATCCATCTTGTCGGTGATGGCGGTATCGATGTTCTCGACAAGGTTCGCCGCGATTGTGATCATCGCGGCGTAAAGGTTCGTGGGCAGGCTGCCCAGCGCCACGCCGCACACCATGGCCACGGCGATGGTCTCGCCGAGAGCCCGGCCGAGACCGAGCACGACAGCACCGATCAGGCCCGCGCCCACCCAGGGCAGCGTGACCTTCCGCGCGCACTCGAAGTCGGACATGCCAAGCGCGACGGCCCCTTCCCGCGGCAGGATCGGCACGCCGCGGATCAGGTCGCGCGCGGTCGCGGCAACGATCGGGATGATCATGACGGCGAGGACCAGGCCCGACGTCAGCAGGCCTTCGCCGCTGCCGGTGTCCCCGCGCAGGAAGCCAAGGCCAGGCCAGTCGGGCACGTGGTTGGCGATCAGCGGCGCGATGTCGTGCGCGATGAACGGGCCGAACGTCAGTGCGCCCCACAGGCCCACGATCACGCTGGGCACGCCGGCGAGCAGTTCCAGGAACAGCCCCACGCCGCTGGCGAGCCGCCGCGGCAGTCGCTCCACGATGACCAGCGCGGCGCCAATCGCGATCGGCACCCCGACGATCAGCGCGATGGCGGAGGTCGCGAGCGTGCCGAGGATCTCAGGCAGTGCGCCGAACGCCTCGCCCGAGTTGTGCAGGATGCCCTGGCTGACGACCGGCTTGCCGTACTGCGAGCCAAAGCTCCAGGAGGTACTGGTGAGCATGTGCCAGCCGCTGAACTCCAGCGCCGGGATCGCCTTGACGATCAGGGTGATGAGAACGAAGAGCAGCATGGCCAGCGGCACCAGCGCCCCGCACAGGCCGAGCCAGCGGATCGGCTCGCCGGCCCCGAGGCGGGTGCGCAGCGTGCCGCCCAGCCGGCGGGAGGGCGGGAGGCCCGCCCCCCCTTCCGGCTGCACGGTTGGTGCGGAAGCCGTCACCAGATCACCCGCTGATCGAGCTGATCAGGCTGCTGGACACCGACGAGGTCCCGCTCGGCAGCGGCTGGAAGCCGACCGGGGTCAGGTACTTCGAGGTGTCACCGTTGGTGATGATCCAGTTCAGGAAGGCCTTCAGCGCGGTCGCCTCCGCGGCGCTCGGCTGCTTCTTGTCGACCACCGCGTACTCGTAGTTGATGATCGGGTAGCCGCCGGCCGCCGAGGTGTTGATCAGCGACTCCGCGCCGTTGGACGGCACGGCCGGGAAGCTGCTCAGCGCCGTCGTGATGGAGCTGGCGGTGGGCTGGGTGTAGCTGCCTGCCTTGTTGGCAAGCGCAGCCTCGCCGAGGCCCGCTGCCGTTGCCTTGGTCAGGTAGCTGATCCCGATGTAGGCGATGCAGCCCTTGGTGGCGCCGCAGCCGGTGACCATGCCGCCGCTGCCGGTCTCGGCGAGCTGCCCGGCCACGGTCGGCCAGGTGATGGTGGTGTCGACCAGCGAGGACGGCCACGCCGACGGGTCCTGCGCGTTCAGATAGGAGGTGAATAGGAACGTGCTGCCCGAGCCATCAGCCCGGTGCAGCGTCACGATCGGCAGGTCAGGCAGGCTGACGCCGGAATTCAGGGCAGCGATCGCCGAGTCGTTCCACTTGGTGATCTTGCCGGTGTAAATCTCAGCCAGCACCGTGCCGTTCAGGTTGATCGGCTTGGTCACGCCCGGCACGTTGTAGTTGACCATCACCGCCGCGACCGTCAGCGGGATGTTGATCAGGTTCGGGTACTGGGTCATGTCCGAGCTGGACAGGTAGGCATCCGACGCGCCGATGTTCACCAGTCCCTCGGCGGCATCTGCGATGCCGGTGCCGGACCCTGTGGCGCCCGAGGTGATGGTGACACTGGTGTTCGTGGTCGAGTAGGCAGTCTGCCAGGACCCGAACAGCGGGAACAGCAGCGTGCTGCCCGTCTCCGAGATCTCCTTGCCGCTCGCATTCGCGGCCGTGGCGGTAGTGCTGGAGCTCTTGGAGGGTGAGCTCGAGCCGCACGCCGCAGCCAGCACGGTGAGCGGAACAAGGGCGGCCGCCGTGCAAACCAAGCGGATCTTCTTGGCCACCGAGGAATACTCCTTTACTTCTGCACGCTTACGCGTGCGTTACACGACTCGCACGCGGATGCGTGCGACTGCGGTCCGCGCAAGCGCGGCCCTGCTCCCGTGCGGGGGGACTGCCATCCCCCCGCACGGGTGGTCTTCCATTAGCCGAAGCGGCCGCCCACGTAGCGGGCCGTCTCGTCCTGGGCGGGGTGCTCGAAAACCTGCTCCGTGCTGCCGTGCTCGACCATCCGGCCCTGGTTCAGGAAGATGGTGTCGTCGGCGACCCGCCGAGCCTGCGCCATGTTGTGCGTGACGATCACGACGGTCAGGTTCGGGACCAGCGTCCTGATCAGCTTCTCGATCGACTCGGTCGCGTTGGGGTCGAGCGCGGACGTGGGCTCATCGAGCAGCAGCACGTCCGGCCGGATGGCGAGCGCCCTGGCCAGGCACAGCAGCTGCTGCTGCCCGCCTGAGAGCCGGAACGGCGAGTCCTTGAGCCGGTCCTTCACGGCGTTCCACAGGCCCACGGCGCTGAGATGCTGCTCGGCCACGGCATGCAGCTCGCTGCGGCCGGCCATGCGGTGCGCGCGCACGCCGGCTGTGACGTTCTCGATGATCGACATGGGGAACGGGTTGGGACGCTGGAAGAGCATCCCCACCTTCCGGCGCAGGGCCATCAGCTCGACGCCTGAGTGCCAGATGCTGCGGCCCTCCAGCAGCACGTCGCCGTCGTGCCGGTAGCCGACAACCTTGTCGTTCATCCGGTTGAAGGTGCGCAGCAGCGTGGTCTTCCCCGAACCAGTCGGGCCGATGAGTGCCGTCACCGAGCCCCGCCTGACGTCCACGCTGATGTCAGAAAGGATCTTGGTTGACCCGAAGCTCAGCGTCAGGTTGACAGCCTTCAGCGCGACAGTGTCAGCGGGCGCCGGAGCCAGCGCGTCGATGGCAGGCGCCGCCTTTGCCGCGGTCGCCGTGGCGGGAGCCTTCGCTGGGTCGGCTGGATCGAGCTCAATCGACATGATGACTGCCTTCGCCCCTGATGCTTGCGGGTGATGTCCCGAGGACAGGTAGTGACGTCCTTCTTTGTAGGGGGCGAAGGTGTACAGCAGTTGAACTACATATGGCAGTTAAGGCAACGACCCGATGGCAAGTAGGAGAACAGCAGTCAGGGCGGCATACCCGTGGTTACGGGTATGCCGCCCTGAGCCCTGACCAGGATCGCAGCGGCGGTTAGACGGCTACCTCCACGCGGTTGATCTCGCCGATGGCAGCAGTCACGCCACGCTCGGCACGGACGCCGCCAGGCGCCAGCACCGTGAGAGTCCACTCGCCGGGCGCTGCGAAGAACTGGAACTCGCCGCCGGCTCCGAGCGGGACCTCTGCCACGAAGTCGCCGCTGGTGTTGAGCAGCCGGGCATAGCCAGTCGACACCGGCGAACCGCTGCGGGTCACCGTGCCCTGCACTACTGCCTGGTTGCCGGCCGACGTGACCAGCGGCGCGTCCGTCGGAGCGCCGCAGCCGCCGGCGGCCGCCTGTACCGAATCGGTCATGTGGGGTCCCCGACCTCGATCGGCACGCCGACCAGCGAGCCATACTCGGTCCAGGACCCGTCGTAGTTCTTGACGTTCGGGTGGCCGAGGATCTCGTGGAACACGAACCAGGTGTGCGCGGACCGCTCGCCGATCCGGCAGTAGGCGATCGTGTCCGTGCCGAAGTCCACGCCAGCCTCGGAGTACAGCGCCCGCAGGGCGTCGTCGGACTTGAACGTGCCGTCCTCCTCGGCTGCCTTTGACCAGGGGACGTTCCTGGCGGTCGGCACGTGACCGCCGCGCTGCGCCTGCTCCTGCGGGAGGTGGGCGGGCGCGAGCAGGCGGCCGGCGAACTCGTCGGGCGAGCGGACGTCGATGAGGTTCCTGCTGCCGATGGCCGCCACGACCTCGTCACGGAAGGCCCGGATGGTAGCGTCCTGGTCCTGAGCGTGGTAGTCGGTAGCGGGCCGCGCGGGCACCTCGGTGACCAGCTCGCGGGAGTCGAGCTCCCACTTCTTCCGGCCGCCGTCGAGCAGCTTCACGTTGTGGTGGCCGTACAGCTTGAAGTACCAGTACGCGTAGGCAGCGAACCAGTTGTTGTTGCCGCCGTACAGCACGACGGTGTCGTCGTTGGAGATCCCGCGCTCTGACAGCAGCTTCTCGAACCCCGCCCTGTCGATGAAGTCCCGGCGTACCGGGTCCTGCAGGTCCTTCTTCCAGTCGATCTTCACCGCACCGCGGATGTGACCCTTGTCGTAAGCGCTCGTGTCCTCGTCGACTTCGACCAGGACGATGCCCGGGTCGCCTAGGTGGGCCTCGACCCAGTCAGCGTCCACTAGGACGTCGGAACGACTCATGGGTAACTCCTCCTCTTGTGTGTTTTTCGCAGGGTCTAGTTCCGGCCGGCACCGGCCTGGGCCGGCCAGGTACGTCGGATCATCAGGTACATCTCACAGCCAAGGCACAGCCCGAACACCCCGTTCAGCACCGCGGCGATCAGGCCGAGGGCGGCGGCGGTAATCCCGAGCGGCGTAATTCCTGCCGCATAGCCCGCCACCC
>DASPWG010000155.1:0-26986 GCA_035621915.1 Streptosporangiaceae bacterium
GAACTCGAAGACCACGCAACCTGGCTGGACGCTGACAGGCAGGAAGTCCAGCGTCAGCGCTACCGGGGGCGGCGGCAGGCTGCCGCGGACCATACCCTCCAGGAACGACATTCCGTCCTGCGCGCGGGCGGCTGCTGCGGACACCGACGGGTCGTCCCAGCTATACGTGCGGGAACGCACTTGCGGCGACAGCCCGGCCTGCCGCACGCTCGCCCGGCTAGGCCGCAGGTCGCCGTGGTGCATGCCGTCCTCCCAGGTGGTAGAAGCGGTCGTCGTGCAGGCCGACGACCCCAGGCACCGGCCACTCGCCGGCCGCCTCCCGCGCCGTGATCGGCGGCCGGATGACAATCGCATCGCTGGTCCGCTCGCGCGGCGCGTCCGGCCACCGGCGGGCGACGATGCCGAGCATCGGACGGTTGAGCGGCAGCACATCCAGCACCAGCGAGCTCACGCCCCGGCTGGCAACCCGGCTGACCAGGACACTCAGCAGCAGCGTGCCGAGGCCGTGCCACTGCCAGCGGTCTGCTATCACGAGCCCGATGTTGCTCGCGGTTCCTGCGCTGGCCGGCTCGTCTGCTGCCATGCCGTGCCCTATCACCTGGCCGGCCCGGTCGGTCACCAGCAGGATGTCGGCACCAGTGCCGCCGCAGAGCGCCCGGAGCAGGCTCGAGCTTGGCGGCGCCACGCCCGCGAAGAACCGGAACTGCTGCGACCGCGGCGACAGACCGCAGACGAAGTCCCGGATGAGCTCGGCGTCGCCAGGCCCGCCCGGTCGGAGCAGGTACGCCGCGTCCTGAGTTCGGTTCACAGACCTAGCGTTGCTGTTCTTGCTAAGTCTGTCAAGCAGACCTAGCCTATGAAGATGGACAGACCCTGGGCCCTGGACTACGAGACCGCTGGCTGCACGATCGCGGCAGCGCTGTCGGTCGTCGGCGAGAAGTGGACATTCCTCGTGCTGCGCGAGGCCTTCAACGGAATACGCCGCTTCGACGACATGCAGCGGCGCACCGGCGCGCCGCGGCAGGTGCTCAGCAACCGGCTTTCCCGGCTCGTCGACGACGGCATCCTGCGCAGGGCGCCCTACCGGGAGGACGGCCAGCGGCCCCGGAGCGAATACCGGCTGACGGAGAAAGGCATCGAGCTGTTCCCGCTGATCGTGGCGCTGCTGGCCTGGGGTGACAGGCACGCGGCGGGAGCAGCAGGCCCGCAAGTGCAGCTCACGCACCGCGATTGCGGCGCGCCCGTCTTCCTCCAGCTTGCCTGCGCGGACGGTCACGCGCTCGACTCGGCACGGGACGTCACGCCCGTGCCGGGGCCGGGAGCGCGCCGGGTAGCCTGACGCGCCGATAGGGTCTGGTTCCGGAGGCGTCAGGGTTCCTGGTGGTCCCCCTGGTCTTCAAAACCGGTGGGCGGCGCGCCGCGTCGCCGGCGGGTTCGATTCCCGTCCGCCTCCGCCACCACGGCGCTGTCCTCCTTGGACGGGCGAACAGCGCTAGTGACGGCCCATCACTGCCAGCACAGCCAGGACGAGGACCGCGGCGAGGGCTGCGCCCATGACGATCACGCCGAGCTTAAACAGGCCGACCAGATGCAGCCGGGCCACCTGCGCTTCGCCGCGCGCTCGGGCACGCGCCTCCTCTTCGCGCTGAGCCTTGCCTGGCTCCGGCGGTGGCCCCGGTGGCAGTGGTATGCGGTATGAACCGCCGACATATCTAATGGATCGCCACCTGGGCCGCTGACGGCGGGAGGCGGAGCTTCCCGGGTTGTTCAGGTTGGCCATTGTCGCCTCCGGCAGAACCCCCGCGCAGGCGGGCTCACGACTTCACGCAGCATCCGGTCGTTAGCGCTGGTTGGTGTGAATCTCCCAGACGTGGCCGTCCGGGTCCTTGAAGTGCGCGCAACGCTTCCCCCACCAGCGATCTTCGGGAGCACGGATGAACTCGACGCCCTTCGCGCGCAGTTCCTCGTAGAGCGCGTCTACGTCCGCTACCGAGGTGACGATCACGGAACTGGCACGGCGCGCGATGTCGTGCTCGACGTCCGCCGCGCTGAGCAGTTGGTCAGCGCCGCGGTTGTCGAGAAGCAGCACGGCGTCGGGGCCGAGGATGAAGCTCGCGGAGTTGTCGTTCCCGTGCTCAAATTTCAGCCCCAGCACTCTGCCGTAGAAGTCGCACGAGCGCTCGATGTCCTCGACGAACAGGAGCGTCATGTATCCGTTGGACTCCAATGGCATCGCGAGAACTCCTTTGATCGGATATGTCGGATGCTAGCCCGGTAGCGAACCCGCAGTCTTCTTGTCGTAGCTGGGCCACGCGCGTCTTGCGGTGGTACCTAGTTGCTATGAACGACAGCGCGATCCTTGACCAGCTGAACCTCGTCGTTTCGGACATGCAAGCGACTGTGACCTTCTACCGTCGGCTTGGCCTCTACATCCCGGAGACCGATCCCGATTTTCAAGCTCACCATCGAAGCGCCCGCCTGCCAGGCGGTGTCGATCTCGACTTCGACAGCGCTGAGTTCGCCAGACATTGGAACAGCGGGTCGCGTTCGGGACGGGCCGTCATCGGCTTCAGAGTCGGCAGTAGAGAACGAGTCGATGGCCTCTACTCGGATCTGACCGCCTTTGGTTATGTCGGCCAGCAACCGCCCTACGACGCCTTCTGGGGAGCACGTTATGCCGTCGTCGAGGACCCAGACGGAAACCCTGTGGGAATCATGAGCCCTGTCGATCCGGATCGCCGCTCCAAGCCTGACTTTCCCTGAACTGGACCGAATCAGGCTCGGGTAACGGCACCCGCCCAGGCTGCCAGCATGCCAGGGCCGGAATCCGGTCATGCCCGCGTTCCGGCCCCTGAGCATTCCAGTCGATGCCGCGAACTGTCACGCTGCCTGGACTGGGGGCGGGTGGCTTTGTAGCACACGCTGGCCGTCGGGACTAGTCGCGGTGGTAGTGCCGTCGGGGTTGAGGGTGAGGGTCCAGCCCCAGGTGTGGATGGCGATGAGGTGGTGGAACCGGCACAGCATGGTCAGGTTGTGCAGCGCGTGCCGGCCGCCGTCTTTGCGGTGGATCAGGTGATGGATATCGCACCCGGCCGGCGGCATGTCACAGCCGGGGAACCGGCAGTGCCGGTCCCGCTTGCGGACCGCGCGCCGCAGGTGGACCGGGATGGTGTCGAAGGTGCCGGGGATATCCAGCGGCAACGACAGCGGGACGGCGGGGCCGCCAGCTATCTTCCGGCGCAGCGCGGCGGCGCGGCCGGACGGCCCGGACAGCAGCGCGATGGCCTGCCCGGTCAGCAGCCCGTGCCGGGCATCAGCCTCGCGCCCGGTCATCGCCGCGGCCAGCTCAGCCTTGTGGCCGGCCTGCGCAAGCGTGTCCAGCAGCCCGTAGTCGACCTGCCCGGTGATCATCGGCTGGACCAGCGCGTCACACGCCAGCCCGCCGGTGTTCTCGGTGAGCTGGTCCAGCGTGATCTCCAGGTCCAGCCGGACCGGCTGCCCGGCCCGCTGCGGCAGCATCCCGGCGGCGATCAGCCGGGTGCAGGCCTCTTCCAGTGCGTCGTGCTGCCGCTGCACCACGGTGCGGTCATCCTCTGGGCCGCGCACCGCCGACAGCGAGTCCAGCACCGCGGTCACAGCCGCCGCGCAGCGGCCGGTCAGGTCGCCCTCGATCCGCCCGGCCCCGCCGAACGTGGTCCCGATCCGCACCGCCCGGTCCTCAAACCCGTCGTCGTCACCGTCGGCGGCGGCGTGCTCGCGCCGCTGCTCCTCGGCGATGCGTGCCAGATCGGCCAGGCCCGCGCCGCGGCAGGCGGCAGTGACCAGCTCGGTGTCCGCGCCGTCGCGGGTCTCCGCTGGCAGTCGCTCGGACCAGTCGGCGAACTGGCGGGCCCACGACACTGACAGCCGGGCATCAGCCAGCGCTTCGCCAAGCACCGGATGCTCAGTCAGCCGCCGCATCCAGCTCACCTGCGCGGACGCGGCCCGCCGGGTGGCCTGGGTCTGCCAGCTCAGCCACATCCGCGGCGAGTGATGCCCGTCGCGGGCCAGCCCGCCGCCCGGCACGCTAAACACCGCCAGCACCCTGGCGTGCGCAGCGGTCTGCCGCGATTCCGCGGCCGCCAGCGCGCGCAGGCACCCGGCCTGCACGTCCTCGTCCCACTCCGCTGGATCAGCATGCGCCAGGTAGTCCAGTGCGCCGGTCAGCGCCGCCAGCGCCTGCGCCGGCCCGTCCGGCCGCCAGCCCTCCCCCGCCGCCACTGCCACATGCACGCCCGCGGCCAGCCCGCCGCTCCGGCCCGGGCTCGCATCGCTGCCAGCCGCCGCGGCGGCGGCTGAACCGCCCGCACTGCGGAAGACCTCACGAGAGATGCCAGGGACGTCCCAGCCCGCCTCATCCGCGCTGCCACCGCGAGCGCCGGCAGGCGCCGCACCGCGCCGTCCGCGACCGGCTGGCTGCTTCTCCTCACCGGTGAACAGGCCGCCGCCCAGTGCAGCCAGGCGCGGGATGCCGGGGATGTCCCAGCCGGGATCCGCTGCCGCCTCGCCCTGCGCCGGGCCGGGTAAGCTCTCGATCACGTGTTCGATCCTACTATGCCTCGCCGACATTTTCTCGAACTGAAGTCGGCGAGTCGCGTAGACCCATTGAACCTGGATCCAAAAGCGGCTAGCCAGGACCGTTCAAGGTCCTGGCTAGCCGCTGGTTGACCCGGTCGGTCAGGAGGCGGGCGCCGGCCGGGTGTCCTGCCGGATTGAGATCTTGCCGTTCTGCATGATGCCGACCCGCTGGGCCCGCCGCGCCACGCTGCTGTCATGCGTGACCAGGACCAGCGTCAAGCCGAGGTCCTGCCACAGCTTCTGCAGCAGGCCGATGATCTCGTCCCTGGTGCCCTCGTCCAGGTTGCCAGTCGGCTCGTCGGCCAGCAGCACCTTGGGCTCCTTGACCAGCGCCCTGGCGATGGCGACGCGCTGCTGCTGGCCGCCGGACAGCTCCGAGGGCAGGTGGCGGGTCCGGTCGGCCAGGCCCACGTCGGCGAGCGCGCGCTCGGCCCGTTCCCGCCTGGAAGCTGTGTGCACCCCAAGCGGCACCAGTGCTGCCTCAACGTTCTCCTGCGCGCTCAAGGTGGGCACCAGGTTGAACGTCTGGAAGATGAACCCGATCGACTCGGCCCGGATCCTGGTGACCTGGCCCTCGCGTAGCTGCGCGAGGTCCACGGCCGAGCCGTTCTGGCCGAACTGGATGCTGCCAGAGGTGGGCTTGTCGAGCCCGCCCAGCATCTGCAGCAGCGTGGACTTGCCGTGCCCGGTGGGTCCCTGGATGGCGAGCCACTCACTATCGGAGATCGCCAGGTCCACACCTTGCAGCGCGTGGACGACTCCGCGCCCCTTCTGGTAGTCCTTCGTCACGCCCGTCAGCTGGTACATGGCATATCTCCCTGGATGGCCGCACTCTCGGATCGGTTCGCTTGCCAGCACCCGGTCATTCGACCCTCGCCAAGGCCGCTGCCGGTCGCAGCCGCGCGGCGCGCCAGCCGCCGAGCGTGCCAGCCAGCAGGCCGCCCGCCACCGCCAGCACCACCGCGGCCACGATGGCCTCCAGCGTGACCGGGGCGGTCAGGTGCACCAGCACGCTGTGGGTGCTGTCCGTCGCGGCCGAGCGGAACCGGCCGGCGAACTCGCCGCCGCCACCGCCACCGCCGAAGCCGCCGCCACCGCCGAACCCGCCGCCGCCCGTGAACGACCGGGCGCCGCCCGGCGTGGCCGTGCCGGTGGTCGGGCCGACGGCCGCGGTCAGCGTGTGGCTGAAGTGGCCGATGAGCGCCGAGCCGAGGTAGCCGAGGCCGACCCCGATGGCCCCGCCGATCACGCCGATCGCCAGTGCCTCGCCGACGACCTGGCCAACCACCCGGCGGCTGGTCCAGCCAAGTGCCTTGAGGGTGCCGAACTCGCGCACCCGGCGCGACACCGCGGACATCGTCAGCAGGCTGGCCAGCAGGAACGCGGCCGCGAGCACGGCGATGGCCAGCCACTTGCCCAGGTTGCTTGCCAGGTTGGACGCGCTGGAAAGAGAGCCGGTCAGCTGGCTGGCGAGGTTGTCAGAGTTGTCCACCGTCGCCTTCGGGTAGGTGCCCGAGATCTCCTTCGACACGGGGGTGATGTTGGACGCGCTGTCGGCAGCCACGTAGATCGTGTTGACCTTGTCCTTGAGGCTGCTGCCATCGGCAGTGCCGAGGGTCTGCGCTCGCTGCAGCGGGATGTACACATCCGGCGGGTTGCTGCTGGCCGACTGGCTCACGATGCCGATGACCGTGAAGTTCGTGCTCGCCAGGGTGACGGTCGAGCCAACCTTGAGTTTCTGCGAGGTCGCGTAGTCGCTGTCTATCAGGGCCATGTCGGAGTTGGCGTCAGCCGCCGACAGAGTTTTCCCTGACACGAGCTTGGCCGTGCTCAGCGGGCCGAGCGCTGCGGCGTTGCCTGACACCTCCGCGCCCTGCACGGTGATCGTCGTGGGCAGCTGGAACGTGCCGCTGCCGCCTCCACCGCCTCCACCGCCGCCAAAGCCGCCGGAGCCGCTGCCGCTGGTAGAACTCGGGATGGTGAAGCTGGTCTTGACATCCGTCAGGGTGAGCCCGCCAGCCGCCGCGGCGACGTTGTCCATCTTCGCGATCTTGCTGACGTCAGCGGTGCTTAGCACCCCAAGGCCGGTGCTCGTCAGCCGGTCAACGCTAACCGTCGTGCCCGCCTTCGGCCTTGTGCCTGAGCTCGACCCGCCGAAGTGGAAGCCGAGGGATCCCGGCCCGCCGGTGAACGTAGGCGTCTGGGTTACCGTGATGTCAGTGTCCAGGCCGTACAGCGAATGCAGCACGCTGGCTTGGGCGTCCTTCACGCCCGCGGATAGCGCCGTGACAGTGATCACCAGCCCGATGCCCAGGGCTAGGCCGAGAGCGATGATGCTGGACTGCCGGGCGCGCCGGCGCAGTTCGCGCCTCAGGTAAGTACCGAACATCCGTACTCCTTGCACCGTGTCAGATTGCTGGGCCGCGACCCGGAACATCGGTGTCGTGACAGCCCGCAGCGGGCCTATTTCGGCCCGAGCGGTACTGATGCTGCCGCAAGATCCTGAGCGGATGCTGAATGGCTACTCTTAAATAGCAGCACGTCAGTTTCCTGGCTGGCTGGCCGGCAAGCACAGCGCGGCCGGGGGCGCACGCGGCCGATCAGACGCGCTGACGCATCCCGCCGACCGCGCCGTGAACGTTTCCGGCCTGAACTAGTGATGACCTCCGGCCGGCTGATCCCTGACCCATAGCTGCAGCCAGATGTCGGAGGTCTTCCACGTCCTGACCAGGTGCAGGCCTGCCGGCCTCAGCAGCCGTGCCACGTTCGTGTCGCCGCTCAGATTCACCACCCAGACACGGGCGGCGCGCGCCAGGCGCTGTTTCAGTTCCACCCGCGGCACCCTGGTGCCAGCGAGCGTGCCCGACTTGATCGCCGGCTCGCCGACCTGGATATCGGGCAGCCGGCCCAGGCCGAACGGGTAGGCATCGCTGATCGGCATGAATACCGACCAGGGGTAGTAGACCTCGTCTCCTGGCCTGGCGTTGGCAGCAATGATCATGTCCGCTGCCCGGATGTTGTCCGCGTGGCCCGCCGGCTGGCGATACTGCACCTGGGTACCGAAGCCAAGCGTGGCGATGACCCCGAGAGCCGCCGCGGCGGCTAGCCAGCCTGCCAGCCTCCGGCGCGGCGCCCGGGCCAGCGAGGCCAGGGCAGTCCCGCCAAGCAGTGCGCCCGCCGGCAGGCAGAACATGACGTAACGCGAGGTGTAGACGGGCGTGTCGAGGCTGGCGAGCAGCAGCACCGCTGCCGGGAGCAGCAGCCATGGCAGGGTGAGCGCCGCTACCGGGCCGAAGGACGGTTGCGAGACCGCGGCGGCGACGGACCCGCCTGCCCCGCTCGGCTCCAGGCCGGCCGCCTGCGCCTTCGCGCTGCCGAGGCGCCGATTTGCCCTGGCCGCCCACAACCCGGCCAGGATGGTGGCCAGGATGGCCACGCTCATGAGCGGCGGGCCAAGCAGGTCAAGAGCGTTGCCCACGCTCTCCAGGTTCGGGGCCGGCACCCAGCTGATCTGCACTCGCTGCTGGTACGCCAGGTTCAGCAGCGGGATGTTGAGGACGACCGCCGTGCAGACAGCGGCAAGCCAGCGGGCGAACGCGGCGCGCCTGACGGCCCGGTCCTCGTGCCGGAGGCGGGCCAGCATCGTGATCGCGTGCGCCGGGATCAGCAGCAGCCCGAAAATGTTCAGGGCGCCGAGCACGGCCAGGCTGGCGGCATACCAGATCCAGCCAGGACGGCTGGTGTAGTTCTCGGTCAGCCGGACCAGCAGGTAGCTGGCCACCGCGGCCGCCAGCGTGACCATGGCGTACGAGCGCGCCATCTGCCCGTACAGGCTCACGTTCGGCAACACCGCGAACAGCAGCCCCGCGAGGAGCCCGGCGGACGGCGAGAACAGCCGCCTCCCGGTAGCGGCCACCACGCCTGCCGCCAGCGACATCGCGACCAGCGACGGCAGCCGCATGATCAGCTGGCCAGTCCCGAACAGCCTGGCCAGCGGCCACATCAGCAGGTAATAGGTGCCATGAACCGCATCGACGTTGCCCAGCATGTACACCAGGGCGGTCAGCGGCCGCTGCACCGCGGCCACCGTCGCAGCCTCGTCGCGCCAGTAGGACGGCACCGAGATCTGGACGGCTACCACGGCCGCGGTGACCAGGCAGGGCAGCGCCACCACCAGCAGCGACGCAGCCGCGGGACGCGGCCGTGCGGGCACCGCGGTGACCCGCCTCCGGGCGTCGGCCGCAGCGTCGACTGTGACGCCGGTACGCCCCCGGTTGTCGGTCGGCGCTGTCACAATCTGCCCCCGGTCTGCTGAGGTGACGCACGGCCCGGCCTGCCGCCGCCGCGGCAGCGGCACGGTAGCGATCGGCCCGGTAGGGCCGACGCCAGCCATGCGGAATTAATCGAGAACGCACGCTCGTTCGTCGATCGCTTCAAGCGCGGCCACGCCACGCTCGAGGCCCTCGCGCGGTGTCTCGACGTAACGCAGCCCTTCCTGCCCACCTGGCAGGCCGCACTAACAGAGGCGAAGGACACGTGCCCACCGCGCAGCGCCGATGCTAGCACCGCTGGTTCTGACGGCACTGACCGCATCCACGCAAACGCCGACAGACCCGGCGCGCGGCCCGGAGCGGGGGTCTGCGCGCTCATCCGGTCAGGTCTGCGCCGGCCAGCTGGCCGTCGTTCCGGCCAGCTCGACCCTGGCCCTCGTTCCGGCCGGCTTGACCCACCACCGCCAGACCCGCAAGCGCGCTGAGCGCCCAGGCCGTCGCGATCGCGCTTTCGGTACCGCGACCGCCGCCGTCGTGGCCCTCCGGGCTGGAGCGCTCCGGGCCAGGCCAGCTGCCCTCAGGCAGCTGCGCGCCAAGCAGCCAGCCGGCGCCGCGCTCGATGGCCGCCGCCGAGCCCTGGCCGCCAGCCCAGAGCAGGGCCAGCAGCGCTTGTGCAGTGTGCGCTGCCGCCGACGGATCGCTCGGCCCCGCCGGTCGTTCGCCGGGATGCTCTATCAGGCCCCAGCCCCCGTCGGGATTCTGGCGCTGCAATAGCCAGCCCGTGGCGCGGGTTACCGGGGCCTTGGCCGCGAGCACCCCCGCCCCGCGGAGGGCAAGCAGGGCGGCGCAGGTAGCCCTCAGCTCGCCTGTCCCCCGCTCGCCTGGCCAGGAGCCGTCGGGCAACTGCTGCCGCAGCAGCCAGGTGCCTGCACGCCGGATGGCGCTGGAGCCCGGCTGGCCTGCGGCGGTGAGCGCCGCAAGCGCGCGTGCGGTCAGCAGCACCGAGGATGCCGATTGCCAGGTCGCGGGCCAGCCAGCCGTGCGGGCGCCAGCCGGCTGCTCCGCGCCGAGCAGTCGCCGTCCCCACCCGCCGTCGCCACGCTGGACGCCGGCCAGCCACCTGACCAGGCAGACGGTGCCGGGTCGCTGACCGGACGAGACCGGCAGGCTGACCCGCCGTAGCGCCACTACTGCGGCCGCGATGTCGGCGACCCGGGCGCCTGATCCGTCCCCGGCCGCACGCCGCATCCCATGGCCTGCTGCGGCCAGCCCCGCTGACGGTTCGTCCTGGAGGCCGCCTACCGCGGGTGCATGCAGATCGGCCAGCTGGCGGGTGGCCGCCGTCCGCAGGTCGCCCAGGCTCCGCCGCGGGCTCGACCGGGCGACGGCCGCCAGGGCACCGGCGAGCATCCACTCACCGGCCGCCAGCATTGCGCCGTGATCGGCCGGGAGGCCAGCATCGGCCAGGCCGCAGATCGCCAGGGCGGTGGCAGCCACCGCCGGTCCGCCGACCTCCAGCCACCGCAGCGGGCCGGCTGGCGACGGCCGCTGCACGACCATGGCCTCAACCGCCGCGACGCCGCGCGCCAGGCACGGATGGTCCATCGGATAGCCGGCCAGCCACAGCGCGACCAGGTTGAAGTGCTGAGCCAGCTCCCCAGCTAGCCACGACCCGTCGGGCTGCTGCGCCCCGGCGATCCACTCTGCGCACCTGCGCACCGCCGCCGAGCGTGCCGCACCGAGCGGGGCGAACTCGGCGGCGTGCCGCTCGTACGCGCTCAGGCCGCGATCGAGGCCGACATGACCGGTTACCCGTGGCGGCTCGGCCTGGCCGCCGTTCAGGGCGCCAGGAACCTGCAACTCGGCAAGGCCGAACGGCAGCCTCCGCACCGGCCGCAGGGCGGCGATGACAGACAGCGTCACCTGCGCAGCCCTGCCAAGGCTTGCGCATTCTGGCGACAGCAGCTGATATGCGGCAGGCAGGAAGATGGCTTCCGGAGGGGAAACGGGAAGCTCCGCCCAGGCAACCTGTCCAAAGATGGCCAGCCATACGCGGGTAAGAAAGTCCGCGGCGGCCGTGCCGCCCGCGTCGCGGATCCAGCCTGCCGCCAGCGCCATGTGATAGGCGTCTGCCGAATCGCCTGCCAGCCGCAGAGCCCAGTAGGCCAGCACCGAGGCCGACACCGCTGGGCGACCCCCGTCCTCGCCGGGCCAGCCTCCGTCCGGTCGCTGCATGGACCGGATCCAGCGTGCGGTGGCGCTTGTCACCTCGGCGGACGCGGAGCCGGTGAACTCGCGGAACAACAGATCCGAGGCGGTCAGCCAGATCTGAGCCGTGCGGCCGGAACGCCAGTAGCCGGCCGGGTCCTGCAGCTCGAGCAGCCGACTACGGCCGCGTGCCATCGCTGCCACGGCCCGCTCGGCATGCGACGCCGTCACGGGCGTGCCGCCTTTTCCTGACGGCCCACCTGGCCGGGCACCGCGGCAGCGCGCTTGGCCGGGCTGACGGCTGGTGTGCTGGGAGTTTCGTCGCCGGAATCGGGTGCCAGGCCGGCTCCGGGAGCCGGGCCGGTCTCGGGAGCGGTGAAGGCCTCGGGAGCGGTGAAGGCCTCAGGAGCCGTCGAAGCCTCAGGAGCCGTCGAAGCCTCAGGAACGGTCGAAGCCTCAGGAACGGTCGAAGCCTCAGGAACGGTCGAAGCCTCAGGAACCGTCGAAGCCTCAGGAACGGTCGAAGCCTCAGGAACGGTCGAAGCCTCAGGAACGGTCGAAGCCTCAGGAACGGTCGAAGCCTCAGGAGCCGTCGAGGCCTCAGGAACGGTCGAGGCCTCGGCGGCCGCGTCCGCCGCTGCGGCCCGATCGTCATCCGGTCCAGTCGGGGGCGGTGCCGGCTGGTGAGCCGGGCCGCGCCAGCGGACCTGCCGATGCTCTCGCTCCTTTGGCCCGCTCAGGTCGCTAAGGATTGCGTTGGCCGCAAGGCTTCCACTGCGCACGGCGCCCTCCATGGTGTCTGGCCAGCCGGTGCTTGTCCACGCTCCGGCGAGCGCGAACCGGTCAAGCGCGGTTCGCTGCGCTGGGCGGAGCGCGCGCGAGCCGGGAACGGGCCGGAACGTCGCGCTTCGCTCCCTGGTCACGAAGAAGTCCTCGACTCGGGCGGAGGCGGCCGGCGGGAAGAGCCGCTCTAGCTCTGGCAGGAATCGCTCACGGAAGCTGGCTGGCGGCGCGTCCACGTACCTGCCTGCCGCTGGCAGGCTGGCGGCGAGGTACTGGCCGGTGTGCAGGCCCGCGGAGCGCGTCTTGTCGGCAATCCACCGCAGCGGAGACCCGATTACTGCGGCGAACGGCAGGCTCGTTACCGCGATGTCGTAGATGACGTGAATGCTGACAACTGGAGCGGGCCCAATGCGGCCCCAGGCGGTCGCGTCGGCGGCTAGCTCTGGCGGCGCCAGGGCGCTGGCTGTCCAGGCCGGGACAGCCAGCACGACGGCGGCTGCTCGCACGCAGCCTCGGTCCTCCGCGCGCGCGTCGGTCTGCGCGTCCGGCGCCGCCGCGGCAGACTGCGCGGCTGGCGCAAGCCGGACCAGGTATTCGCCGCCCGGCTCCCGCCCAAGGGCAATCACCTCCGCGCCCAAGCGCACTTCGGCGCCGAGTTCTGCCAGTCGCCTGGCCGCCGGGCCGGCGTGCAGGTCGCGCAACGGCACTGACGTCATGCCCAGGTCGGCTCGGTCACGCCCGGCCAGCAGGGCAGCATTGACCAGGCTCGCGGCTGTCCCGAGATCGGCCTGATCGGTCGGAACATTGAGGAAAGGCTCCAGGAACATGTCCCAGAACTCGCTGCGCGCGCGCTCGCCCTGTCCGTGCCTGGCAAGCCAGTCACCCATGCTCCGCTGCGCAAGGCCAGGCCCCGACAGGTCAGTCAGCCACATCGCGAGCGCAGCCGGCAGGATGCCGAGCCGCTCCGAGATCGTCAGCGGACGATACTTAGTCAGCAGCGATGCCAGATGCAGCGGCGCCGGCCATGACGACCGCGTGATCCTGACCAGCCCGCCAGCATGCAGCCCGGCAGGCGTTGGCCCGGCACCGGTCAGCCCCTGAGCCGTCAGACTGGCAGCAGTAAGCACCGTCAGGTCGAGCCGGTCCTGGACCGATGTCAGCCCGCTGACCCCTAACCGGTCCAGCAGGTCACGGTAGGCGGTAAAGCAGCGGAGGAACGCATGCTGGCCGTTGTCGATCGTCAGGCCGTGCCTGCCGAAGGACCAGGTCGCGCCCCCCAGCCAGGGCCTAGCCTCCAGCAGCGTCACCGGCCGGCCAGCCTCCGCTAAGCACAGCGCGGCGGTGATCCCGGCCAGGCCACCGCCGATGACGACGACCCGGTCCGTCGTCACTGCACACCACCAGCCAGAGGAGCTAGCAGGCTCCTTCCGGAAAGCTCGCGGTAACCAGCGTCTAATACAAAGTGCACAATTCTCCCGACCGATTTCCCCGACAGTCGGCGGACACCCCGACGACCCCCGAACACCTTTGGATAACCGCCTGCGGATAGCCCAGTACCACCGACCGCAGCCACGCCGCTCAGCCGCCGCCCAAGGCCAGCGTCCCGACGTCAATCCCGCGAACTGGACACTAGGCATCCATGCAGGTCATCCCCCCGGCCCGGCCCAGCAGCCGAGCGCATCCGGGATTCTAGCCGACTCAGGCACGCCTGCCGGCGGCCCTTTACGGGATGGCGACCTAGCTGCGATATTCAGCCCGGTCATCCGATTTCAATGATCAACTGACCAATTGGATGTTACGCTCCGATATCGCCTGACGGGCACCTAGCGCCCGTCGGGCATGCGGTGTCAGCACTCATATAAGCGGTGTCACTTCTCACAATGGGGCCAACTCCATGGGTTTGAGTCGCAGGTCGATCCGGCTGAGGGTTGGCATCCTCATCCTGGTTCCGGTCTTCTGCCTGATGGCCCTGTACGGGTTCGCGGCCAGCATCACGCTCGGCAACGCGCTGACTCAGGCACACGCCAAGTCGCTTCGATCCGCGCTACTAACGCCGCTGGGCAACGTGCAGCAAAAGCTCGACACCGAGCGGCACTTCGCGGTCCTGTTCCTGGCGACTCCTAACTCGGCGGGCCTGGCCACCCAGCTAAGCCAGGCCGAGAACTCCACCGACATGGCCCTCGACGCGCTGACCACCACGCTGAACTCGTCAACCGTCCAGTCAGACGCCGGAACGCAGGAGAAGCAGGCCATCAAGTCGCTGCTGACCGCGACCAACAACCTGAGCTGGATCAGAAACGATGTCGGCGCCTCCGCGCTCACCATCCCGCAGGCGCTCACCGACTACAGCGCAATCACCGACCAGGGCTACCAGGTGCTGGACGCGTCGATGTTCCAGCAGTCGAACGTGCCGCTGGTCACCCAGGCCCTTGAGGTCATCGGCCTGGATCAGGCGGCGCAGACGGCGCTGGAGGAGAGCGATCTGCTGCAGGCCGACATGAGCAGCGGCAAGTTCCCGGTTCCGGACCGGATCCTGTTCGCCCAATTGGCAGCGGCACGCAGCAGCGAGATCGCGTCCACGCTCCCGCTGCTTGATTCGCAGTACCGGCAGATGGTGGCCGACAGCGTGCCATCCGCAACCAGCAGGGCGGTGGGCAACCTCGAGTCCGCGGTCGAAACTTCGCCCTGGCGATCGGGCCCGGCGCCCGCTCAGGTCGCCAGCGCCGTGGGCGTGCTTGGCACCTACTCGGCCGACATGGGCCACGCCATCAAGCTGGCGGCCAACGCGCTGCAGGATCAGTCAGGCCACGAGGCGGACACGATCTTCCTCCAGCTCATCCTGGCAGCGGGCTTTGGGCTGATCGGCACGATCGTGTCCATCGTGCTGTCGCTGTACATCGGCGGCAGCCTGGTCCGGCAGCTGCGCGAGCTGCGCCAGTCAGCTCTCGGCCTGGCCCACGACAAGCTGCCGTCGGTCATCTCGCAGCTACGCGACGGGCAGCCAGTCGACCTGGCCGACTACGCCGCGCCGGAGGTTGACACCTCAACGAATGAGATAGAGCAGGTCCAGTATGCCTTCGGCATCGTTCAGCAGACCGCGGTGAAGTCCGCGATCGACGAGGCAAGGCTGCGCCGTGGCATCAGTGACGTGTTCAGGAACCTGGCCGGCCGCAGCCAGTCGCTGCTGCACAGGCAGCTGACTTTGCTGGACGGCATGGAGCGACGGGCCACGGAGCCCGAGGAACTCGAGGACCTGTTCCGCATCGACCACCTGACCACGCGCATGCGGCGACACGCGGAAGGCCTCATCATCCTGTCCGGTGAGACGCCGGCCCGCGGATGGCGGCAGCCAGTCCCCCTGATCGACGTGCTCCGGGCCGCGGTCGCCGAGGTCGAGGACTACACCAGGATCAGGGTGCTGGCCCGTACCAGGGCCGCGGTGTCCGGCCACGCCGTCGCGGACGTCATTCACCTGGTAGCCGAGCTTGCCGAGAACGCCACGGTGTTCTCCCCGCCGAACACGCCGGTCCGCATCCAGGGCGACATCGTCGGCAAGGGCTTTGCCATCGAGATCGAGGACCGCGGGCTCGGCATCTCGCCCGACCGGCTGACCGAGATAAACCGCGACCTGGCGCAGCCGCCGCAGTTCGACCTGTCCGACAGTGACCGGCTCGGGCTGTTCATCGCCGGCCAGCTGGCGCGCCGTCACGGGATCTCGATCACGCTCCAGCCGTCGGTGTACGGCGGCACCACGGCCATCGTCCTGATCCCGATATCACTGGTGGTCGACGAGAATTCGTACGTGCCGGACCCGGCGATTGCCGCAGGCCCGCAGGACAGCCAGTCCTCAGGACGGCACGCTGCGCTGGCCGTGACCGAGCGGGGGTTGCTGAGCATCGGAAACGGCAACGGCCACATGACGGACGCCTCGTCGTCAGGCCTGCCGCCCTCTGGCATCATCC
Source organism: Streptosporangiaceae bacterium (assembly GCA_035621915.1). Taxonomy (GTDB): domain Bacteria; phylum Actinomycetota; class Actinomycetes; order Streptosporangiales; family Streptosporangiaceae; genus JAJYUU01. The sequence continues at coordinate 15,842 of DASPWG010000155.1, forward strand.
CGGCGGGCGCCCTGACGCCCGAGAGCACCCCGTATATCAGCCTCAGGCAGGAACTCGCGTCGGAGGCAAGCTTCGTCACCGGTCTGCCGCCGACAGACATCCCCATGCTCGATCAGCCTCCGGTCAGTCCAGTTGGCAGCCTGCCGCCTGTGGCCGAGCCCCCGGTCAGCCCGAGCGGCAGCCCGCCCTCCGGACTGCCGATGCGGGGAAAGCCAGGAGGGCGGCCAGCGTGGCTGCCACCCCGGCCCGACATTGCGGCCCGGTCAGCCGACACGGAAACCGCCGCACCACAGTCCCTAGGACCGCAGTCCGTAGCACCGCAGCCCGTACCACCCCAGCCTCTTGCACCCAAGTCCGCTGCGTTCGCGTGGGCGGACGCACCACCCGCCGACGTCAACTCGGCCGGCGCCCAGCATGACGTATTCACGCCGAGCCGGGCGCAGCCGGCCGCCACGGCGGGGGAAGACGCGGACAGCCAGGTCAGCATGGCGGAACTAGCCGCGCTTGGCCTGCCCGTGCGCGTCCGCCAGGCCAATCTGGCTCCACAGCTGCGCGATAGCGGCCCCGCCGCCCAGGCACCGGCACCTGCACCGGCACCGGCACCGGCACCGAGCACGGACGTCACAGCCTCGCCTGAGGCTGCCTTCAGCACGATGAGCGCGCTGCAGCGCGGCTGGCAGCTTGGCCGCGCCGAGGGCAGTCAGCCTGCGGACTCCGAGGAGCCTCCTTACCAGCCCATCCGGGGGCTGTACGCGCCGCCAGAGAGCGCGGCGGGTGACGCGCGGGACGACACGCGGACCAAGACGGCGGCGGACGCCTCGCCGCCGACTCCCACTACTGCGAACGACGCTGGCCAGGACGAGATTGACTGAAGACAGCAGGGGAGGCCACATGAGCCGGACTGGGGCACTGGACTGGCTGCTTGACGATCTGGTGGCGCGAGTCGCCCAGATCGAGAAAGCGGTGATCTTGTCCAGGGACGGACTCGCGATCGGCGCGTCGGCGGGACTTACCCGTGAGGATTCCGAGCATCTGTCGGCCGTAGCTGCTGGCTTCCAGAGCCTTGCCAGGGGCGTGGGCCAGCACTTCGGCTGCGGGATGCCACGGCAGACGATCGTGGAGCTGGAGTCGGCGTTCCTGTTCGTCACGGCGGCGGGCGAGGGCAGCTGTCTGGCCGTCCTGGCTGCCACAGAGGCTGACGCCGGGCAGATCGCCTATGAGATGGCCGTGCTGGTCAGGCGGGTAGGCGAGCACATGGCGGTGAATGCCCGGCCGCATGCCGAAGCAGTGTGAGCTCAGTGCCTGACGATCAGTGGCTCGACCGAGATGCGGGTCCTGTCGTCCGGCCGTACGCGCTGACCGGCGGCCGCACCCGACCGCAGGGCGAGACCTTTGATCTGCTAGCCACCGTGGGGGCCGCGATCGACACGCGATCTCTCGATCGTATGCTGCTCGAGCCCGAGCATGCTCAGGTGCTCCGGCTCTGCCGCCACCCCGTGCCGGTCGCCGACCTGGCGTCCGACCTCGACCTGCCGCTTGGCGTCGTCCGCATCCTGCTGTCCGACATGCGCGAACGCGGCCTGATCACTATTGGCAAACCACCGCGGAGTGGCCTGACCGACCCGCGAATTCTCAAGGACGTCGCAGATGCCCTCCGCAGGCTATGACCACGACATCGCCAGCCCGTCGCCGATCTCGATCAAGATCCTGATCGCCGGCGGATTCGGCGCTGGCAAGACCACGATGGTGAGCTCGATCAGCGAGATCAAGCCGCTGCGCACCGAGGAGATGCTGAGCGAGCCGAGCATCCTGGTCGACAATGTGGACGGCGTGGAGCAGAAGTCGACCACCACGGTGGCGATGGACTTCGGCCGGATCACGGTTCGCGATGACCTGGTCGTGTACCTGTTCGGCACACCCGGCCAGCACCGCTTCTGGTTCATGTGGGATGAGCTGGCCCTCGGCGCCCTCGGCGCGGTCGTCATGGCCGACACGCGTCGGCTGGCTGACAGCTTCCCGTCCGTGGACTACTTCGAGCGCTGCGGGATGCCGTTCGTGGTGGCCGTCAACTGCTTCGAAGGAGCGGCGCGGTTTCGGCCGGAGGCGGTTCGCGCGGCTCTCGACCTGAATCCCGGCGTGCCGGTGGTGCTCTGCGACGCGCGTCAGCGCACCTCGAGCCGCGACGTGCTGGTGACGCTGGTTGAGTATGCCATCCAGCAGCTGAACAGTGCCGACGCGATGAGCGCGGGCTAGGGTCAGGAACGCCAGATCAGGGCCAGCGCGCAGTCGTCGGAGTGCCGCCCTGACCGCTGCATGGACTGCACCAGCTTGGCCGACCCGGTCCCGAACCCGGTCGCGATGAGCCGGTCAGCTTCGCCGAGCAGCCGGTCGATGCCGGCGTCGATGTCACGACCAGGCACCTCGACCAGCCCGTCGGTGTAGAGCATGAGCGCGTCACCGGGCCGCAGCTGGCCGCGCTCAGGCCTGCTGCGCAGGTCCGCGACCACGCCGAGCACGATGCCGCGGGCCTGGACCAGCCGCCACTTACCACTGCCGGACTCGAACTGGGCGGCGGGCGGATGCCCAGCCGATGCGATCACGTACTCGCCGCTGACCAGATCCAGCGACAGGTGCACGGCCGTCACGAAGCCCTCGGACATACCGCCGCGCTGCAGGTAGGCATTACACGCCTGGAGGAAGTCCGCCTGCGGCACCGACCCGAGGAGCCCGCCGAATACACCGGAAAGCAGCAGCGCCCTGGTTCCCGCGTCGATGCCCTTGCCAGCAACGTCGACCAGCGCCATCTCCAGCACCTTGCCGTCGCTCGTGGCTACCAGGAAGTCACCGCCGAACGAGGATCCTCCTGCCGGCCTGAGCACTGCCGTCGAGTGCCAGCCCTCTGGCAGGTCGGGGATCGCGCTTTGCGCCCTGATCCGGTCGCGCAGCTCTATCAGCATCTGATCGCCGCGCAGCCCGCGGACGCCGAGCTTGGACCTGGTCCGCGAGAGCACGTCGGCGAAGATTGCCGTGATCACGATCGTCGCCAGGATGCCTGGATCGCCCTTGCCCTCGAACCAGTCGTAGCCCAGCATGACCGCGACGATTCCGAACAGGATTCGCAGCGCCCGCGGCCATAGCAGCAGGCCGCCCGCCAGGATTGGCAGGATCAGAACGCCTGGCGATACCCAGTCGCTGGCGGACCGCCCGGCCGCTATGCCGATCGCCACGGTCAGCAGCGCGAGGGTGAGCGCTACCCGCCGGTTCCTGGTGATGAGCTGACGCCTGACCCGTCCCCGCAGGCGAACCGCGAACGACGTGACCGCGGACCAGAGCCGGCGAAAAAAGGTGGCAACCATCTTCCCCGCACTGTATCGGTCCTGGCGCACTGCCGACATCAAGGTCAGCTGCCCTCATCGCATCGATCGATCATGGCCGCGCCCGTCCTGAGAGCTAGCCCGAAATGCACTGGCCGGCCGGATGGCGCAGGCGGTAGGAATACAGGCATGGCCACGACGTATCCCATCCGGACGATCACCGCCCAGGAGTTCGATGCGCTCGGCGAGGTGGCCTCGCACGCGTTCCTGGAGAGCTTGCCGGCCGAGGCGCTCGACCGGGAACGCGCGGTGGTCGAGTACGACCGCACCGTAGCCGCGTTCGATGGCGAGGAGATGGTGGGCTCGGCCAGCGCCTACAGCTTCCAGCTGACGGTGCCGGGCGCCGCGGTCGCGGCCGCGGGCGTGACCATGGTCGCCGTCCTGCCGACGCATCGCCGCCGCGGCATCCTGACCGGACTGATGGACAATCTGATGGCCGATGCACGGCGCAGGGGCGAGCCGGTGGCGATCCTGTTCGCCACGGAGGCGGCCATCTACGGCCGGTTCGGGTTCGGCATGGCCGCCCCGCATCAGCGGCTGACGATCATGCGCGGTGAAGGCGTACTGACTATCGGCGCCGCTGTGCAGTCCGGCGAGCGGTGCCATCCCCGGCTGAGGATCGCCGAGCCGACGCGGGTACGGAAGCAGCTTGCCAGCGTGTTCGACGCCGCGCTGGCGCAGCGGCCAGGCACGCTGGCCAGGGACGAGCGGTGGTGGGACTACATCCTGTGGGACACGGCAGCGATACGTCCGCCCGGCATGTCGGATCTGCGCTGCGTGCTTGCCGAGGGTGACGGCGGGCCGCGCGGTTATGCGCTTTACCGGACGCGGATGGGCTACGGCGAGGACAGCGTGGCGGCGGGCACGATGCTCGTCAGGGAGCTTGTGGCTTGCGACCCGGAGGCGACCGCGGCGCTGTGGACCGACCTGCTCACCAGGGACCTGGTCGACGAGGTCGTGGCGCGCATGCGGCCCGTGGACGATCCCCTCCTGCTGATGCTGGCAGACCCGCGGCGAGCGAGGCCCGCACCCGCCGACGGCTTGTGGGTGCGCCTGGTCGACGTGCCTGCCGCGCTCAGACAGCGCCGGTACGCAGTGGCGACTGACCTCGTGATCGAGGTCATCGACCCGGTCCTCAGCTCCAACGACGGGCGCTGGCGGCTACGCACGCTCAGTCATGCCGCCGACGGGACAGTCGACTGCGAGCGCACGGATATTCCTGCCGACGTGCGGCTGACCGTGCAGGCGCTGGGGGCCGCCTACCTCGGCGCCGCGAGCTTCGGACAGCTGGCCGGGGCTGGCCACCTGACCGAGCTCACGCCAGGCTCGCAAGCCGCCCTGGCGGCTGCGATGTCGTGGGACCGCGCCCCGCACAGCGGGATGATGTTCTGAGGGTCGCAGCCGCGGCTGGCGCATTGCCGCGGCCCGGCCCAGACTGGAGTCGGCGACTCGGCGAGGACGGCTAATGGCGGCGATGAAGATCACCCTCGACGCAGCCCTGCGGGCCAGGGATGTCTCCAGGCCGACCGCGGCGCAGGAGGCGGAGGCGGAGCTGGCCATGCCCGAGCCGCCGAGCCCGCCGCGCCAGCAGGCGGAGCCTGCAGGTGCGCAGGCAGGCTACGGGCAGGTGCCAGCCGCTGGCCGGGGCGGGCGCCACCAAGGCCATCGGCCCGGTCGCCGCGGCGGCCGAGCTGGACCGGGGTCAGGCTCGCAGTCGGCAGGCTCGGCGTCGGCGACATTGCCCGGGCAGGACGGCCCGGCCGGGACGAGGCAACGCCACCCGGCCGCGCGGCCGCTCACAGGTCAGCCGGGCATGCCAGCCAGGCAAGGCGCCAGCCAGCCCTCCGCCGCCCCGGCGGACGCACCCGGCAGGCGCGCCGCCAGCCGGCCGCCGGCCACCCCAAGGAACGGACCCGGCACGACAGCGGCCAGCCCTCCGAGGGACGCGCCCGGCACGGCAGCGGCCAGCCCCCCGAGGGACGCGCCCGGCACGGCAGCGGCCAGCCCTCCGAGTGACGCGCCCGGCACGGCAGCGGCCAGCCCCCCAAGGGAACCAGCCGGCCCGCCGAGCGCAGGCCAGCCCCGACCCGCAGGCCGGGACGCCCCGCGCCGGGGCCAGGGAAAGCCGCCAGCTGCTGATCAGCAAGGTCAGCGGCAGGGCGAGCCCTCCGAGTCCAGGCGGCGCCGTCGGCCCAGGGTCAGGCGCCGCTACGGGCTCGGCAGCGGCGGCAGTTCGCCAGAGCGCTCGTAGTCCGCGATCTCGGCCAGACGCCTGGCGTGCCGCTCCGCGCCGGAGAACGCCGTCTCGACGAAGACCTTCGCGAAGCCCACGGCCGCCTCGATCGGGTACTCCCGCGCGCCAAGGCTGAGCACGTTGGCGTCGTTATGCAGCCGGGCGAGCCTGGCCGTCTCGTCGCTCCATGCCAGCGCCGCGCGGACGCCGCGAATCTTGTTCGAGGCAATCTGCTCGCCGTTGCCCGAGCCGCCGATGACGATCCCGAGGCTGCCGGGGTCGTTGATCGCTCCGTTGGCTGCTCGCATGACATACGGCGGATAGTCATCGGCCGGGTCGTAGCTCGACGGCCCGCAGTCGATGGCCTCGTGCCCCGCCTTCGTCAGCATCTCGATGAGGGCGGCCTTCAGCTCGAAACCGGCGTGATCGGATCCTAGGTATACGCGCACGGGGCCCAGTCTGGCACGACCACCCAGGGCGCCGCCGGGGACGCCCGATGTTAACGGAGGGTATTCGCCTCGTTGCCCGAATCGGTGTCGCCAGCTTATTCATCCCGGTTGTGGGACGTACCTTAGCGACAGGTCCGGCATCCGCCGCGCCGTGACAACCCATCTAGCTGGCAATACTCTCGTAAGGCCGAGGCGCCACTGCATTTCGTGATAGAACGCTCTCTGAGAGTAACGGCTCCAAAGAGTAACTGTCAGTTACGAGAAGCCCAACGATGGACCGAGCCCATGCCCACGAGTTTCTACGATCCCGACGGTTGGCCGATGCCGCAGCACGGGCCGCAACACGCGGCGACGCCGTTCGCGCGGTCTAAGGACTTCCGGCTGAAGGCGCACCTCGCGCTGCGCTTATTGGCGACCGCCGGAATGTGGGCCGCTGGCTTATGCCTCGTCATCGGATCGATCGTGCTGATCGCCTCGGCCGCGAGCCCCGGCCGGATATCGCCGGTCACGATCGCTTCTGCTGCGCAGCACCTGGCCAGGCACACCAGTGCCGGTGCGAGGATCCGCAACGGCCGCACCACGGGCAAGGTCGGGCGATCCGGTCCGCAGGAGCTCAGGCCGCCAGCACACGCCAGCCAGATGACGGCCGCGGCCAAGCTGATTGCGGTCTTCTCCGGGCACGGTGACCGGACCACGTCGACGTTCGGAATCGAGGCCGGCGCTGGCTGGCTGATCCAGTGGGCCTACAACTGCCCGGCCAGCGCGGCAGTAGGGCTGCTGGTCGTCGACGCAGGCGCCCCCACCGCCGTCGGCACCGACATAAGTCAGTCGGGTCCCCAGGGCCGTGGCGACACCTGGCTGGCTCCGGGCCGCCGTACCCACAGCCTCATCGTGATCTCTGCCTGTTCCTGGACCCTGAGGGTGATACAACAGCCATGAGCCCGCTGACATCGGCCGCCGACCTGATAGGCCTGATCCTGCTCGCCGCGGCCGTCACGGCCGCCACCGTGCTCCCGGCCGCCCGGCGGCGGCTGCGCCGCTCAGCCCTGCACCTGACGGACGAGCACGCAGTGCTGACGGACCAACCCGCCGCGTCCGCCATCTTGAGCCACGAGCCTGCCCGCCGCGCGACGATCCCGCGGCGCGCGGCAGGGGCGGGCTCGTCCTAGTCGAAGATCGGGTCCCTGGTCCGGCTGCGCTTGAGCTCGAAGAACCCGTCGGTGCCCGCGACCAGCAGCACGCCGTCCCACAGTCGCGCGGCGGCCTCGCCGTGCGGGATCGGCGACACCACGGGCCCGAAGAACGACACGCCGTCGACGGAGATCACCGGCGTGCCCACCTCGTATCCGACCCGGTCCATGCCGTCGTGGTGTGAGGCGCGCAGCGCGTCGTCATACTCGGTGGAGTCCATGGCGTCCGCCAGTTCGACCGGCAGCCCCACCTCCGCGAGCGCCGCCTCCACCGTGGCGCGGTCGCGCTCGGCCTTGTCGTGGTGAAACCTCGTGCCAAGCGCGGTGTAAAGCGGCAGCAGCACCTCGGGGCCATACTTCTGCTCCGCGGCGATGCACACCCGCACCGGGCCCCAGGCCTTCTTCATGAGCTCCTTGTAGCGCTCGTCCATGCCCTCCTTGCTGGAGTTGAGCACCGCCAGGCTCATGACGTGCCAGCGGGCCTCGATGGGCCGTACCTTCTCCACCTCAAGCAGCCACCGGCTGGTGATCCACGCCCACGGGCACAGCGGATCGAACCAGAAATCGACTTGAGTGCGCTCCTGCTCAGGCAATGCTTGCTCCTCGCCGCGATGTCGTCTCAGTTCCGGCAACGGCGAAACCAGCCTGAGCATTCCGCCGGGCAGGCCGCGGGCAACGTTAGCTGCGGGCGGCCTGGCGCAGCCCGCTGGCCGCCGCGACAGTGTCGCGCAGCAGCGCGCAGTGCCCTAGCTCCTCGATCAGCACGGCCTGGCCATCGGCGTCACAGAGCGGGACCTGCCAGTTCGGGTACTCAGTGCTGGTGCCGGGGATGTTCTGGGTCCTGACGTCGCCCACCGCATCCGCCAGTGACACTCCGGTCAGCAGGCAGGGAGTAAGGCTGAGGAATCCGTACAAGGCGACAGTGAATTCCGCCGGGCCCGGCACGGCAGCCCCCGCGCTGAGCAGGCCATCTCGCTGGAGCGCTGCCTGCCAGCGGGCCAGGTTCTGCGCGGCCTGCGCCCGTTCCGTCTCAACCGGCTGTTTGAGCAGGCCTAGCCGGGCGCGAACGGTCACCTGCTCGCCGGTCACGAAGCCGGCCACCGGCGGCACGTCGTGGGTGCCCACCGTGGCCATGCACGCGCGGCGCCAGTGGCTAGGGCGCAGCGGCGAGCCGTCGGCCTCGCGGGCGAACCAGAGCAGCATCGTGCCGAGAATGTGATGCCTGGCCAGGTGACTGCGGATCCATGGATCGACAGTGCCGAGGTCCTCCCCGATCGCGACGGCACCTGCCCTGGCAGCAGCCCCGGCAAGCGCGCCGACCGATGCGTCGTGGTCGTAGCTGACGTAGGCGCCCTGGTCGGGCCGCCGGCCAGCCGGTATCCACCAGAGCCGGGTCAGGCCCATCACGTGGTCGACGCGCAGCCCGCCCGCATGCCGGAGCGAGGCGTCAAACAGGTCGGCCAGCGGCCGGTACCCTGCCGCGGCCAGTCGCTGCGGGTGCCATGGCGGCTGACCCCAGTCCTGGCCTAGCTGGTTGAAGCCGTCCGGCGGCGCGCCCACGCTCACCCCGGCGACCAGCAGTTCCGGATGCGCCCACGCGTCCGCGCCACCCGGACTTACGCCGACCGCGAGGTCATGGATTATCCCGTAGCGCAGGCCGGCCCGCGTCGCCGCCTGCTGTGCGGCCGCTAGCTGCTGCTCGCACTGCCACTGCAGCCACGAGTGGAACGCCGCGGCCTCCCGCAAGCGCGGCTCGGCCGCCACCGCGGCCGTCCCTGCCGCCACCGAGCCGCAGTCGGCCGGCCAGGTCCTCCAGTCCGGGCCGTGGGACTCGGCCAGGGCACACCATGCCGACCAGTGCTCGAGTTCGGCGCCGCGCTCGGCGCGGTAGGCGTCGAACTGCGCCTGCCGCTCGGGGCTGAGGGCCACCCGGCTGACGACCTCGAGCGCAGCCCTCTTGGCCCGCCAGACCGCGTCCCTGTCGATGAGGTCGGGCGTAGCGTTCCGTGCCCGCAGCGGCTGCGCTAGCTCGCCGATGGCCGCTCGGTCGGCCGGCTCGAGCTGCTCGTACTCGCTGATGTCCTCCACCCGCAGGTAGAGCGGGCTGGTGAACAGCCTGGTCATGGGCAGGTACGGGGACGGGCTGACCGGCGGCAGCGGCTCAGCCGCGTGCAGCGGGTTCACCAGGATGAAGCCGGCACCGAACTCGCGGCCGCTCCAGGCTGCAAGCTCGGCCAGGTCATGCAGGTCACCGTGGCCCCACGACTGGCGAGACCTGACCGAGTAGAGCTGCACGGTGAAGCCCCAGGTCCGCTGCTGCGGCAGGGCCGGGATCAGCGTGCGGCCCGCCGGCTGCACGGCCGCAGGATGCTGCTGACCGTCCCCCAGTCCGCTGGCCCGGCTCAGGGCCGCGAGCAGCGCGACTAGGGTCTCCTCAGGGACCTCGACGCGCTCGTGCCGCCAGTTCTCGTAGGTCGGCATGATCCCGGCCGCTTCCGCCCGCCGGACGATCTCTGGGTTGGCCACCACCCAATGATCGGCCCATCGCCACCAGCCCAAACCTGCGGCCCGGCGTTCCGGCGGCGCGGGCGCCAGCCACGCGGGCCAGCGGGCTAGCGGCCGGACGACCGCCGGTGCCGTGACCTGGCCATGCCCGCAACCTCCGCCGCGACGCGGCGCGCGGCCCTGCGCACGTCCCGGCCCGAGGCCACTCCCCGGCTGGCCGCATCGGCAGCCGGGATCAGGCTGACGCAGGCGGCTACCAGGCCATCGGCCAGGTGCTCGTCGTCGGGCAGCACGACGCAGCTGCGCCCCTGCGCGAACCGCTCCGCGTTCACGATCTGGTCGCCGCGGCTGACGCTGAGCGGCAGCGGGACCAGGACCGCGGGCTTGCCGAGCGCGTCAAGTTCGGCCAGCGTGGTGGCGCCAGAACGGCCGATCACGATGTCGGCCAGCCACAGCGCGTCGGCCATGTCCTCGTTGAGGTACTCGAACTGGTAATAACCGGAAACGCCGCTGAGCGCCTCGTCGGCGTTGCCCGGCCCGCAGACGTGCACCACCTGGAAGTCCTTGAGCAGCAGGTCAAGCTGGGCGCGGACTGCGTCGTTGATCCGGACCGAGCCGCTGCTGCCGCAGAAGACCAGCAGCACCCGGGTACCCTCGGCGAGCCCGTACTTGACGCGGAACCGGCCTGGATCGGCGTCCTCAAGGTCCTCGCGCACCGGCAGGCCCGTGCAGATCGGCTGGACCCGGCGCCCCCGGACCTGCGTTCCCTCGCTGGAGGTCAGCACCTTGGTCGCGAACCTGGCCAAGATCCTGTTGGCAAGGCCGAGTGAATGATCGGACTCGTGAATGGCGAACGGAACCCGGTTCACCCACGCCCCGATCGCAGCCGGAACGGAGACGTAGCCGCCCTTGCACAGCAGGACGCTGATCCGCTCGCGGCGCACGGCGATGATCGCGCGGACAATCCCCCAGACCACGACAAACGGCAGCACGAGGTTGCGCCAGGAGCGGTAACGGCGCAGGCCCGCGGCGGGCAGCGGCACGAACCGCAGCCCGGCCTGGCCGGCCAGGCGTTCTTCGATGCTGTCGGCGCGGCCGAAGAAGACCAGGTCATCTTGCCCACGGCGGCGGAACTCCGCAGCTACTGCGAGCGCCGGGACCACGTGGCCTGCGCTGCCACCACCGGTCACGCCAACCTTGAGCGACACCGTGGGGATCGTAGCACGGTGCGCTACCGTGTGCGGGGTTTGTCCGGGTAACGGGTGTATCGCTGAGACGGCCTACGGTATGGGCTCCGGGCGCGGCGTGACGGCGCAGCCAAGCCAGTATCCGACCGCAGCCTGGACAGCGGCTACCAGCAAGGTGAGCGTCACCCCTGCGGCCGCGTGCCGCGG
>DASPWG010000156.1:0-2221 GCA_035621915.1 Streptosporangiaceae bacterium
GGATGAGCGAGCAGTCAGGCCTGGAACGCAGGTACCGGCGGCTCCTGACTGCCTATCCGAAGCTCTACCGGCAGCGGCACGAGGAAGAGATGCTGACCGTGCTGCTGTCCGACGCCCAGCCGGGCCAGCGACGCCCGCGGCTCGCCGAGACCGAAGACCTGCTCGTGGGCGCAGCCCGGACAAGACTCAGGCTCATCCAGCCATATCCTGGCAACGCCGGCCGTGACGCGCTCGCAATGTTTACGGTTTTCGCACCGCTGCTGCTGGTCGGCCCGGCGATCGTCACGCTGATGCTGCACCTTGTGGTTACCCCGCCGACTGGAATACCGGCCTCGGTAGGCGGCGCGCTCCGAGCGGCACTGCAGATGCAGTGGGCGCAGGTCGACGCACAGTACCAGGTCATTCGGAACGGCATCGACCTCGCCTCAGCCGGGCAGGTGGTCATCGCGGTCGCCGTGTTGCTGCGGCTCAGGCGCGTGGCGCTGATGCTCATCGCCATCACTCTCGGATGGTGGCTCCTGCTGGGAAGCTATCGCCTCCTCCTCGCTCCGTCCGAGGTGTTCTTCCTGGTCTGCTACCTGCTCGAAGCGACGGCGCTGCTTGCCTCAGCCGGGCCCCGCTGCGGCCTGCAGCTCCTGACCTGGAAGTCCGTCGTAGTCCTGGCCGCAGCCGCTGCCGCGCTGACCGTCAGCTGGACATTCTGGATGCGGCTCATGTTCCGCGACTTCGCCATTTCAGGCGCCTGGGCTCAGGAGCTTGTCGAGGTGACCATCGGGCTCGCGATGATCGGACTGGTGGTTGCCCTAGCATCGCGTCCCGGCCGGTATCTGGCCAGCCTTTACGCGACTGCGGCCTATCCCATCGCCTTTTACTTGTACAGAGTCGCAGCGCACGAGTACCGGGGCCGCGTAACGGCATCCGTGGAGGAAGTCCTGCCGCCACTGATTGCCGCGTGTGCCATCGTCCTCGTCGCGTGCCGCCGCGCTGACCCGTTCGGCCCTGACCAGCGCTCGGGCAAGAGCGCGCCAGCGTAGCTGCTGGGTCCAAGCGCCGCTGCGTCCCCTGCTACCGCTCGCGGCGGGCCGCCCGGTCGCCGAGGCCGAGCACCTGGTAGATCTCGCGCGTCGCCCGCGACCCGTTCAGCGTGTAGAAGTGCAGGCCAGGCACACCCTCGGCAAGCAGCCGCTCGCACATGCCCGCCGCGTACTCCACGCCAATCTTCCGGACGGCCGCCTTGTCGTCGGCGTGCTCGTGCAGGTCATCCGCCAGTGCCGGCGGGAACTTGCAGCCGGACAGCAGCACGGCCCGCTCGATGCCCGTGACACTGATGACGGGCATGATGCCGGGAATGATGGGAACGCCACAGCCACGGGCCGACACCTCGTCCCGCAACCGCAGGTAGTCCTCGGGATAGAAGAACATCTGGGTGATCGCGAAGTCCGCGCCCGCCCGGCACTTGCGCACGAAGAAGTCGGCGTCGGACTCCAGGCTTTCTGACCTGATGTGCCCCTCAGGAAATGCCGCCACCCCGACACAGAAGTCTCCGGCCGATCGGATCAGCCTGACCAGCTCCTCGGCGTAGTTGAGCCCCTGCGGATGCCGCTGCCATTCCGCCCTCGGGTCACCGGGCGGATCGCCGCGCAGGGCCAGGACATTCCGCACGCCCACGGCCGCGTAGGAACCGATCACGTGCCGCAGCTCGGCTACTGAGTGGCTGACCGCGGTAAGGTGCCCAACCGGGGTAAGGGTGGTCTCCTCGGCAATGCGGCCGGTGACCCGGACCGTGCGGTCCCTGGTGGAGCCGCCCGCACCGTAGGTCACTGAGACGAACGTCGGCCGAAGCGGCTCAAGCTGCCTGATTGACAGCCAAAGCCGCTCCTCCTCTTCCTGCGTCTTGGGCGGCATGAACTCGAAGGAGAACGACTGGCGGCCGTCGGCGAGCAGGTCGCGGATGGCCGGGGCAGGTCCGACTGGCATGCCGACCAGGGTATCGGCATCTCGCGCCGCGGGTGCTGGGCGGTCAGCGCCGCAGGCCTGGCCGCCAGCCCGACCGGGCTGTGGGATGCCCTACCCTCGCCAGCATGGCAACTGATCCGGCAGGCCTCGCCGCCATCCGCGCCGCGGTCGCCGACGCGCTCGAGCGGTTCCTGGCGGAACAGCGCGCGGTGCTCAGCGCGGTGGGCGCGGACATGCTTGTTTGGATCGACGTCATGATGGGCCT